>JBEOKA010000487.1:0-4531 GCA_040275325.1 Myxococcaceae bacterium | reverse complement strand
CGAGCCGCCTCCCGTCGAGCCGCCTCCCGTCGAGCCGCCTCCCGTCGAGCCGCCTGCAGCCGAGCCGCCAGCAGCCGAGCCGCCAGCAGTCGGAGGATCAACACACTCCCCCTGAACACACAGGCGTGCGCCCTTGCAGTCGGTGTCCTTCTGACACTGGCCGTCGGACCCGCCACACGAAGCAACGAGCAGGACGCCCAGCACCACAGCAACTCTGTTCGACATCAGACCCCCGACTCCCGGCCAGAGCCTCAATCTGTCACGCCGTCTCGGACCCCGCACCCCACAGGGAATTGAACGGTGCTCTTTGCCTCTGGTACAGACGACCGCGGGTTTCCCATGACACTTCGAGTCCTCGTCACCGGTGCAGGTGCTCTCGTCGGCCAGGGAGCGCTGCGACTGCTCCGGCAGATGAAGCGCCCGATGCACCTCGTCACTGCCGACCCCGATCCACGCGCTGCCGGTCACTGGCTTGGCGACGTTGCGTACACCATTCCGCTCGCGAAAGACGCGCAGTTCATTCCCGCGCTCGAGCGCCTCGTGAAGGCAGAGCGCATCGACGTGCTCTTCGTGGGCACGGATGTTGAGTTGGGCCTGTTCGCGGCCGAGACGGCCCGCTTCGCCGCGTTGGGTACCAAGGTCGTCGTCGCGTCTCCCCGCGTCGTCGAGATCGCCGACGACAAGTGGCTCACCGCGCAGTTCCTCAAAGAGCACTGCTTTCCCTTCCCTCGAACCGCGCTCGCCAACGACGCCACCGCCTGCCGCGCCCTCGCCGCTGAAGCCGGCTTCCCGCTCTTCGCCAAGCCCCGCCGAGGCGCGCGCTCCGTCGGCGCCCGCGTCGTGAAGACGAGCGCCGAGCTCGAGGCGTTGCTCTCGCCGCAGAGCGACCTCGTGGTGCAGGAGTACCTGCCCGACGACCCGGGTGAGTTCACCGCGGGAGCCGTGGGGGCAGTCGATGGTTCGGTTGGTGGCGTGGTGGTGCTGCGCCGCGACCTGCGCGACGGGAACACCTTTCGCGCGTACCACGATGGCACCGACCGCTACGAAGCGCGCATTGCGCAGATCGCGAAGACCCTCGGCATCGAAGGGCCCTCGAACTTCCAGTTCCGCGTGAAGCACGGCGAGCCGGTCATCTTCGAGATCAACGCCCGCTTCTCGGGCACCACGCCGCTGCGCGCGCTGTTCGGCTTCAACGAGGTCGAGGCCATCATCGACAACCTCGTCGATGGAAAACCCATCACCCGGCCGACGTTGCGGGCAGGCGCAGTGCTGCGCGTGTGGTCAGACATCTTCGTGCAGCCTGAGCAGCTGTCGACGTTCACGAAGGCGGGCACGCTCGAGCAGCCGACGCCCGAGGTGATGGGCTTCGTCACGCCACGGGCCTCATGAAGGTCGCCCTCTTTGGCGCGGCGGGTTTTCTCGGACGAGAAGCTCACCGTCAGCTCACCGCGGCAGGTCACGAGGTCGTCGCCATCGACCGCGCTCCCGGAGCGGGGCTGCTCGTCGCCGACATCAGCCAGCCGCAGAGCCTCGAGGCGCTCTCTTTCGAGTGCGACGTCGTGGTGAACCTCGCCGCACGAGTGCCCACCACGCCGTCGACCCTCGCCGAGCACCGCGAGATGTTCGAGGTCAACGCCATCGGCGCCGCCAACGTCGCGCATTGGGCCGTGAAGCGGGGCGCGACCCGGCTGGTCTTCGGGTCGACGCTCGTCGTCACCAATCGCCCGTGGCCGGTGCCACTGACCGAGAGCGCGCCGACGGCGCCCACCGGCCCCGTCGCCGCCTACGCCGCCTCGAAGCTCGGAGGAGAGTTGGTGGCGGGCTCCATCATGCGCGCGGCGCAGCGCTCGTTCAGCGCGGTGCGGTTCTCGGCCATGTACGGCCCGGGCATGGTGCGGGTCGGCGTCTTGCCGGCGTTCATCGACGCTGCGCGCGCAGGCAAGCGGCTGTCGGCCACCGTGGGTGCCCACGCAGACTTCCTTCACGTCGTCGATGCGGCGCGCGCCACGGTCGCGGCCGTGTCTGCGAAGGCCGACGGGGTGTTCAACGTCGCTGCCGGCGTCGAGACGAGCATCGTCGAGCTTGCGCGCACCGTGCTCACGGCTTGCGGGCGCAGCCGCGATGAAGTCGACCAACTCCCCGGCTCGGTGGCGCGCGCGCTCGTCGACGTGACGCGGCTGCGCTCCGAACTCTCTGTCTCGTCAGGGCTCTCTCTCGCCGATGGGGTGGTGTCGGTGCTGCGAGCGCAGCCATGAAGCGCGTCGGAGTGCGGTCTGACGTGCACGGCGACCTCGGCGCCTTCGAGTCTTGCCGCGTGCTGCGCTTCGACGGAGCACGGCCATGAAGCGAGTCGGCGTGCTCTCTGACGTGCACGGCAACCTCGACGCCTTCGAGGCGTGCCTCGCGCAGATGGGCGAGGTCGACGTGCTGCTCTTCGGCGGAGACCTGCTCGGCTACTACTTCGACGGCCCGGCAATTCTCAGACGGTTGCGGCAGCTCGAGGCGCACTGCCTGCTGGGCAACCACGACCTCTACTTCCTCTCGCACCTCGGTCGGCCGGTGCCGCACGACATACCCACCCCGACTGCAGCCGAGTACCGCAAGCGCTACGGGCCTTCGCTCGAGCTCGCGGCGAGCGCGCTCACCGCCGAAGAGATCGACTTTCTCGCCGGGCTGCGCTCGGAGCAGCGCCTCGTCGTCGAGGGCCGCACGGTGCTGCAGGTGCACGGCAGCCCCTGGCGACCGGGCGACGAGTACGTGTACCCCGACTTCCCCGCCTTCGAGCGCTTCGATGGCGTCGACGCCGACGTGGTGTTGATGGGTCACACGCATCGGCCGCTGGTGCGTGAGCAGAACGGGCGCTGGCTGGTGAACGTCGGCTCATGCGGCCAGCCGCGCGATGGAGACCCGCGGGCGAGCTACGCCATCATCGAGGTCGGTTCCGCCCTGCGCTGCGAGGTGCACCGCGTCTCGTACGACCGCGCGCCGCTGCTCGAGCGCTGCCGCACCCTCGCACCCGAGTGCACCCTTCTGACGGAGCTGTTGCTGCGAGAGAAGAAGGCGGTCAGCGGCGCTGCACGCGGCGAATGACCTCGACGACTCGCTGACGGTCGCTGTCGGTCATCGCCGTGCCGCTGGGCAGACAGAGGCCGTTCGCGAACGCCTCGTCGCCGACCTTGCCGCCACGCACCCGGCACTCCTTGAACACGGGCTGCAGGTGCATGGGCTTCCACACGGGGCGCGACTCGATGTTCTCCTTCTCGAGCGCCAGTCGAACCGTCTCGCGGTCGACGCCGAAGGCCTTCGGGTCGATGGTGACGACCGAGAGCCATGCGTTCCATTCGCCCTTCGTCGAGAGCGGCAGGAAGGCGACGCCCGGCACCTCGCGCAAGGCCTGACGGTAGAAGGCGTTGGTGGCGCGGCGGACCTTCACGCGCTCTTCGAGCACCGAGAGCTGTCCGCGACCGACCGCTGCCAGCAGGTTGCTCAGCCGGTAGTTGTAGCCGATGTGCGAGTGCTCGTAGTGCGGGGCCGGGTCACGCGCCTGCTGCGCGAGGAAGCGCGCCTTCGTGGCGAAGGCCTCGTCTCTCGCGAGCAGCATGCCACCGCCGCTGGTGGTGATGATCTTGTTGCCATTGAACGACAGCGCGGCCATCGCGCCGAACGTTCCGGCTGGTTTGCCCTGGTACGTCGCGCCCAACGCCTCGGCGGCGTCTTCGATGAGCGGCACCTGGTACTTCGCGCACGCGGCGAGCAGGGCGTCGTAGTCGGCGCACTGGCCGTAGAGGTCGACCGCCACCACCGCGCGCGGCAGCTTCCCGCGCTTCGCACAGGCCTCGAGCTCTTCGGCGAGCAGGGCGGGGTCCATGTTCCAGCTGACGGCCTCGGCGTCGATGAAGACGGGCTTCGCGCCGAGGTACGTGACGGGGTTCGCGCTGGCGGCGAAGGTGAGTGACGAGACGAGCACCTCGTCGTCGCGCGAGACCCCCAGCATCTGCAGCGCCAGGTGCAGGCCGGCGGTGCCGCTCGACAACGCGACGCAGTGCAGGCCAGCCACCTTCGCGCTCATCTCCTTCTCGAACGCGTCGACGTGAGGTCCGAGCGGCGCGACCCAGTTCGAGTCGAACGCGTCGAGGAGCAGGCGCCGTTCGTCGGGCCCCATGTGCGGAGGAGACAGGTAGAGCCGGGGAGTCGTCATCGGACAGGACCTCTAGCGCGGGCAGGTGGAGGGGTTGAGCGAATTGACAGCCTCGCGGGCCATGGGTACCTCAGCCGCGTGCTGAACTTCGCAGGGCGAATCGCCAAGAGAGCCATCGACGTCGCTGGTGCAGCGACGGGCCTGGTGGTGACGGCCCCGGTGCTGGCGTTGTCGTCGCTCGCGGTGCGCGTGACGATGGGTGCGCCGGTGCTCTTCAAGCACGAGCGGCCGGGTCTGCGCGGCAAGCCCTTCGTTCTCTACAAGCTGCGCACCATGAAGCGCGCGCCCGGCGCCGAAGGAGACCCGCGCACCGACGCGGCGCGCCTCACGAAG
>JBEOKA010000486.1:0-13869 GCA_040275325.1 Myxococcaceae bacterium | reverse complement strand
TCGTCCTTCTTCGCCTTCGCTTTGGGCTTCTTCGGCGCCTTCGGCTCCGGAGGCGGCTCGGGCTCGGCGACGACTGGCTTCGCGGCCACCGGCTTCGACACGACCGGCGCCGGAGCAGGCGCAGCCACCGCCACGCCCGTCTGCAGCCCCGCCTTCGCGAGCACCTGCAACACCCGCCCCACCGACGCCTTGCGACGCGAGAGATCGGCGGAGTCGATCTCCGTCAGCTCGCGCTCCAGGGCCGTCACGAGCTCGGGCGCGACAGACGCCTTCGCACGGCCGATCGCCGCAGCCAGCGGCGTGGCCAGACTCTTCACGGTGCCGAGGTTGGCGAAGTCGCGCGCCGCCGCGAAGCGCAGCGGGCCGACCAGGGAATCCAGCGGGTGCGGGCTACTCGACATCCTCGTACGTCACCTTGAGCACGTCGTATTCCTTCACACCGCCCGGGCTGTTGATCGTCACCGTGTCGCCCACCTTCTTGCCGATGAGGCCACGCGCCACGGGCGAGTTGATCGAGATCCACCGCTTCTTCAGGTCGGCTTCGATCTCTCCGAGAATTCGGTACATCACCTTCTTGTCGGTCTCGAGATCGAGCAGCTCGACCGTCGCGCCGAACTTCACGTCGTTCGCGCCCTTGAACTTGGCGATCTCGATGATGTCGGCGCGCGCGATGAAGCCGTTGATGTCGCTGATGCGGCCCTCGATGTGCCCCTGCTTCTCCTTCGCCGCGTGGTACTCGGCGTTCTCGCGAAGGTCGCCGTGGGCGCGGGCCACTTCGATCTCACCGGAGATCTTCGGGCGCTCCACGCTGATGAGCTGTTTCAGTTCGTCTTGAAGCTTGCGCAGGCCCCAGGCCGTCATGGGCACTCGATCACTCATGGTCGTTCACCGTTCGACACGAGGCGCCACAGCGCCCTCGTTGGAAAGGGGCGCACCGTATCGCCCCCGCGCGTCGAGGGCCAGCGAGGTTTCGAGGTCCACGCCCGGCCGATGCGCTAGCCTGCAGACGTGCTTTCGATTCACGAGCTTCACCGCATCGCCGCCTCGATGAAGGCGGAGGACTTCGAGAAACAGCTGGGCCCGTTCGTGCTGGTGCAGCGCCCGCCCGACGAGATGACGCAGCAGCGCGCGATTCAGCTCGGCGCCAAGCGCACCATCGCGCTCAACCGCAACGGGACGAAGGACCCGATGTCGCTGCTGCTCGAGCTCGAAGATCTGCTCATCACCACGCTGCCGCCGCTCGACTCGCACGAGAACCTCTCGGTGGGCCGCCTGCCCGACTGCGACGTCGTCGTCGACGACCCCTCGGTCTCGAAGCACCACGCCACGCTCTCGTGGGACGAGACGCTGCAGCAGGCGCTCGTGAACGATCTCGAGTCGAGCAACGGCACCAGCGTCAACGGCGTCGACGTGAAGCAGCCACGCACCGTGAACGACGGCGACGAGCTCGGCTTCGGAGACGCGCGCTTCCTCTTCCTGCGCTCCCGCACGCTGCACGCGAGACTCGGTCGGTCGAAGGCGAAGTGACATGCTCTCGGTGAAGGAGCTCAAGCTGTACTCGCAGCGCCTGACCGACTCCGAGTTCCGCAAGCAGCTGGGGCCGTTCGTGCTCATTCAGCGCCCGCCCGGTGCTGGTGGTCACGACACGAACAAGATGGGCATTCCTCCCAACGCCCAGCGCACCTCGATGGCGCGCCCCGAGGTCGTCTCGACCGGAGCCTTGAGCCTGCTCTTCCAGTTCGACGATCTCATGGTGGCCACGGTGCCCCCGATGCAGGACGTCGACGAGCTGTCGGTGGGCCGCTCGCCCGACAACGATCTCGTCATCGACGACGCCTCGGCCTCGAAGCGCCACGCAATGCTGCGCTGGGACGACGCCAACAAGCGATGCACGATTCAGGATCTGCAGTCGACCAACGGCACCTTCTTGAACGCCAGCGTGCGCCTGCGCCGCGAGACGACGCTGAAGAACGGCGACATTCTGTCGTTCGGCGAGGTGCAGTACTGGTTTCTGCTGACTGACACGCTGTACGTGAAGCTGCGCGGGGGCGATTCACGCGCGCGGCTGTGAGGCGGCATGAAGGCACTGGTGTTCGGCAGTCTCGTCTCCCTCGTCGCGTGCTCACCCGCCATGCCCGTCGTCGACGCGGGCACGCCCTTCGACGCCGGCTCGTACACGCCCACCGAGTCGCGGCAGCTGGGCCTGAACGACGTCACCTATCTGTTCCCGCTCGTGGCCGATGCCGGCAGCCCGTTTCCTGCGCCCGAGTCGATGATTCCGTACGCGCTCTTCGATCGCGTCAGCACCGTGCCCGGAGACGTGGTGACCGATCTGCGCAGACTCCAGCTCGTCGCCTTGCGCTTCGATGTCTGTGACCGCGCCGCGACCGGGCGCTGCCCCGAGGCTGCCGATGGCGTGATTCGCCTCGTGCTGCAGCCCACGTTCAACGACGGCACCGCTGAAGACATCGCCTTTCACGCGTTCTTCCCCGTGCCGCGCAACGAGGTGCCCGAGGTCGTCGACCTGTTCCGCGCCCTCGCCCGCCTGCAAGACGTGCCCACCGCCAGCGCGCTCACGGTGAACACCGCGCTCGGGAGCAACGCCGAGTTCACCTCGAAGCTCGTCGGCTTCGTGCGCAAGTACGCAGTGGCGGCGAACATCTTTCGGCTCACCGTGTTCGGGCAGAAGACCAACCTGGCGGCGCTCATCTGGGTGTTCCGCGGCGTCGAGCGAAAGGGAGACCAGTTCGTTCGCATTCAGATCCCCGACATTCAGGAGATCGATCAGGTGACGCTGCTGTTCTCGTCGACCGAGTTCCGCACGATGCCGCAGGCCGATGAGCCGAAGGGCTTCTCGCGGGCGATGAATGCGAGCGAGTTTCGAATGGCGAGCGCGGCCGATCAGCGCGAGGCCCTCGAGGCGATGGCCGCGAGTGACAACCCGACGCTGAACACCTCAGACACGATTCAGTGCGTGACGTGCCACGTGACGACGACGGTGATGGCCGATCGGCTGAGCATCGCGAACGTGAGCGCCGGTTCACTGACGAGCCGGTTCACGTCGACGCAGTTCGATCTCACGCCGCTGGGCGAAGACTCCGCGCGGTTTCGCACGCTGCGGGCCCTCGGGTGGATTCGGTCGAGCCCGCTCGTCGCCCAGCGCACGGTGAACGAGACGGCGAACGTGATCGCCGAGATCGAGGCCCGCTTCCCACCCGCGCGGTGAGCTTCGTTCGTGTTGACCTGTCCCCACTGCGGCATCACCTACGTGGCCCCTCCTGGCGCCGTGCCGGGGGTCAGCGTGCAGTGCTCGAGGTGCAGCCGCGTGTGGACCGTCGCCGAGCCCACTCGGGTCGAACCGTGCACGCGATGTGATCGAGCGCTTCATCGCGCGGGGCCCATGCCTGCGAACAGCGTCGCGTGGCGCTGCACTGACTGCGGCCAGACGTGTCTCGTGCGAGACCAGCGGGGCCCTGCCACGACGTGGACACCAACGGCGAACCCACCGCGAATCACGCGCGCCTTCGAACCAGAGAACGAGCCGGCACCAACTTCGGCCGGACGAGAAGCGCCTGTCGGGCGGGTCTCGCGCTTCGTTCCCGATCCGGAGGCCGCGCGGCCCGCGGTCGATACCTGTGGTTCGTGCACGAAGCTGATCGCTCGCGTGGCCGCGCCAGCCACGGTCACGTCGACGGCCTGCGAGCGGTGCGGAGAGATCACGCTCGATGGGCCGATGTTCCAACATCGGCGTGCGTGGGCGCGGCAGTTCGTCCCCAGCAAGCGCATCGAGTTCGGCTTCGGGGCCTCGCCCTGGAGCCTCTGCCCGATCTGCCACAACCAGCGCGTCGTGCCCGAAGGCGACGGCTTTCGCTGCACCGCGTGCTCGGAGTTCTACCAACGGCCTGGCGCAACGAAGCCGGCGGCGCGCGTGCCCGAGCGTGACGAAGGGCAGCTGCTCGAGGCGATCGCGAACGCGCCCGATGACGACGCGCCGCGCCGGGTGCTGGCCGACGTGCTGCTCGAGAAGGCCGACGTGCGCGGAGAGTTCATTCAACTGCAGCTCGACGCCGAGGCAGGCATCGCCAGTCAGCGCGCGCTCGAGCGGCTCAAGGCCGTCTACGACCGCCACGCCACCTCGTGGGTTCCGCCGGGCCTGACGCTCGCAGACTGCGAGTTCCGCCGCGGGTTCCTCGCCTCGGCCATCTGGCCCGGGTGGACCGACCCACACCACTTCGGGTGGAGAACGGTGACGCACCTTCGAGTGCCGCTCAACTACCCCGCGACCGGTCAGGTGAGGCAGTCACCGTTGGGCGGGCCTCCGCTCCGCGCCCTTCGGGAGCTGCGTGGTTGCGGGCCCGGCATCACCTCGTGGCTGCTCGACAACCCGCCTCCTCGCCTCTCGTCGCTCGAGCTCCGAATTCCCCAGCGTGGCTTCACCGAGGCCTTCGTGGCCAACACCGTGGTGCTGCTCGACCGGTTGCCGACCATCGACGCGCTGGCGCTGCAGTTCGAGGCCTGGGGCGCTCCACCGCCGCCCGAGCTGGTGCGCGCCGCCGTCTCGATTCTCGCGCCCCGCCTCTTTCGGCTGCGGCTGCCGCTCTGCGTCCCTGAGCTCGGGCCGGTGCTCGAGACCCTGCGTGCGCTGGGGTCGCATGCGCTCGTGCAGCTCTCGTTGTCTGGCGCCGTGGCTGACGACGCGTGGATCGAGATCGACGCCGGCCGGGTCTGCATCGCTGCGCAGCCTCAGGCCACCCGGCAGATCATCGACCTGCTGCATGCGGCGCTGACACGCTCAGGGCTCGATGAGATCGACCTCGTGCTGCAGTCGACGGGAGAACGCCGCCGGCTGCCGCTCGACTGAATCAGGCCAGCTCGAGGAACAACAGCTCGGGCTTCTCGATGTACTTGATGAACTCGTACGCGAAGTCGGCGCCGACGCCGCCGTCGATGACGCGATGATCGAAGCAGAACGAGAACAGCGCCATCTGCCGAATGACGATCTGATCGCTCTCGCCGACGATCGGGCGCTTGCGCATGCGGTGCACGCCCATGATGCCGACCTCGGGGTGGTTGATGATCGGCGTCGCGAAGAGGCCGCCCGTCTGCCCGAGTGAGGTGATGGTGAACGTGCCGCCGGTGAGCTCTTCCATCTTCAGCTTGCCGTCGCGCGCCACCGTGCCGAGCCGGTTGATCTCCTTCGCCAGCGCCTTGATGGTGAAGCGATCGGCGTGACGCACGACGGGAACGGTGAGGCCCTGCTCCGTCATCGCCGCGATGCCGATGTTGAAGTCGCCGCGAACGATCAGCTCCTGATTCGCCTCGTCCATGTTCGAGTTCACGGTCGGGTACCGACGGAACGCGTTGATGAGCGCTTTGACGAAGAACGGCAGGAACGAGACCTTGAGCGGGTCTCTGTCTTTCGCGAGCTGCTCGTTGAGGCGGGCGCGCACGTTCACCAGCTCGGTGACGTCGACCTCTTCCACGAACGCGTAGTGCGGCGCGGTGAACTTCGACTTCACCATCTTGTCGGCGATCTTCTTGCGCAGGCCGCGAATGGGAACGCGCTGATCGACGGCGGTGCTGGCGAGCGCCTGCCACGACTGGGTGCGTGCGGGGGCGGCGGTGTTCGACGGCTTCGACGCGCCCGACGAGATGAAGGCCTCGACGTCGCTCTTCAGCACGCGGCCCTGCGGCCCCGAACCCGAGATCTGCCCCAGGTCGAGCCCGTGCTCCCGCGCCATGCGGCGGGTCACCGGCGTCGCGAGCACCTTCTCGTTCGAGACCGGCGCCGCGGCCGCAGCCACAGGCGCAGCCTTCGGAGCCGCCGGCACGCCACCGCCCGTGTGCACCGTCGCTTGCGTCGGCACCGCGCCTTCGACCTCGAAGTCGACCAACGGGTGGTGCACCTTCGCGACCTCGCCGACCGCGCCGTGCGTCTTCAGCACCTTGCCGCCCTTGGGCGTCGGCACGCTGATGGTGGCCTTGTCGGTCATCACCTCGACGACGTTCTGATCTTCCTTCACGACGTCGCCGGGCTTCACCAGCCACGCGACGATCTCACCCTCGAGGACGCCTTCACCCAGATCCGGAAGCTTGAACTCGAAAATCGCCATGACGGAGCGGGGCTGTACCACCGCTCCCATTCGAGACGAAGTGACCTGTTCGACTCAGCGCACCGTGGCGGTGAAGGAACCGGTCCAGCGAAGCGACCCGCCTGCGAGCCGCGTCTCGAAGCGACAGGTGCCCTGATGGTCGAGGTTCACGAGCGGAATGCCGGTGAAGGGCGTTCCCTTCGCGGGCGTGCTGCAGACCGAGGCCGTGGAGGAGTCGGTGAGGAACCAGCTGGCCGGCGGCGGCGCACACAGCTTGCCCAGCGTCGTCATCGTGGAGTCCACCTGCAGCACCACGAAGTTGCCCTCCTCCGTGAAGAGCCGCACGTCGGCGCCTTCGGTGAGCGGCATCGGCACGGTGCCCTTCGAGGCCAGCGCGTGCACCACCAGCTTGCCCTGCACGTCGGTGACCTTCGTGTGATCCACCGACTCGAAGCTCCGCAGCCCGTCGACTGGGAGCGAGCTGTCGACCGAGAGCGTGACGGGGCCCGGTCCGAACGTGGGCGCCGCCTCGAGCAGCGTGCCCTTCGCGATCATCGTGGCCGCCGGGTCCTGGTTCGCAGGGAAGAAGGCCTCCCCGCTCGAGGACACGGCCATCACCTGTGGCAGCGACAGTGAGACGCCGGCCGGAACGACCGGTCGATCGCCGCAGGAGCCAAGCGGACCGAAGCTCTTCAGGCGAAAGCCCGTCACGGGCATCACGCGAAGGGTCAGCCGGTGGCGCAGCTTCAACGACGACGCGCTCCGGCAGTCGACCCCATCCATCGAGCCGTCGAGTTCCACCTGCGCGGAGCCCTCCTTCAGCAAGGAGACCTGGAGCTTCGAATTGGAGAGCGACACCGTGACGGCATCGCCACTCGTGAGCCGAACGCTCGACCAGGTAACGGTGGTGGTGTCGTTGAAGCCACACTGCCGCGGGAAGATGGTCTTGGAGGCGGTGAGCTCGACCTGGGTGGGGTAGCCCGGGTGCAGGCCGTAGGAGACGGTCGAGTCGATGGTGACTGTGTCGCCAACCACGTCGCCGATCGAGTCGAGCGCGCGGGTCGTGACTGGCAGCGTTGGCGCCCGCCACTCGAGCATGGGTTCGACGGGTCGCTCCTCCTTCTCGGTGGGGCGCGGATCGGTCGAGGCACGGCCGCAGGCAACGAGCAGCAGAATCGGAACGATGGCGCGCATGAGCAGACGTATGCCCACGCGCGAAAAGCGGACAATTCAGCTGCCGCTGGCGGCCGTGCGCTCTCGCTCCATCAGGCCCTTCATGAAGAACTCGGCGGCGCGGTAGCTCGAGCGCACCAGCGGGCCCGACGCGACGTAGAGGAAGCCGTAGGCCTCGGCCATCTTCTGGTACCGGGCGAAGTCTTCGGGCGAGGCGAAGCGCTCGACGCGCAGGTGGTACTGCGACGGCTGCAGGTACTGACCGAGCGTGAGCACGTCGACGCCGACCTCTCGCAGCTGGCGGAAGCACTGATCGAGCTCTTCGTCGGTCTCGCCCAGGCCGATCATGACGGAGGTCTTCGTGTACAGCCGCTCGGGGCGCTGCTTCAGGTACTCGAGCACGTGCAGCGACTGCTTCCAGGTGGCGCGGCGATCACGCACGGTGGGCGTCAGGCGCTCCACGGTCTCGACGTTGTGCGCGACCACGTGCGGGCGGGCGACGGCCACGATGTCGAGCGCGTCGTGTTTGCCCTGGAAGTCGGGGATCAGCACTTCGACGGTCGTGCGCGGAGACTCCCGCTTCAGCGCGGTGATCGCCGACGCGAAGTGCGAGGCACCACCATCGGGCCGATCGTCGCGGTTCACCGAGGTGACGACGATGTACTCGAGCCCCATCTCCTTCACGGCGCGCGCGAGGTTCTCGGGCTCTTCGGGGTCGAGCGGCGGCGGCATGCCGACCTTCACGTGGCAGAACCGGCAGGCGCGCGTGCAGACCTCGCCCATCAGCATCACCGTCGCGGTGCCTCCACCCCAGCACTCGGCGATGTTCGGGCAGCGGGCCTCTTCGCAGACCGTGGCGAGCTTCGTGTCGCGCACGATGCCCTTCACCCGCTCGTACCCTTCACCGCGCGGAAGCTTCACTTTCAGCCACTCTGGTTTGCCTGTCGAAGTGGCCAGGGGCAGCGGGAATCGGTTCGGAGTTGCCATGACGGGCTCGATGTATTGAGGCTGCATCGCAGGGTCAACCCTGAGGCCCTGACTGTTTCTCATGCGACCATTCGCTCTGGAGCGGTACCTCTCGAAGCACGAGTTCTCGGTTCGCCACCTGGCGTGCGCGAGTGATCCCGACACGCTGCGGGTGCACGATCTGCTCGCCCTCGATCCCACGGCGAGAGATCGACTGCTCACGCTGCCACTCGGGTACACCGAGACGAAGGGCTCACTCGAGCTGCGTGAGGCGATCGCGAACCTGTACGAGGGCATCACGCCTGAAGACGTGCTCGTTCACGTCGGCGCGGAAGAGCCGATCTTCACGTTCTTCAAGTCGGTGTTGTCGCCAGGCGATCACGTCATTGCGTTGACGCCGACGTACCAGTCGCTCACCTCGCTCGCGGAGGAGCTGGGCGCGACGGTGTCACGGTGGATGGCGCGGGAGTCAGACGGCTGGCAGCCAGACCTCGCCGAGCTGAAGACGCTGGTGACGCCGAAGACGAAGGTGATCGTGGTGAACACGCCGCAGAACCCGACGGGCGGGTTGCTGTCGGCCGATCGCTTCGCGGCCGTCACCGACTTCGCGCAGGAGCACGGGCTGTGGCTGCTCGGTGACGAGGTCTATCGCGGGCTCGAGCATGGTGGGCCGAAGCTGAAGTCGGTCGTCGAGGTGAGTGAACGTTCGGTCTCGCTTGGAGCGATGGCCAAGGTCTACGGCCTCGCCGGCCTGCGAATCGGCTGGGCAGTCAGTCGCAGCCGTGAACGCCTCGCGCAGATGGAAGCCGTGAAGGACTTCTTGAGCATCTGTGCTCCCGCGCCGAGCGAGCTGCTGGCGACGGTGGCGCTCGAGAACGCCGATCTGCTGCGCGCCCGAACGCTGTCGACGGTGCGGCGAAACCTCGAGGCGGTCGAAACCATGCTCGCGCGCTTCCATGCCCGACTCTCGTGGAGCCGCCCGCTCGCGGGCACGACCGGCTTCCTTCGGGTGCACGGCGAACCCGCCAGCGCGTGGAGCGAACGCCTGTTGAGCCAGACCGGTGTGCTGCTCGCGCCGTCGACGTTGTTCGACTTCGAAGACACGCACGTGCGGATCGGGCTGGGCCGCTCCAATCTGCCCGTTGCGCTCGAGGCGTTGTCCGACTGGCTGGAGCGACGGTGAAGACGCTTCGGCAGCAGCTCGAGGGGAAACGGTTCGGGCTCGTCCTCTCGGCCGGGTACTTCGGATTCTACGGGCACGCGGGCTTCGTCGATGGGCTGCTGGGGAATGGCCTCGTTCCAGCGGCGTGGGCGGGCACGTCGGCAGGCGGCATGGTGGCGGCGTTCGCGGCGGCGGGCGTGGCGACTCCCGATCTGAAGGCGATGATCCTCTCGCAGCGCCGCGAGCACTTCTGGGATCCCGACTGGCTCGGCATCGCGGTCGACACGGTGAAGAAGGGTCATCGGCCGAGCGGCCTGCTGAAGGGTGATCGGTTTCGCGCGTTGCTCGAGCGGCACCTGCCGGTGAAGCGCTTCGATGAGACGCTGGCTCCGTTGGTGTTGGTGACGACGAACCTGACGACGCAGGCGTCGCTGACCATCACGAGCGGAGACCTCGCGTCAGCCATTCACGCGACCTGCGCGTATCCAGGCCTGTTCCAGGCGGTGCGTCGCGACGGTCAGCTGCTGTGGGACGGCGGCATCGTCGACAAGGCTCCGGCGGTGGCCCTCGTCGACGCGAACGTGACGAAGCTCGATGCGCTGCTGGTGCACTACCTGCCGAGCCGCGGTGGGCCGAAAGATCCCTCCGGCGCGTTTGCATATGCGTCGGGCATGGCGAGCGGGTTCGCGGCCGTTCGGCGCGAACACTTCAAGCTGCAGCTCGAGGTGCTGAAGCATCGGGGCGTGCCGACGTACGTGGTGACGTCGCATCTGCCGCCGGTGTCTCCGAAGTCGATGGAGGCCGGGAAAGACGCGATGGCCGCCGGTGCGGAGTCGATCAGCCGCGCTCTCGAGCGCCCGCCTGCTGCCTGGGAAGGCGCCGACTGATCAGCGCGCGTCGAGCCGGGCTCCGTCAACAGTTCTGCGTCGTCCCGATTCGAATCGTGGGCGGTCACGGCACACGACGGCAAGTGTCGGATGAACTTGCGAAGCTGACGCTGGGCGTGAGGGAGGGATGACACGTGCGCAAACCAGTTCGCTCGAGACCGTCAACCTTCACTTTCACCAACACGCCTTTCCCCGCCGCTTGACCCGTACACCGGATCTCAATTGAAAGGCCGCCCAACTGCCCGCTCGACGCGCGGCTCGAGCACTGCACTGGCACGCCATCCAACTCAACGGATATCTTTTGCTCAAGCTGCGCAGCAGGGAAAATCTCAACAGGCGTAGAGAATTGTACATTCACGTCAAAACTCATGTTGTCTGCCTCACACAAGACCAGGCCAGCAAGGCAAGGCACGTTGCTTCCCACTGTGAAGGGAAGCACGAAGAGTCCCGAACCCATGTGGTCGAACATCACCATTCGCTCTGCCCAATCCTGCTGCGATTGCGCGACAGACAGGCGCAATTGGTAAACGCCAGCCGGTAGTTTCGAACGAGTCGAGAGTTCAATGCCATCAATTCCCAAGAAGGCACCCGCGTAGGGCTCATCGATGGCCAACTCTTCTTGAAAACCCTCCTCGCTCACCAATTCAGCCCCCTGAATCAAGGCCGAGACCCGTTCGTCTGGTGGGGGTTGGGTTAGCAATGTCTGGTTGAGGGAAACGCTGAAATCCACGGGAGCAGTCCCGAGATTGGCGAACTTCGGAATCGACGCGAAGACTCTTCCTCCACGCTGGCGAACTGGAACATCTCTTGAGGCTTCTACCCTCGAACAAGCCAGCAGCCCTCCGGCCGACAGCAAAGAGAGACACAGACTCCACAGAGGTCCAGGCGTCACGGGATCACCTCCACTGTGGAGAACACGAGTGCTTCACTCGTTGGGAACGGGAGGAATCCACGAGCAGGCGTTCTGCATGACGCACGGTTCGATCACGAACTCGGTGCCGCCGCTCGCCATGTACCGGCCCAGCGCGTTCATGAGGAACGAGCCCAGGTCCCAGGTCTTCGCCGGATCCGGAGGATCGAAGCCGTGTTTTCCCGTGGCCGTCACCATCGGGAAGATCACGCCCGAGTAGCCACCGACACGATCGCTCTTCTTTACGAGCCGCAAAGGCGGGTTCAGGCGCGGCACGTCGAAGCCATCATCGACGCCATTCACCGCCGACCAGTGATCGATGTCCATCAGCACCGGTTGACCACGCGAGTTGCGGTACGGCATCGCGCGCTCGACGGCCTTGATCGAACCCGTGTCGATGAGCACCCGGTTCTCGGTCTTGCCGTAGCGCGGATCTTTCTCGGTCAACCCGATGAAGCCGGCCGCGCGCGCGATCGACACGCCCGACGCCACCGGCACGTTCATGTCGCCGATGGTGTTGACGATGAGCAACCGCGTCGAGACCTCTTCGCCCGTGCCGTAGCGCAGCACACGGTGACGCTCGACGTTCGGCAGGTAGTTCACCGGGTCGCCCTGATCGATCGCCAACTGCGCGAGGCCCATGAACCGGCGAATCTCGGGGCTGTTGCGGCGGAAGCCGAAGCCATCACTCAAGGCCGACAGCTGCTCACCGGCCTTGCGCTCGACGCCCTCCCACTTGAAGTCGAACTCGAACTTCTCGAGCGTCCACTTCGCGACCGCGCCCTCGGGCACCGTGCAGCCATCACGCTCGAGCGGCGGCAGCACGCCCGGGTACACCTCGAACTTCCACTGGTCGCCCTTGTCCGAACCGAGGGCGGCGCGCAGCGCACCGTTGGCTCCGACGCGGAAGCAGCGCTTCTCTTTGTTGGTGAGGTTGTACAGCACCGCCGTGTCGCCCTCGGTGAGCTGCACGGGCACGTTCGCGACCTTCACCTTGCCCAGATCGTTCAGGTCAGGAAGGTACTGCCAGAGCTCGACCTGCGACGTGGTCGTGTTGGGAATCGTGACGAGCAGCGGCCCGAGCATGCGCAGGTTCACCGCTTCACGAACGCCGCCCTGAATGGAGCGCACGCCGATGTCCGGCAGACCGGCTCCACCCGAGACGGGAATCGAGACGTCGAGCTGCGGCTCGAGGCCGGCCATCAGCGCGCTCATGATTCCGCCGAGCGAGCCACCGGTCATGTTGATCGAGCCCGTGCCGCCGATGTCGACGACGCCGTCTCCGTTGAAGTCGCCGGCGAGATCGTTCTCTTTGTCGCCGTCGCGGTTCACGTCGAAGTCCCACTTCGTCGTGCCGTCGAACGTCTTCATCACGCGAATGAGCTGCATGTAGTCGATGGCCGATTGCCGAACGACGTCACGCGTGTGCGAGATGTAGCTGGTCCAGAAGTCGGCGCCCGAGTCCTTGCGCATGTCGCCGTTCTGATCGAACGCGCGGTCCTTCTCGACGATGGCGGTGAAGAGCCCCTCCATGCCGCGCGCCTTGAAGAGGCCGCCCAGGACCTGCTTCTCGGTCTCAGGCAGATCGACGCCGTGGCTGACGTTCTCGATGCCGATGCAGGCCAGGCCGAGGCGCGCGAAGAAGCCTCCGTACACCAGCGGGTCGAGCTTGTTGCCGGTGTACCCGTGCCCGAGGATCACGACGGGCGCAGGGCCGCGGCGGTTCTTGGGAATCGTGATCCACGCGTACGACTTCTCGGGGCGAACGAACGCGGCGCCCGTGAGCGGGTCGACGTCGAACGTCTGCTTGTACAGCGGCAGCGGCTTGCCCTCGGAGTCGACGCGGCGGAAGAACTGGGGCGACTCGACGGCGAACACCGCGTGAAAGTCGATGAACTTGTGCGCGTCCATCAGGGCCTGCGCAGCGGCGTCGAGCTTCCCGCCGTTCAGCGCCTTGAGCACGTCGGGCAACATCGCGCGGAACTGATCGCCGGGAACGATGCGAACGTTCGTCGTGCGATCGCCTTCACGCACCTGGAAGAGATCGGTCACCTTCGCGGGGAACTCGTTCTTCAGGCGAGCCATCGGGCCGACGCCGTAGAGGCCGTCGCGAATCGCCACGAAGTCGCGCGACACCGACATCGTCGAGTAGGCCCACGTGAACGAGACGTCTTCGAGGCCAAGGCCGAACTTCGGCAAACACTGGCCGAGCGGCTGCAGCTGCGCCGTCTGCGAGGCGTGGTTGATGTACGCGAACGGCGAGCGCACCGGCCGGCCGTCTTCGTCGACGAGCCTCTTGGTGAGCACCACCGCGTACGTCGTGTTCTCGCGCAGCGGCATCACCGGCTTGAGCAGCAGCGTGTTCGTCTCGCGCTCGTACCACTCCATCGTCTCGAACTTGCTCTGGCCCGGCGTCAGCACGTTCGGGTGATCGAGCACCCCGTCCATGTCGAGGTCTTCACCGAGGTCGAGCTTGCCGTTGCGGTTCGCGTCTTCTTCGGTGTCTTCGAACGAGAGCTGCTCGGAGTCGCGGTCGTTGTTGAAGTACTCCTTGCGCTCGAGCACCGTGGGGAAGTTGCCCTCACCGAGATCGAGCGGCGTGCGCTCACAGAAGTCGGGCGAGTCGGGCGTGATGTCGATGAGGTACGCCGCGTCGTTCGCCGGGTCGTAGTCGTCACC
>JBEOKA010000485.1:0-6230 GCA_040275325.1 Myxococcaceae bacterium | reverse complement strand
CAGCGACACCGCGCGAGCCCCACAGCGACACCGCGCGAGCCCCACAGCGACACCGGACGAGCCACACAGCGACACCGCGCGAGCCGCACAGTGACACCGCGCGAGCCGCACAGTGGGTGATCCCGGCGACTTACCCGCGACCGGGGAGCGCCTGCGACATGGGCGCCACCTTCCCCACTGACGCCAACAGGCGCTCCCGGAGTGTGTCTTCCTCGGCGCCCAGCCGGGCGAAGGAGTGCGGGAACGCGAGCGCGAGATCGAGCAGCACGTCGAACACCACCTCCTCGCGAATCGCGGCCGAGTCCGTGCCCACCTTCGAGCGCGCGCTCGCGAGCCGGCCGGGCGTCAGGCAGCGCTGAGCGTGGGCCCAGAGCGCGTCGAGGCCGAGGGCTCCGACGTCGTGGAAGGCGGCCGACTCGTCGAACCGTCCCTCGCTGAACTCGGCGATCTTCCGCTTCAGCGGAGCCGCATCGCTCACCTGCCGCGCGCCCAGTGGCTTGATGACGAGCCCCTCCGCAAAGTTGTCGGCGATCGGCGGCAGGCCGAACAGTCCAGGCACCCGCGTCGGCGCGCGCGTCGGCAGCACCTCGAGCTCGGCCATCGAGCCCTTCGCGATCACCGGCACGCGCAGCAGCCCCGCGCTCCCGGCCAGCTGATCGACGAGCTCGCTCGGGAGAAACGCGTCACCAACCCGCACGTCGAAGAGCGCCCAGTGCAACGACGGCGAGTACCAGACGCCCGTCTGCACCGCCTGCAGCCCCGGCACTGGAGCGACGTCGGGGTGCGGGTAGGCGCCTCCGAAGAGCTCACCGTAGAGGATCACGTCTTCACCCACCGCCGCGCGCAGCGACGACGCCGCCTCGGTCAGTGACGCGCGGAGCAGCTGCCAGCCGAAGAACGGCTCTGCGTCGGCCAGCCACGCCTTGCGCTTTCCAAACCGCACCGCGCGGCCCGCCTCGAGGACGAGCTGCGCGCCGTGCACCTTCTCGGTCGCGAGCCACGGCCCGCGCGACACCGACTCCGAGTGCGTGCCGATTCGGGGGAACGAGGGGAAGTCCATTCGCTCCCGACGACGGCGTGCACCGCGGCTGACGAGCGCTTGGCCTTGATGAGCCGAGCACTTCCTCACTGCTGCGGGTCGAACGCCGCTGCGAGCGCTTCGGTCAGCGACTCCACACCAACCACCCGCAGGCGCAGACCTGCCGGAACCTCGGGAAGGTTGGCCTTCGGCAGGCACAACACCAGGAACCCCGAGCGCTCAGCCGCGAGCGCCTTCGCGCGCACACCACCGACTGGCAGCACGCGCCCCGTCAGCGTCAGCTCTCCGGTGAAGCACACCTCGGCCCGTACCGGCGTGCCCCGCATGGCCGACAACAACGCGACCGCCACCGTCACACCTGCGCTCGGGCCATCTTTCGGCGTGGCACCATCGGGCGCGTGCACGTGCACGGTGCGTGCGAAGTCAGCCTCGCCGAGCCCCGCCGCGCGGCGCAGCGCTGACTGCGCGATCGTCACCGACTCCTTCATCACCTCGCCCATGCGCCCCGTGCACCGCACCTCGGCCGCCCCCGGCCACGTCGTCACTTCGAACGCCATCGGCGCCCCGCCATCGGGGCCCACCGAGAGCCCGATCGCCACCCCCGCAGGCAGCGTCAGCTGTCGCACGTCGCTCACAGCGCGCGGAGGCCCCAGCACGGCCACCAGCTCGTCTGTCGTGAAGGGCCGATCGCACGCCTCGGCTTCGCTCATCGCGCCGCGCACGAGGCTCACCACCCGCGAGCGACACAACGCCGAGAGCGCGCGCGTCAGCTGCCGCACGCCGGCCTCACGCGTGTGGGCGGTGATCACCCGATCGATCTGCTCGTCGGTGAGCACGATGGTGCCCGGCAGCCCCGCGTCCTTCGCCACCTTCGGGAGCACGCGCTCCTTCGCGATGCGCCGCTTCTCGATCGCCTGGTACGCGTCGAGCTCGACGATCTCCATTCGGTCCTTCAGGGGCCCGGAGATCTGATCGAGCTCGTTCGCCGTACAGATGAAGAGCGCATGCGAGGCGTCGTACGGCGTGGCGAGGTAGTTGTCGCGAAAGCCCTGGTTCTGCGCGGGGTCGAGCAGCTCGAGCATCGCGCCCACGGGCGTGGAGTGGCGGCCCGCGCCCAGCTTGTCGATCTCGTCGAGCAGGATGACGGGGGTCGCCGAGCCCGCGTTGGCGAAGGCGGTGATGATGCGGCCAGGCATCGAGCCCAGGTACGTCATGCGATGACCGCGCAGCTCGGCGTCATCTTGCACGCCACCCAGCGCGACGTGCGCGAACGGCCGCGCGAGCGCCCTGGCGATCGCCTGCGCGATGGTCGTCTTCCCCACACCCGGAGGCCCGGCGAGGCACAGCACGGTCGAGCGGGTGCTGCCACCCCGCGCCATCACGGCGAGGTACTCGAGCATGCGGCGCTTGGGCGCCTCGAGGCCCAGGTGCGACGCCTCGAGGGCGGCGGCGACCGCGTCGAGGCTCGGTGAAGGCGGTGGCACCACGTGCCACGGCACGCGGGCGAGCCACTCCAGGTGCTGCGAGTACATCGTGTACTCGTGGTGATCGCCGCGCATGTCACGCAAGAGCTTGAGCTCGCGTTTGGCCATGGCCTTCGCGTCGGGCGGCAGGTTGGCCTGCTGCAGCCGCCGTTGCAGCAGCGTCGGCGTGTCAGTGGCTCCCGCGGTCGAGGGATCTGCGACATCGAGCGTTCGGGACAGCTCGACGACCTGCGACCACAGCTGGCGCTGCAACGTCGGTGATTGATCTCTGGCGGTGAGCCACGTGGTGACGAGCCCCTCGAGCGTCGAGGCGGCCGTCACGCCCCGCGCGTTCCGGGCGAGCGCCTCACTGGCCTGCTCGAGCGCCTTGTCGAGTGGTTGCTCGAGCAGCGTCGCGCGCGCTTCAGGTGGAAGGGCGGCGCGGCCGAGCGAGGTGAGCGCGTCGAGCAGCGCCCGCTCTGCCGCCGCGCCCGGCTCCGCTCTGGCGCCTGCGCGAAGCGCCTCGACGAGCTTCGCAGCGCTCGCCAGCGCCGCCTCGAGCGCCGCCGGCTCGGTGACTGGCGGCTCCACCACGGCCTTGTACGGAGCCGTCAGCCCCGTGGCCGAGAGCAGGCGTTGGCGGGCGAGCCCCTCGAGGGTGAGTTGCTGCTCGGTGGCGTCGACGACGCGGCACCTCGTGGCCCAGCGGTTCTTCGCGAGCGAGGGCAGCTCGATGGGGCTCGTGATCGTCAGCACCAGCACCTCGCTGCCCACCAGCTTCGAGAGCGCCGCGCGGGTCGCGTCATCGAGCGCCGGCGCCGAGAAGGTGGCCCGCGCGTGCGGCAGAATCGCGTCATGGAGCAGCCCGACGACGAGCTCGTTCGACATGCAGTCTCCTGGCAGGTGCGGCAAAAAGCGCAGGCATGAAACCACTGTTCTCGGCGCAGCAGATCAAGGACCTGATCGCAGAGGCGGCGCCTCAAGCCGAGCAGTGGCTCCACCGCGGGGCCTTCGAACCCGACGATGCCGAGGCTGACCGCGTCGGCGCGCTCGCGATCGCAGCGCTGCACTTCGCGCTGCGCGCCTGCGACGTTCTCGAGCAGGACGAGCAGCTCACCGCGCCCTTCGTGCGGGCGGCGCTGATTCTCGGGCAGCTCGACTTCGACCAGGGCCTCGGCTTCTCGGGCATCGAGGCGATCACCTCGTTCGTGCAGCGGCTGGGCATCGAGGGGCGGCTGTCGGCGCTGGTCGACGCGCCGTCCTCGGACGTCAAGGAGGCCGTCGCGGCCGGGCTCGAGCCCCAGCGACCCGGAGAGCGGGAGCTGCTGCTCACCTGGCTCGCCTCACCCGATGGCGGCCTCTCGGCCGCTGCCCAGCGACGGCTCGAGGCGACGGGGCAGGTGACGTGGTGGCTCGGCCGCTTTGCCGCCGACCCGAGCGCGCTGATCGCAGGCCAGGGTGCGGCAGAGGCTGCGGCGCGAGCCTGGGCCGAGGTGGCGGGGGGCCTGACGGCGTACCCTGGTCCACCAGAGCCCCAGCTCGTGACGGCCTTCGAGGCCATGCCGGCGCCGCTGCAATCGTTGGCGGCTCACGCGGTGCTCGCGATCGCGTTGGGGCGCGGCCTCAAGGATCTGGTGCGGTGTGCACTCGAGACACCGGGTGGTCGCGAGGCGCTGCTGAGGCCCTTCACCGGCACCGACGAAGACTTCAGCCGGGCGCACCGCAGCTGTGAGGCGATCAAGACGTGCACGCTCACGACCCGCCAACGGATCGCTGACACGCTGCTCGTCGCGATCGAGGCCGCGTCACCTTCGACCTTCGCCGACTTCCACTCTCCGCTGCGCCCCCTCACCGAGTTGCTCCACGCCGCGTGGGATCCGTCGTGGCCAATCGATCGTCTGATGGAGCTGGTCCTTCGGGAGGACCTGCCCAAAGACGCGCTGCTGCTCGGCAAGATCGCTGACAGCGTCGGCCAGGCGAAGGCGAGCGTGACGCGGCCCTGGTTCGAGCGGTGCGTCGAGCGACGGCTCGGGGGCGAGCGCTCGTGGCGCGCCCAGCACGCCGTCAACCACGTCATCACCAGTCAGGAGGACGCGCTGGTGCTGCCGGTCGTCGAGCGGGCGCTGCACGCCGATTCCGATGCACGCACCTGGGCGCTGCTGCTGCTGTTCGATCGTTTCCACTCGTCGCCCGGTGACGAGGGCGGGCGAGCCGCCCTGCTCCAACGGCTCTTCGCCGATGTGGCCGTGCGCCCAGCCCTGTTCGAGCCGCTCTTCGTGCACCGTGCGCTGAGCGTCACCCGCCACCTGCTCCTCGAGGCCTCGACCCCGCTTCGCGAGCGACTGCCCGTCTTCGTCGCAGCGGGAACGGTGAGTGGCTCATTGAGCCGGCTGACGATGCGGGGCGACTGGGACGCGGACGGGAAGGCGAAACACTGGATCGACCAGCGTGACGCAGCGATGAAAGAGGCCACCACGCTGTGGGCGCCACTTCACGGCGGGCCCCTCACCGATGAGGAGTGGCGCCTGCTGCGCGCCCAACGCGATCAGAGCGATCTCGACGAGGCACTCACGCTCGGCGCCCACCGGGCGCTGCCGCCGCGTCCTTCCGAGGCCGACGACGCCTTCATCGAACGGCTGGTGCAGTACGCCCTGTCGGGTGACGACCCCCAGGCGGTGCAGTGCGCCTTCGGCGCGGTGCTGAGCCAGAAAGACGAGCGCCGGGTGCCCCTGCTGCGCCGCCTCATCGAGCTCGATCGCGACGGGCTGCTGGACGAGGGTGCGGCGATGATCGCACACCTGTTCCCCCAGCACGCTGCGGCGACCGTCGCCAGGCGCGTCGCCGCCTCCGAGGAGGAGTGGTGACGGCGTGCACCGTGGCTGACTAGCGCTTGGCCTTGATGAGCCCGAAGAGCGGGCGCACGCGGGCGGCGAAGCCCTTCCAGAACTCGGCGTCGTCCTTCGCGGTCTCGGCCATGCGCTCGAAGCCGGCGAGCCACGCGTCGGCGCGCGCCGGAGCCACGAAGATGCCGATGCGCGTGAGCGAGAGCAGCACGCCCAGCGGCGCGAGCTTGTTCTTGTAGAGCGCCTCGGCCTTCGGCGTGCCCGCGAAGAACTTGTCGAGGATGACGGAGAGCTCCTCGGCGCGGTTCTCGATGACGCCCTTCACCTCGGGCAGCTCGAAGAGCGGCGCCACGAAGTAGCCGTCGCACGTCGAGCCGAGGATCGCCGTGTGCTCGGCCGGCCGGCTGTTGCGGCGCGCGTACTCGGTGGGGCGCTGGGCGAGGCCGACGAGCTCCTGGAAGAGCAGCTTGGGCAGCTTGATCAGCTCGGCCGACTTGCGCTCGATGCCCTTCGCGAAGGCCTTCGCGTCAGCCTGGCCGAACCACAGCCGCAGGCCCCACGAGGCGAGCAGCGGCATCGTCTCCTTCGCCGGAGAGATCTTCACCAGCCCGCCAACCACGTCGAGCGTCGCTTCGTTGTCAAACAGCCCGTTGCCCCAGGTACCCATTTCCAATCTCTTTCCTGCGCCCGTCAGGGGCGCCACCTGCGTGATGATTCAGTTCCGTACGGCCCAAAGCCGCCGACCTCGAGAGGAGGAAGTTGCTCGAGAGACTCAGCCCCTCGATCCAGCAACGCCCTGCCCTCGTCCGTCAGGCGGTACATGTAGCGCCGATATGGGTGGCCGTCGTGTTCCGTGACGCTTTGCTGTTCGACCGCCCGAAGCGC
>JBEOKA010000484.1:0-8902 GCA_040275325.1 Myxococcaceae bacterium | reverse complement strand
CATCATCAGCCACATGAGCGCGCCCACGCCGAGGCCGATGGCGTAGACGGTGAGCGTGAAGAGAACGATGGCCCGGTGACGATCGCTTCATCTACGGCATCAACCCGGTGCTCGAGCTGCTGCGCGCGAAGCCCGGTCAGATCGATCGCCTGAGTGTTCAGTCGCAGGGGCTCAAGGAGTCGATCGCCGGCGAGATCTTCAGCCGCGCGAAGGCCCACGGCATTCGGGTCGACCAGGTCGATCGTGAGCGCCTCGACGCGATGGCGCCGAAGTCGGTGCACCAGGGCGTGATCGCCGAGGTGCGGCAGTTCGACTACTCGTCGGTCGAAGAGATCGTCGCGGTCGCGAAGAAGTCCGGCCGGCCCGGGCTCATCGTGATCCTCGATGGCATTCAAGACCCGATGAACCTGGGCGCGATCATTCGTTCGGCCCACGCGTTCGGAGCAGACGGCATCGTCATCGCGAAGGATCGCGCGGCTGCAGTGACTGGCGTGGTCGCGAAGGCCTCGGCTGGAGCGACCGCCCACACGAAGATCGCCCGCGTCACCAATCTCTCGCGCACGCTCGAGGAGCTGAAGTCGGCCGGCTATTGGTCCGTCGCAGCCGAGCCCACCGGAGAGCAGACGTTGTGGTCGGCGAAGCTCGAAGGCCCGCTCGTGATCGTCGTCGGCGCCGAGGGCGCGGGCGTTCGTCGCGGCATCCTCGAGCACTGCGATTTCCTCGTTCGCATTCCGATGATCGGCCAGGTCGCCTCGCTCAACGCGTCGGTGTCTGCCGCCGTTCTTCTCTCGGAGATCACGCGCCGCCGACAGCCCGCTGCATGAGCGAATCGCGGGTCAGGCGTCAGATGAACGAAGACCTCTCGTCTTCAACGCTTGACTTGCTCTTTCGCACATGAATAAGGAGCGCCGCCCAAAGCAGGCCCTGGGTGCTGGGTTTCCCGAGAAGTTCTGGAGCCTTGCCGGTGTAGCTCAGCTGGTAGAGCACCTGATTTGTAATCAGTAGGTCGCGGGTTCGAATCCCGCCGCCGGCCAGATGGGCAAGACAAGTGAATAAGACGCCTTTCGTTCGGAGGGGTAGCCAAGTGGCCAACGGCAACAGACTGTAAATCTGTCGGTCCTCGACCTTCGGTGGTTCGAATCCACCCCCCTCCACACCAGCACGCGGGGATAGCTCAGCTGGTAGAGCGTCAGCCTTCCAAGCTGAATGTCGCGGGTTCGAATCCCGTTCCCCGCTCTCGCAGAACGCAGTAGGGGGCGCAGTTTCGAAGTCGTCGTCGAAGGTGCAGTTGCTGGAGCAGGGCAGTACGCAGTGAAGCGCAGCAGGCAGTGCCCAGATAGCTCAGTTGGTAGAGCACATCCTTGGTAAGGATGAGGTCACCGGTTCAATCCCGGTTCTGGGCTCCATTTCGTCGTTTCTGGTTTCGAAGTTCCAAGTTCAGACAGCTCAGCCGGGCTCACGCACAAAGGAAGGCAACATGTCGAAGGAGAAGTTCGAGAGAAACAAGCCGCACGTCAACATCGGCACCATCGGGCACGTCGACCACGGTAAGACGACGCTGACCGCCGCCATCACGAAGGTGCTCGCCAAGACCGGCGGCGCCACGTTCCTGGCGTACGACCAGATCGACAAGGCCCCCGAGGAGCGCGCCCGCGGCATCACGATCTCGACCGCTCACGTCGAGTACCAGACGTCGAACCGTCACTACGCGCACGTCGATTGCCCCGGCCACGCCGACTACGTGAAGAACATGATCACGGGCGCCGCGCAGATGGACGGCGCGATCCTCGTTGTCTCCGCCGCCGACGGCCCGATGCCCCAGACGCGTGAGCACATTCTGCTCGCCCGCCAGGTCGGCGTTCCCTACATCGTCGTCTTCCTGAACAAGGTCGACATGCTCGACGACCCCGAGCTCCGCGAGCTCGTCGAGGTCGAAGTGCGCGACCTGCTCAAGAAGTACGACTTCCCCGGCGACAAGACCCCGATCATCCCCGGCTCGGCCCTCAAGGCCCTCGAGGGTGACTCGTCGGACATCGGCGAGAAGTCGGTGCTCAAGCTGATGGAGGCCGTCGACGCGTACATTCCTACGCCGCAGCGTGCGACCGACAAGCCCTTCCTCATGCCTGTCGAAGACGTGTTCTCGATCGAAGGTCGTGGCACGGTCGCCACCGGCCGCGTCGAGCGTGGCATCGTGAAGGTTGGCGACGAAGTCGAAGTCGTCGGCATTCGCCCCACGGCGAAGACGGTCGTCACCGGCGTCGAAATGTTCAAGAAGCTGCTCGACGAAGGCCGCGCTGGCGACAACATCGGCGCGCTCGTTCGTGGCCTCAAGCGTGAAGAGATCGAGCGTGGCCAGGTTCTCTCGAAGCCCGGCTCGGTTCTTCCTCACACGAAGTTCAAGGCCCAGGTGTACGTCCTCACGAAGGAAGAGGGCGGCCGCCACACGCCGTTCTTCAAGGGTTACCGTCCCCAGTTCTACTTCCGCACCACGGACGTGACGGGCTCGGTGAAGCTGCCCGACGGCGTCGAGATGGTCATGCCGGGCGACAACATCGGCATCGAGGTCGAGCTCATCACGCCTGTCGCGATGGAGAAGGAACTCCGTTTCGCCATTCGTGAAGGTGGCCGTACGGTCGGCTCCGGCGTCGTCGCCGAAGTCGTTGCCTAAGAGTCGCCTGAGAAATCAGTGCATTCGTTGGGGTGCGCCGGTGGCGCACACCGCTTGACATGAAGGGAGGGCTCTGTCAGAGGGCCTTCCCTTCTGTCGTCTTACGCATCAAGGAGTTTGTCAAATGCCCAAGGGCAACCGCAGCCTGATCTCGCTCGAGTGCACGGTGTGCAAAGAGCGCAACTACACCACGACCAAGAACCGCCGAAAGCAGCAGGACAAGCTCGAGTTGAGCAAGTACTGCGCGCGCTGCCGCAAGCACACGGCGCACAAAGAAGGCAAGGTCAGCTGAACCTTCGTTTTTCGTAGGCGAGTAGCTCCAATGGTAGAGCAGCGGTCTCCAAAACCGCCTGTTGGGGGTTCGAATCCCTCCTCGCCTGCCAACTTTTTTCTGACGCCGAGCGGCCTCGTGTCGATCGGCGTCGTCCTCTTTCCGCAGTCGGAAGGTGCCGCATGGCTTCAGAGGCCTCCGAACAAGCGAACCGCGCTGAGATTGATCCCAAGCGGTTCGTCGTCATCTCGTACCTGCTGCTCGGGTTCGTGCTGGCGTTCTTCTTCGCCAACATTCTCACCAGGCTCTTTGTCGAGATCGGCGTCAGCCAGAAGCAGCTGATCTCGGGCATCGAGTTCTCGACGCCGCCGTATCTCATCGGCTTCGTGCTCGCGATTGGCACTGGCGTCTATTGCTGGATGAACCCGCGCATTCACTCGCTCTCGCTCGAGGTCGCGACCGAGCTCAAGCGCGTCACCTGGCCGTCGTGGGAAGAGACCCGCGTCTCGACCTTCGCCGTGGTCTTCGCCTCGCTGATCGCCTCGGTCGTGCTGGCTGCGATCGACGCCTTCAGCCTGCGTCTGATGGTCGACTGGCTGCCCGTGTTCTGGGAGTGGCTATGACCGCTGCAGACAAGAAGTGGTACGTGGTTCACACGTACTCGGGCTTCGAGAACAAGGTGAAGAAGAGCCTCGAAGATCTCATCAAGCAGCGCGAGCTCGAGGCGTCGTTCGGGCAGATCTTCATTCCCGTCGAGCAGGTCGTCGAGATGCGTGACGGCCAGAAGCGCCAGACGCGCCGCAAGACGATGCCGGGCTACATCCTGGTTCAGATGGAGATGACGCCCATCACCAAGTCGCTCGTGAAGAATACGCCCAAGGTGACCGGCTTCCTCGGCGCCCAGGGGCAGGACGATCCACCGCCGCTTCGCGAGTCTGAGGTGCAGCGCATCACGACCGCGATGAGCGAAGGCGCGATGAAGCCCAAGCCGAAGGTGCACTTCGACGAAGGCGACACTGTGCGCGTGATCGACGGCCCGTTTGCGAACTTCAACGGCACCGTGGAAGAAGTGAACCCCGAGAAGGGCCGCGTGAAGGTGCTCGTGAGCATCTTCGGCCGCTCGACGCCGGTCGAGCTCGACTTCATGCAGGTCGAGAAGACGGCAGGGTAGTGAGTGTCGGCTCCTGAAGTCCCAGGAGCCGTGAAGTCTTCCGAGGGCAATTCCGCCCGAGGAACTTGTGGGAGGCGGGGAGACTGACTCCGCGCCGTTCGAACCACGGGAGAAGTACGAAATGAAGAAGATCACAGGCTACGTCAAGCTGCAGATTCCTGCCGGTAAGGCGAACCCGGCACCTCCGATTGGCCCCGCGCTCGGTCAGGCCGGCGTCAACATCATGGAGTTCTGCAAGCAGTTCAACGCCAAGACCCAGGCGCAGATGAAGGAAGCGCTCATCATTCCCGTGATCATCACGGTGTATGCCGACCGCTCCTTCTCCTTCGAGCTCAAGACGCCGCCCGCGTCGGTGCTTCTGAAGAAGGCCGCTGGCCTTCACACCGAGAAGAAGAAGGGCTCGGGCGCGAAGAAGACGGGCAAGGAAGTGGTCGGCTCCATCACCACGAAGCAGCTGCAGGAGATCGCCGTGCAGAAGATCGGCGACACCACGGCTGCCTCGGTCGAGGCCGCGATGCGCACCATCGCTGGCACCGCGCGTTCGATGGGCATTCAGGTCAAGTAACCACTTTCACCCCCAACCTTTTTCGAAGAGGAATTCCCATGCCTGGAAAGAAATTCAAGGCCGCCGCAGCCAAGGTGGACCGCAACAAGCGTTACCTCGTCGCCGACGCGTTCAAGCTGCTGAAGGAAGCGACCGTCGCCACGAAGTTCGATCAGACCATCGATGTCGCCATCAACCTGGGCATCGACCCCAAGCACGCCGACCAGATGGTCCGTGGCGCCATCGTGCTCCCGCACGGCACGGGCAAGACCGCGCGCGTCGCGGTCTTCGCCAAGGGCGAGAAGCAGGCTGAAGCTCAGGCCGCCGGCGCCGACATCGTCGGTGAGGCCGACCTCGCAAAGAAGATCGAGGAAGGCTTCATGGACTTCGACACCGTCATCGCCACGCCCGACATGATGGGTGTCGTCGGCCGTCTCGGTAAGGTGCTCGGCCCCCGCGGCCTGATGCCGAACCCGAAGGTCGGCACCGTGACCATGGATCTCGCCCGCGCCGTCAAAGAGGCGAAGGGCGGCAAGATCGAGTTCCGCGCCGAGAAGGCGGGCATCGTTCACGCTCCGGTCGGCAAGGCGTCGTTCCCTGCAGAGAAGCTGCAGGAGAACTTCCTCACGCTGATGGAGCTCGTCATGAAGATGAAGCCGGCGACCGCCAAGGGCGTGTACCTGAAGGGCATCGCCCTCAGCTCCACGATGGGGCCGGGCATCAAGCTCGACACGTCTGAGATGGCGGCCAAGTACAAGTAAGCCGCTGCGAAGCTCCGCCGCGCCGCGTGATGGGCCTCAAGCCCCCGCGGCGCTTCGGTTTTCAGCGAGTTGACAGCTGGCACCGCGCTCGGGTAAGGGCCCGACGCCTGCTCCACTGTCGCACAGGGGAAGACTCTCCGAAGGCGTCAAGGGGGCACGAAGGAAATTCGAACCCGATGGCAGTCACGTCGGCTTCATACAGATGAATAGCAGCACCCTGGTCGAAGACAGCAGGGGCGCTCTGAGTCGTCACTCCCGCTTCTTGGGAACCTGACCGAAGTGGTCGGGTGAAGTGGGCGACGGCGAGTCAGAACGCTTAAACGGCACCGTCAGTACGAGGCTGCCCTGCCGAGACGGGGAGCGCCGAAAGGTGATGGTTGGAAGTCACTTTGAAGTTCTCGCTCTCGCACTTTGCACCAGGAAACACGTAACGGAAGGAGGTGTCGAAGTGCTCAAGAGCGAGAAAGAAGTGCTGTCGAAGGAGCTGAACGACAAGTTCACCCGCGCCAAGTCGGTCGTGGTCGCCGAGTTCAAGAAGCTCGACGTCGAGACCGTCAACAAGCTGCGGAGGAAACTGCGCGAAGGCAAGGTCGAGTGGAAGGTGTTGAAGAACACCATCGCCCGCCGTGCCGCCAAGGGAACCTCGGTTGAGCTGGTGTCTGATGATTTCGTCGGGCCGGTGGCTGCTGCCATCAGCTACGACGACGTGATCGCGCCGGCGAAGATCCTCTCCGAGTTCGCCAAGGACCTGCAGACCATCACCATCAAGAGCGGTGTGGTCCAGGGTCAGAAGATCGACGCGAAGGGCGTTCAGGCGCTGGCGAAGTTGCCGGGTCTGCCCGAGCTGCGCGCGAAGATCCTCGGTGTCATCAACATGCCTGCCGGCAAGTTGGTTCGCACCATCGCAGAGCCCGCCAACGCGTTGGCCCGTGTTCTCAAGGCCAAAGCCGACAAGCAGTGACCAGTTTTTCAACCATCAACCATTCGTAGTCATCACTCAGAAGGAATCAGAACCATGGCAGACATCAATGCAATCGTGGAGTCGCTCTCGTCGCTGACCGTCATGGAGGCGGCCGACCTCGTGAAGCAGCTCGAGACCAAGTGGGGCGTTTCGGCGGCGGCCGTTGCCGTTGCTGGCCCTGCGGCGGCGGGCCCGGCGGCCCCTGTCGAGGAGAAGACCGAGTTCACGGTCGTTCTCGCGAAGGCCGGTGACAAGAAGATCGACGTCATCAAGGTCATCCGCGAGCTGACCGGCCTGGGCCTCAAGGAGGCCAAGGACCTCGTCGAGGGCGCGCCCAAGACGGTGAAGGAAGGCGCGAACAAGGACGACGCCAACAAGATGAAGGAGAAGCTCACGGCCGTCGGCGCGACGGTGGAGCTGAAGTAATCGCCTTCGTCGTACGCCTCTGGCAGCCGGTGATCCTCTGGGGAGGGTCACCGGCTTTGCCGCTTGAAACAGCTGGCCATCACCGGCAGCCGACCGCAGCAACTGGGTCGAAACGCAGCACTCCCCAAAGACAACTCAATCGCTGATCCACCGGTTCAACCGGTTCCCCCTCATCGCCCGACTGAGAGAAGCGAATGCCGACCCTGCAGAACAACTTCCGGACGCGGAAGAGCTTCGCGAAGATCAACAAGGTCATCGAGATCCCCAATCTCATCAACATCCAGAAGCTGTCCTACGAGAAGTTCCTCCAGGCAGACGTCGCGCCGGAAAAGCGCGAGGACGTCGGCCTTCAGGCGGTGTTCAAGAGCGTCTTCCCCATCAGGGACTTCAACGAGACGAGCTCGCTCGAGTTCGTGAGCTACAACCTCGAGAAGCCCAAGTACGACGTCGACGAGTGCCGCCAGCGCGGCATGACGTTCGCGGCGCCCATCAAGGTCGTCGTCCGTCTCGTGGTGTGGGACAAGGACGAGGAGACCGGCGCCCAGTCGATTCGCGACGTGAAGGAGCAGGAAGTCTATTTCGGTGAAATCCCGCTCATGACCGAGCACGGGACGTTCATCATCAACGGCACCGAGCGTGTCGTCGTCAGCCAGCTGCACCGCTCGCCTGGCGCGTTCTTCGATCACGACAAGGGCAAGAGCCACTCGTCTGGCAAGCTGCTCTACAACGCGCGCATCATTCCTTCGCGCGGCTCGTGGCTCGACTTCGAGTTCGACCACAAAGACCTGCTGTACGTGCGCATCGACCGCCGCCGCAAGCTGCCGGTCACGGTGCTCATCCGCGCCCTCGGCGCGGTGCCCGACACGGCTCGCAAGAACCCCATCGAGTTCAAGGGCTCGACCGAAGAGATCCTCAACTACTTCTACGCGACCGAGACGCTCTTCCTGCACTCGGACACCGAGTTCGAGAAGTCGGTCGACTTCGAGCTGCTCTACAACCAGCGCGCGACCCGCGACGTGAAGTCGAAGTCGGGCGAGATCATCGTCAAGAAGAACCGCAAGTTCACGCGTGCGGCCCTCAAGAAGCTCGAGCAGTCGAAGCTGACGCGGCTGCCCATCGACGCCGATGAGCTCTTCACGAAGGTCTCGGCGTACGACGTGATCGACGAGAGCACGGGCGAAGTGATCCTCGAGTGCAACGAGGAGATCAGCCCGCAGCACGTCGAAGAGCTGCTCAAGCGGAACCTGAAGGAGATCAAGGTTCTCTTCATCGACAACCTCAACGTCGGCCCGTACCTGCGCGACACGTTGTTGATGGACAAGCTCGAGAACCCCGAAGAAGCGGTGATGGAGATCTACCGCCGCGTTCGCCCGGGCGATCCTCCGACGCCTGAGACGGCGACGAACCTCTTCACCAACGTGCTGTTCTTCAACCCCGAGCGCTACGACCTTTCGAAGGTCGGCCGCCTCAAGCTGAACTCGAAGTTCGGCGTCGAGGAGCCCCTGGACAACCAGGTGCTGACCAAGCGCGACATTCTCGAGACGATTCGGTACCTCATCGATCTCAAGAACGGCAAGGGCACGATCGACGACATCGACCACCTCGGCAACCGTCGCGTTCGCGCGGTGGGCGAGCTGCTCGAGAACCAGTACCGCATCGGTCTCGTTCGCATGGAGCGCGCGATCAAGGAGCGCATGAGCCTCCAGGAGATCGAGACGCTCATGCCGCACGACCTGATCAACGCGAAGCCCGTCACCGCGGTGATCAAGGAGTTCTTCGGCTCGAGCCAGCTCTCGCAGTTCATGGACCAGACGAACCCGCTCTCGGAAGTGACGCACAAGCGTCGCCTCTCGGCCCTCGGGCCCGGCGGTCTGACCCGCGAGCGCGCCGGCTTCGAAGTGCGTGACGTGCACCCGACGCACTACGGCCGCATTTGCCCGATCGAGACGCCGGAAGGCCCGAACATCGGCCTGATCTCGTCGCTCTCGTCGTATGCCCGCGTGAACGAGTTCGGCTTCATCGAGACCCCGTACCGCAAGGTCGACCAGGGCTCGCTGCAGCCCGACGTCGCGTTCTACTCGGCGCTCGAAGAAGAGAAGC
>JBEOKA010000483.1:0-4832 GCA_040275325.1 Myxococcaceae bacterium | reverse complement strand
CAGGGCGATCAGCAACGGCTTCACGGCTCTCACGAACTTCTCCTCTCCCGCAGCGCCCCGAGAGCGGGGCGTGCCCAACGGCACTGCACTTCGCTTCAGCTTCCCCGACACGACTGCAGCGGTCTGGGGCACTCGAGGCCCGGGCCCGGATAGCAGCAGACGTCATCAGGGTCGCGGGGAATGACAATCCACCTGGGGCGGGCCGGCTGCACCTGCTTGAGGTGCCCGACGACGTCGTAGGTCGCGCCCTTCGTGAACCGGCACTGCTTGGCGACCTCGGCGTCGGGGTCGTTCTCGCGGCAGTCGGGGTTCAGCTCGGGAATCGCGTCTTTCGTCATCAGGTTGAAGCGCGTGCGCGGGTTGATGGCGGCGTAGCAGCGGCCACTCGCGGCGGTCGCCAGGAAGCTGAGCGAGTCCGGCACGGGCATGTTGGGCGCAGCCACCGGCATGCGCACGTTCAACACGGTGCGCGCGTCGAGCAGCGGATCCTGATCGGTGGCGACGACGGTGTTGATGCCCGCCTTCCATCGAACCGGCACGTCACAGACGGCGACGGCATAGGTGCCCGCCTCGAAGCCAGAGCCCTCGGGCAGGAAGAGCCCGTTGACGCGGCCGGGCGTCGAGAGCGTGACGGGCGCCGAGACGATGCGCGCAGGGCTCGACTCGTCGAGGTTGGCCCAGGCTGGGCCGGGCGGCGCCATCTCGACCGTGTACTGGCCGAAGCCGATGAAGGTGGCCTCTTCGGCGCAGACCTTCTCGCCGCCTTCGCCACGGCCCAGCGTGCAGTTCTGAATGCACTCACGCTCGAGGCGATCGTTCTCGGCCTCTGGCGCGGGCGGCGTGTCGAAGTCGCAGTTGCCCCACGAGCGCACGCTGTTGCCCATGGCGTCGAGATCGGTGCGGTTGCAGAAGAAGGGCACCGAGCCGTTGGCGTCGAGATCGCAGTTCTTGAACGTCTGGGGAAACTTCACGCCCTTCACCCGCACGAGCCCGGCCTCGAGGCTCTCGAGCTTCAGGTTCGTCGAAGACTGCCCGCAGAGCGCGTCGGTGATGAAGGGCCCGAACGTGTTGTCGAGGCCGCACAGCCGGTAGTTGATGTCGACCGGCGGAGCGAAGCGCAGCCACTTGTCCCACTGGGCCGGCGGCAACAGGCGCACGCGCTCGGCGATGGTCCACGCGGGGAACGTCATCTGCGTCGTCGAGGTGAACTCCTGCATCGCGCCCGAGAGGCTGAAGAGCAGGTCTCCCTGGTTGAGGCCCTCGGGGAACGAGAAGTTGAAGACGAAGAGGCTCGCGAAGGTGCCGGGCGCGTAGCTCGAGCACTGCGAGCGCGCGGTGCAAGCGGCCTTCGAGATCGCGCACCGGGCGTTGCGGCCGCCGGGCACGTCTTCGATGTTGGCCACGCCGCCGTCGCTCAACCCCACCAGACACGGCTCGGGAGGCTCGGGCGTGCGCAGGCGAACGGTGCCCGACTGGAGCAGCTCCTTCTGGCGGCAGGCGGTGATGTCGGTGACGTAGAAGCCGGTCGGCTCGACGCCGGTGACGACCATCGCCATCTGCTGGCCGTTGCGCTCGGGGTCGTCGAGACAGGTCTGCTTCAGCGGCGTGCCCATCTCGGGAGGCGTGCCCACGCGCACGAACTCGCCCACGAACGGCGACGAGCGGTTGTCGAGCGTGTCGGGCATGTTCAGCGTCTGCAGCGTCTGCTCTTCGAACCAGACGACGGGCGAGCTGCCGGTAGCGAAGCTGTACTTCGTGTCGGCGGGCGGCAGGCGATCGGGCGCGATGAGGACGCCACCGTCGTAGAGCTGCTTCGGCGGCGTGTTCTCGAGCCACAGGCGAACCTGCCCGTACTGGTGCAGCACACGCACGACGCCGCGAAGCTCTCCGGCGACGGCCTGTCTCCAGCGGTTCTCGTAGCCGGGCGTACGCACGCGGCCAGCCGTGCGGCGGAAGGGGTCGACGCCGCCATCTTTCAGGCGGTCGAGCGGCGTGCCCAGCTGCCCCGAGGTGTTGCGGCCCCAGGTGAAGAAGGTGCCATCGTCTTTGAGGCCGAGGCTGAAGGTGTCGCCTGCCGAGACGGCGGCCCAGTCGTTCGCGAGCCCGACCGGTTGTGGCGAGGCGCGCTGGGTGAGGGTGCCGTCGCCGAGCTCACCTTCTGCGTTGCTGCCCCACGAGTAGAGCAGGCCGGGTTGACGAAGCCCGACCGAGTGGGTGACGCCTGCCGACACGCTGTCCCACGCGGCGAGGGCTCCGACGCGCGTCGGCGTCGAGACCGCGGTGGTGTTGCCCAGCCCCAGCTGCGCCTTGTCGTTGCGGCCAAAGGCCCAGAGCGTGCCGTCGGTGCGAATTCCGAAGGAGTGCCCGTGGCCGGCGGCCACCGTCTTCCACGTCGTCGTCTGATCGACCTGCACCGGCGTCAGCGCGTTCGCCATCGGCACGCCGAGCTGCCCCTGATCGTTCGAGCCGAAGGCCCAGAGCGTGCCGTCGCTGCGCACGGCGAGGGAGTGCCGCGCGCCGGCGGCGATGGCCTTGTAGGTGTCGGCTCCGACGCGGGTGATGGTCGCCACCGGCGCCTGCGTTCCAACGCCGAGCTGCCCGAACTCGTTGTCGCCGAAGGCGTAGAGGCTGCCGTCTGCGCGCAAGGCGAGCAGGTGTTTGGCGCCCGCCGAGAGCTGCACCCAGTCAGCGTCGGAGCCCAGCTGCCCATTGATGGCGCCGAAGCCCCACAGCGTGCGGTCTTCACGAATCGCTGCGGTGAAGGTTCCACCAGCGGCGACGGTCTTCCAGCGGCCCTCTGGCGCGACGGGCAGCGGGGTTCCCTGCTGAACGTTGGTGGAGTCGCCGAGCTGGCTGCTGTCGTTGGCGCCCCACGTCCACATGGTGCCGTCGGTGCGAATGCTGGCGACGTGCGAGCTGCCTGCCGAGCCGGCCGTCCACTCCACCGGGTCGGCGAGATCGCCGGGGATCACGCGAATCGCGACGGGGCCCGTGAAGCCGGTGGCGAGGTTTCGTTCGGCGTTCAGCGCGCGCCCGAGGTAGTCGATCTCGACCGGCCCGCGCGGAATGACGTAGCGGCAGTTCTCTTTGCCGCGCACCTGCAGCGGCACGGCGCTCTGGCCACCGTCGTAGAGCGCGGCGCAGCTGCCCACCACCGCGAGCGGCGTGCGGGTGCCATTCGAAGACGTGTAGATGCCCTCGACGATCACCTCGAACGACTGCACCTCGCTGCGCTCAGGAGCGGGGACGATCGGGCAGGCAGCGAGCGCGAGGGCGAACAGGACGACGAGGCGACGCATCACTTCACCCTCCGGCCGATGCGGCCGTCTTCGATGCCCGAGGCGATGGGAATGCGCGTCGGGTTCTCGCAGAAGTTCTGCACCGCGCGCGTCACCGTGCCGCAGACGGGGTCGCCGGCGAGCGCGTCACGACACGAGCACTTTCCGGTGAAGGGGCCGGGCGGCAGCGCTCGCTGGCACTGGGTGGCGATGTCCTTCGCGCCGACGCAGCTCGCGTCGCCGCGGAAGGCCGCGAGGCAGGTGCAGCCGTTGCCGTCGTCGACGGTGAGGCGGTCGGCGAACGCCTTCGCCTGTGTGCAGAACGAGACCTGCTGCGGGTCGACGTTCCACTTGCTGGGGGTGGCCGGGTCGCGCGTGCCGCACACCTGCTGGTTGGCGCCGATGATGTTGCCGTAGGTGTCGGTCTTGCCGCCGAGCAGATCGTCGCAGGTGCAGAAGTTCTGCATGAAGCCGATGAGCGAGTCGCGCAGCGGAATGCCCGACTCGATGCGGGTGGTGTTGCGCTTGAGCACCAGGAAGCCCGAGCCGCCGCGCGCGATGTAGTCGTTCACCGCGATTCGGTACGACTCGTTGAGCTGCACCGGCTGCCCATTGATCGTGAGGTTCGTCGCCGGGCTCGACCAGCAGCGGCCGCCACCCGAGGTCGCGTCGGTGAGGCACTGCCAGGGCTGGCGGCCACCGGAGCGGCCGTCGTTCGGGCACTCCGACGCATCGCCGTTCTGATCGCACGGAATTCGCAGTTGGTTGAGCTGGGCCTGCGCGCAGTCCATCGTGAATCGCGCCCCCGAGACCTGTGCCTGACTCACGCACCCGCGGCCGGTGGAGCGCTCGGTGATGAAGTCGAAGAGCTCCTGCATCTCGCGGCCCGAGAGGAACATGACGTTGATGGTGTTCTCGAAGGGGAACACGTTGAACATCGACTCGATGCTGACGGGCCCGGCGTAGAGGTTGTCGCGAATGCCCAGCGAGTTGGTGATGGCCACCTCGGCCTCGATGCCGCGGCGCTTGCGCATCGAGTCGGCGGTGATGTTGCCGAGCGGGCTGTCGCCACCGGTCGAGTTGTTGCGGCGCGCGATGTCGGTCGGCGCGTAGGCGAAGAGGGTGGTGAGCGCGATCTTCGCGTCGAGATCGGTGATGTAGTTGAGCAGCAGCTGGGTGGTGTCTTTGTCTTCTTCGGCTTTGCACTTCTCGACGCCCGCCTGCACGCGCGGGTCGGCGATGAAGGCCCCCTCGTTCCAGAACTGGTCGCGGTAGAGCTGGTGCAGGGCGTCGTCGCACCACACCGAGTCGATGGGGAAGACCTTGAAGTCGTGCGACAGAATCTCGCCGCCCTCGGTCTTGTCGCCCAGCCTCGAAGGCATCTGAATGACGAAGTCGAGCCGGTTGACGTACTTCGAGAACGCGCCGCCGTGGCTCAAGATCACGCGGCGGCCGTTGGGGTCGCGCAGCAGCTGCGGCGGGTTGAGCACGATGTGCAGGTGCCCACCGAGGATCGCGTCGATGCCCTCGACTCCGGGGATCGTCACGCGCACG
>JBEOKA010000482.1:0-13348 GCA_040275325.1 Myxococcaceae bacterium | reverse complement strand
GGCTTCGGCGGTCGCTTCCGCGCTCACCTTCGCTTTGCCTTCACGACACACCATGTGCTTCCCATAAAAAAAGCCGCCGGCTCCGACGTGGAACCGACGGCGTTCACGACTTCCTGAAAACGAATCAGGCGACTTCGATGAGGGCCGCAGCGCCCATGCCGCCACCGATGCACATGGTGACGACGCCGCGCTTGCCGCCACGACGCTTCAGCTCGCGCAGAATCGTGCCGACGAGGCGCGCGCCCGAGACGCCCAGCGGGTGACCCAGCGCGATGGCACCGCCGTTCACGTTCAGCTTGTCGGGCGAGATGCCCAGCTCACGCGCGCAGTACAGGCCCTGCGCCGCGAACGCCTCGTTCAGCTCGAACAGGTCGATGTCCTTCACGGTCAGCTTGTTGCGCTCGAGCAGCTTGCGCACCGCCGGCACCGGGCCGATGCCCATGATGTCGGGCGGAACACCCGCGACCGTGTAGTCGACGAAGTAGCCGAGCGCCTTCACGCCGAGCTCCTTCGCCTTCGACTCGCTCATGAGCACCGCAGCCGCCGCACCGTCGGTCAGCGGAGACGCGTTACCAGCCGTCACCGTGCCCTTCGAGTCAAACGCCGGCTTCAGCTTGTTGAGGCCCTCGAGCGTCGTCTCGGGACGAAGAATCGTGTCGTCAGCGAGCGTCACTTCGCGCGCCACACCGCCATCGTCGAAGTACTTCACCTTGATGGGAGCGATCTCGTCCTTGAACTTGCCCGTCTCACGCGCCGCCGCCGCGCGCTTCTGCGACTCGAGCGCGAACGCGTCTTGATCAGCCCGCGTCACGTTCCACTTCGCAGCCACCTTCTCGGCCGTCGCGCCCATCGAGGTGTAGACCTCGGGGAACTTCTCCATCAGCTCGGGGTTGGCCGACACCTTGTTGCCGCCCATCGGCACGAGCGTCATCGTCTCGGTGCCGCCGCCGATGCCGACCGAGTAGTGGCCAGCCTGAATGCCCGCGGCGATCTGCGCGATCGACTGCACACCCGACGCGCAGAACCGGTTGATGGTCATCGCGGGCACGCTGTCGGGCAGACCTGCGAGCAACGTCGCGATGCGGGCCACGTTCATGCCCTGCTCTGCTTCGGGCATCGCGCAGCCGAGCACCACGTCTTCGACCTGCTCCTTCTTCAGGCCAGGCACGCGCTCGATGGCCGCGTTGATGACGTGCGCCGCCATCGTGTCGGGGCGCGTGTCTTTGAGCTCGCCCTTGTTGGCGCGGGTGAACGGCGTACGGGCGGTGCTGGCGATGACGACTCTCTCAGCCATGAGGATCTCCTTGGTTCTTCAGCAGCAAAGGTAGTGAGGGTTCGATTCGTTGCAGCGACAGCGCCTGCCCATTCGGCGGCAGGCGCTTCGTCATCGGCTCAGTTACGCAGCGGCTTGCCCTTGGTGAGCATGTGCTCGATGCGCGCCTGGGTCTTCTCTTCGCCGCACAGCGAGAGGAAGGCCTCGAGCTCGAGCTCGAGCAGCCGCGCCTCGGTGGTGGGCACCGACGCCGACGTGTCACCGCCCGTCAGCACGCTCGCCAGCTTCCGGCCGATGAGCCGGTCGTGCTCGCTGATCTGATGGTTGAGCTGCATGTCGTACAGCATCATGTCGATGGTGGCCGCGCCGCTCTTGCCGGGCAGGTAGAACGTCGCTGCGCGCGGCGGGCGGAAGCCACCCTCGGCGAGACCGATGGCGACGGCCTTGGCGTCGGCGAGCTGGTGGTCACGCGACATCGAGATGCCGTCCTTCGGGGTGAAGAAGCCGGCCTCCTTCGCCTCTTCGGCGCTGGTCGCGACCTTCGCGGTGCCGATGTTGAGGAAGGCCTTCTTGAGGAAGGGCAGCGCGTCCATCTCCTTCGAGCCCTGGTGCATGCCGTACAGGTTGCGGAGCATCTGCAGGTTGCCGCCGCCGCCCGGAATCAGGCCGACGCCGACCTCGACGAGGCCGATGTACGTCTCAGCCGCGGCCTGCACGAAGTTGCCCGCCATCGTGAGTTCGGCGCCGCCACCCAGCGTCAGCTGAAACGGCGCGGTCACCACGGGAATCGACGAGTAGCGCAGCCGCTGGTTGGCCTGCTGGAAACCGCCGACGAGCTTGCGAACGTCTTCCCACTGGTTGTCCTTGATGGCCCAGAGCAGCATCGCGATGTTGGCGCCGGCCGAGAAGTTGCCGCCGTCGTTGCCCACGACGATGCCGCGGTAGTCCTTCTCAGCGACGTCGACGGCCTTGTTCATCATCTCGATGATGAGCGTGTCGATGCTGTTCATCTTGGTGTGCAGCTCGAGCTGCAGCACGCCGTCGCCCATGTCCCAGAGCGTGGCCGACTCGTTGCCGTCGACCTTCTTGTTGCCGCGCTTGAGCACCTCGACGGTGATCTGCCGCGCGATGCGCTCGACCGGCTTCGACGACTTCGTCTTCACGTCCCAGTACGTGTCGTTGAGGCCATCGCGCCCGTAGAAGCTGGTGCGGCCGCTCTTGAGCATCTCGTCGACCCACGGAGCCACGGCGATGCCGAGCTCCTTCATGCGCTTGACGCCCTTCTCGACGCCGTACGCGTCCCAGGTCTCGAACGGGCCGAGGTCCCACGCGAAGCCCCAGCGCATGCCGCGGTCGATGTTCACGTAGTCGTCGGCAATTTCACCGAGGCGGCGCGAGGCGTAGGCCAGCGCGTCGAGCGTCACCTGCTCGGCGAACTTCGCGGCCTTGTCGGTGCCGTTCATCACGGTGCGAATGCGCTCGGGCAGCTCTTCGACGTCTTTCGCGGCGCCCAGCGACTCGAAGCGCACCTTGTTCTGCGCGCGGTACTCGAGGGTCTTCAGGTCGAGCACGAGAATCTCCTTCTCGCCCTCGCCGCCCTTCTGCTTCTTGTAGAAGCCGCCCTGCGTCTTGTCGCCGAGCATCTTCTTCTCGATCATCTTCTCGAGAAACGCGGGCGCCTTGAACGTCTCGCGCGCCTCGTCGTTCGGCAGCGAGTCGTAACAGTTCTTCGTCACGTGGAAGAAGGTGTCGAGGCCGACGAGGTCGGCGGTGCGGAAGACGGCCGATGACGGGCGACCCATGGCCGGCCCGAAGATCTTGTCGATCTCTTCGATGGAGAGGCCGTGCTGATCCATCAGCTGCAGCGTGCGCATCATCGCGTACGTGCCGATGCGGTTCGCGATGAAGTTCGTCGTGTCCTTCCCGTAGACGATGCCCTTGCCGAGCGTGCGCTCACCGAAGTCGTGCACGCGCTTCAGAATCGCCGGGTCGGTCTTCTCGCCCGCGACGAGCTCGAGCAGCTTCATGTAGCGAACGGGGTTGAAGAAGTGCGTCACCAGGAAGCGCTTCTTGAAGTCGTCGCTGGTGCCCTCGGTCATGCCCTTGATGCTCATGCCCGACGTGTTCGAGCTGACGATGGCGTTCGGGTGAACGATCTTCTCGAGCTTCCGGAAGAGGTCGTTCTTGAGCTTCAAGTCTTCCTTGATGACCTCGACCACCCAGTCGCAGTCCTTCACGCGCCCAAGGTCGTCTTCGAAGTTGCCGACGTCGATGAGCGCGAGCGCCTTCTGCGTCATCAGCGGGGCGGGCTTCTGCTTCACCAGGTTCGCGACGGCCGAGTTGGCGAACTTGTTTCGAAACGCCTTCGAGTCGGTCTTGTCGGTCGGCTCGGCCTTCGGCGGCACGATGTCGAGGAGAAGAACGGGAATGCCTGCGTTGGCGAGGTGCGCGGCGATGCCGCTGCCCATCACGCCCGCGCCGAGAACGGCCACCTTGCGGATCTTCATGAACGGCTCCAGGTGAGTGGAAAACGAGAGCGAAGCGGGCCGATCCATAGCGCAGCGCATCACGGTCGGCAGGCATTTCGAGTCGATTGGCGCAAAAAGTCTCCAGCGGAGACACCAACCCGCTGAATTTCTGCACACCCCGAAACACGCGCGGGTCTGGGTTGGCGTCGCTGGCCGGTCGGCCGAGCGGAAAGGGCTCTGTGAAGAAGCACTTCATGGCTGTGCTGTTGAGCGTCTGCGGGTGCACGAAAGCGCCCGTCCTCACGCTCGAGAACACGCATGAGCCGGGGGCCAACCGGCTCGAGGGCTCCATCCTCTTCCCCGTCGAGCTGAAGGCCGGCGCGCGGGTGCAGCTCGCCTACTCGAGCCACCGGAAGGGCTCGGTGCCAGACCTCGAGGGCGCCAACGGAATGAAGGCGCTCGACCTGCCCGCTGCGGCGAAGAAGCTCGACTTCGTGGTGACGGGGCTGCCCGACGGCCACATCACCCTCTTCGCGCGAGCCTACGGCAGCGAGACGATGGCGAAGATGAAGGCCCAGCTGCTCGAGGCGCAGGAGACCTTCAAGAAGACCGGCAAGTCGACGATGGCGCCGAACCCGCCGTACGACTTCGCGGGCTTCTACACAGGCAACGCGACCGCGAGCGTCGAGGGGAAAGCAGCGAAGGTACTCTCGCTCTCGAAGGGAGCACCGCAGACCGGCCTCGTGTTGCCGCTCGCCGTCATCGACAACGCCGAGCCGCCTCCCTTCGCGGGCACGCTGACGCTGAAGGCCGTGCTCGCGATGAAGAGCAGCGCCAAACCGTTTGCCGACTTCGACGAGACGTACGCGCGCTTCGAGAAGGCGCTCGGAAAGCCGACGGTGAACACCGACACCCACTTTGCCTGGGCTGTCGTGGAGGGCGAGCGCTGCGCCTACGTCTTCTTCGACAAGGACGAGCGCAAGAAGTACTTCAAGGACCAGAGCGGCTTCATGGTCGGCGCGTCGATGCCCGCGACCGAGGTGGCGAAAGACGACGCGGAGTGTCTGAAGGCCCTCGCTCCCACGCCCTGAAGGAGCGGGCCGGGGCCAGAGGTGCTCAACTCGCCTGTCGATGACGACGCTCAACCGCTCGGTCCGGGAGCACCTTCAGCGGCTCATTCGAGACGAGCGCGGCAAGACGGCGCGGGTGCTGGTGCGACTGCGGGCGCTCGGGGCGGCGGTGTACCTGGTGATGACGGCCTGGTACGCGAAGGTCGAGCAGCTGCCCGACTGGGACGCGACGCTGCCGTTCTTCGCGCTCTACACGTTCATCGCGCTCGTGCTGCTCGGCCTGACGGTGAAGTGGCCTCAGGTGTTGCCGTACTCGGGCCTCGCGGTGGGGCTGCTCGACCTGCCCGCGCTCTGCCTCGTCTCGCTCTCGGCGATTCCTTCGATGGAGCAGCCCGTGTACCTCATCGGCTCGCTGGCGCCCGCGCTGTGTGCCGGCATCGTGCTGGCGGCAGTCGCGCTCGACCTCGCCTCCATCGCGCTCGCGACGGTGTCGGCGCTGGTTTGCCTCGCCGTGTTGCTGGCCGCCGTGAAGGCGCCCACCTCGGAGTTCGTCGGCCCTGCCATCACCACGACGCTCGTCGGCATCGGCTGCGGCTACCTCGTCTCGCGGGTGCGCAACCTCGTCGAGGAGTCACGCCGAAAGGACTTCGCCGGCAAGTACGTGCTGGGAGACCGCATCGGCGCGGGCGGCATGGCCGAGGTCTTCACGGCGACGTACTCGCCCGAGGGCGGCTTCGAGCGGAAGGTGGCGGTGAAGCGCGTGCTGCCCTCGCACGCCAACGACGAGCAGTTCGTCGCGCTGTTCCGCCGAGAGGCCGAGTTGGGCGCGACGCTGGCGCACCCGAACCTGGTGCAGGTGCTCGACTTCGGGCGGCACCTCGACTCGTGGTTCCTCGCGATGGAGTTCGTCGACGGCGTCACCTTGTCGGCGCTGCTGCGCGCGTACCGTGAGCGAGGCGAGTTCGTGCCCCTGCCCGCGTGTCTGTTCATCGTCGCCGAGGTGGCCGAGGGCCTGGGGTACCTGCACGAGAAGCCGTCTCCCGACGGGCGCTCGGTGGGCCTCGTGCACCGCGACGTGAACCCGCCCAACGTGCTGCTCTCTCGCACGGGGGAAGTGAAGATCAGCGACTTCGGCGTGGCGCGCTGGCAGGCCTCAGGTGGGCTGACGGCGACGGGCGCGGTGCGCGGCAAGCTCGCGTACATGGCCCCCGAGCAGCTCGACGCGCTCGAGCCCCTGCCCGCGTGGGACCTGTTCGCGTTCGGCGCGACGTCGTTCGAGATTCTCACGGGCCACAAGCTCTTCTCGGCTGACAACGACGTGGCGCTGGTGCGGGCACTGCTCGAAGCCCCGCTGCGCCCACCGTCTGCCGAGCGCGCAGACGTGCCGCCCGAGGTCGACGCCCTCATTCTCGCGCTGCTCGAGCGTGACCCGGCGAAGCGGCTCTCATCGGCACGGCTGGTCTCGCAGCGACTGCGCCAGCTCGAAGGAGCGGCCGCTCCGTGGCCGCATGGGCAACGCGTGCTCGTCGAAGCGCTCGCAACGGTGAAGTCTGCGGCGCCCGCGCAAGCCCCGTCGGCTCCGGCGAGTCATGAGGCGACGGTGACGGTGAACCGCGGCGGCACCACTCGCGACGAGCGCGCTGCCCACTGAGGTTCGCTGGCGAACGTACCGACTGGTCGCCGCGCAGGCAGACAGACGAGCCCCGCAAACCCAGAACGAGTGGGTCGCCCTGACGAGCCGAACCGCTCGTCACAATTCAGCTCGTGACCAGCGCGTGCGGGTTCGCGCCGAACGGCCGCGACGACACACCGGCGAGCTCGGCGGCGAGCGACCACATGCCCGCGATGCCCGGAGTGCCCGCAGGCATCGCGAGCTTGCCGCCACGACTGAACGCCGGCCCCGTGTTGCCGGGCTTCACGCGCGGCCCGAACACCGCCGCCGACAGACACGTCGCGTGGTCGCTCAAGAATGGGTCTCGCCCGAACTCTCCGAACACGAGCGTCGTCACCTCGGTGTCCGTCATCGCCAGCGTGCGCTCGAGGAACTTCGCGAGGTGCGTCGTCACGCGGCGCTTGAACATCGCGCGCACGCAGGCGCCTGAGCTGTCGCCGTGCGTGTCCCAGCCCGCTTCACCGCAGCCCTCGTCGGGCCTCGGCGTCACGATGGCCACGGGCGTTCCACCCTGAATGACGAGCTCGGCGGCCGCGAACTGGGCCGCGTCGGAATCGATGACGGTGCGCGAAGCGTCGAGCCCATACGCCGTCGCGATGGAGCCCCAGTCGAGCGGGCGCACGGGCTGCTCGAGCGCGCCGATGAGGCTGTCGAAGCCCGTGGCGTGCCCCGACAACGTGCGCGGGTTTCGCTCGATGAGGGGCTTCGACACGCTCCACGAGAGGCGAAGGCTCTTCGCCATCGCCTGACGGTTCGGCTCGCCCGGCCGGTTCGCCCCCACCATCACGTCGAGCGCGGGCTGCACGTCTGACACCTTCGTCAACGAGGCACCTGGCACCGGCGCCGCGCGAACGTTCGAGTTGAACGAGCCGAGCAGCGCGCACTTGAGCGCCGCGTTCGACTGCATCGCCGCCGCGATGGTGAGCTGCTCGGCGCGGCGTTTCTCTTCGAGCCGCCGGCCTCACTGCCGCCCGGGCTCGGGCCGGTGGTGCAGTCGGTGAGGACGCAGGTCGCTCCACCGCCGCCAACAGCGCCGCCACCGCCGCCCATCGTGGTGGAGAAGCGGGTCGCCGTCGCGCCGATGCATCGCGTGATGGCCGTCGGCGCGGGCCGCTTCGGAGGGCAGCTCGGAGGTCCGCTGCGCGCAGGGCTTCACGCCGCGTTCGGGTCTTTGGTCTGGGAGCGGCTGGTGCTCTCGGCCACCGTCGAGCTCGGCGTGGGTCCGCTCGAGCCCGGCATCAGCGCGCTCGAGGGCACTGCGGGAGTGGACGCCTTCTTTCCGCTCGGGGTGACGCGCGCGTTCGGGCCGTACGCTTCGGTCGCAGCAGGCGGGCGTTGGCAACGCGGCGTCACTCCGACGGGCTCGACGCAGGCACTCACCTTCGCGGGCAGTGCGCACGGTGGTGTGCGCAGCCTGGTTCGACTCTCGGAGTCGCTGCACTTCTGCCTCGACCTGGGCGTGGGCCTTCGCCCGCTGCCGACGCGGCTGGTGCAGGGCGAGACGGTGTTTTGGCGTGAAGGGTGGGCCGAGGTGCGCACGGGAATCGGCGTCGCCTGGGAAGTTCGGTGAGCCCTCCCGCCAACAGCAGTGTGGAAGACGCCGAGTGGATGCGGCGGTTGGCCGTGGGCGAGCTCGCTGCGCTGGAGCCGCTCTATGAAAGGTATCGCCCGATGGTGCTGGCCCTGGTGCGACAAGCCGACCTCTCACTCGCGCCCAGCGCCGCCGAAGACGTGTGCCAGGAGGTCTTCCTCGCGCTCGTCGACGCGGCTCGCCGCTTTCGCCCGGACGGCAATGTGCGCGCGTACATCGCTGGAGTCGCCGTTCGAAAAGCGCGGGAGCACCGGCGCGCGACCTGGTTTCGCCGCAACGTGATGGACCGGCTGCCGGGCCTGAGCAGTCCCGCGTCGCGGCTCGAGGAACGAACCGACGCCGTGCGTGAAGGCGAGCGGCTGCTCGCGTTGCTCCCGGCGCATCTGCGCGAAGTGCTGGTGATGCACACGGTCGAAGGCCTCGAGGCGGCCGACATCGCGCAGGCGCTCGGCATCAGCGTCAACACCGTGTGGACGAGGCTTCACCGCGCGCGTGCGGCGCTGGCCGAAGCGAGGGAGTCGTCATGAGTGACTGCTCCCAGCGCGACGCGTTCATCGTGGGCGACCTCGAGCCGTCGAAAGTGCCCGGGTTCGAAGCGCACCTCGCAGGCTGCGTGGCGTGTCAGCAGGCCGTGGCTCAGGCGAGGCGTGACACCGCGACATTGAAACAGTGGGCCGAGGCAGGCCGGACTCCAGCGTTCGCAGCGCAGAAGTTGATGGCGCGCGCGAAGGAGCCGAGGCCTTCGTCACGCCGATGGCTCATCGTCGTTCCGCTCGCGGCACTGCTGGCGTTGGGCGTGTGGTGGCAGACGAGAGCGCCGGCAGGTCCGCTCGTGCTCGAGCAGGCTGGAGCGGTCGCCGTGTTCGGAGACACCTTCACCGTCGAGCCTGACAGCCGCGCCGAGGTGCAGCACACGGGTGACGAGACGCGCGTGCGGGTGTCGAAGGGCGCGCTCAAGTTCCAGGTGGCCAAACGCAAGCCAGGCGCGCGCTTCGTCGTCGAGACGAACGGAATCGAAGTGCGGGTCGTCGGCACCACGTTCTCGGTGCGAAGCGGTGAAGCGCCGTCGGTCGCAGTGGAAGAAGGTGTCGTCGAGGTGTGGCGCGCAGGGACTCGGGTCGCGGCGGTGTCGGCTGGCGAGACGTGGCCTCCCGTGGTGGTGACGGAGCCTGTCGATGCAGGCGTCGTCATCGAGGAGCCGGTCGACGCAGGCGTCGTGGCGCCGAGGCCCAGGGCCGTGCTGGATGTCGAAGCGGTGACACGACTGCTGGTCGACCGACGGTTTGACGAAGCGCAGCGCGTCCTCGACACACACCTCGCGAAGGAGCCCAGAGATGCGCGCGCGTGGACGCTGATGGGCAATCTCTTCCGTCGAAGCGGTGCGCTCGAGCGGTCCGTGGAGGCGTATGCAAAGGCGGCGACCTTCGGTGACGTCGAGACCCGAACGCGTGCACGGCTCGTCGCGGCTGGCGTGCTGCAGGACTCGTTGAAGGACGGCGCCCGCGCGCGCGTGTTGCTCGAGGCGTGTCTGGCCGAGAAGCGTGGGCCGAAGGCGCTCGAGGCTCCCGTGTTGGTGCGGCTCGCGCGGCTCGACGTCGCAGAGGGAAAGACGGCGCAGGCCCGCACTCGGCTCGAGCTGGTGCTCAAACGACATGCAACGACGCCGTCGGCCGTCGAGGCCCGCACGCTGCTCGAGTCATTGCGGTGAGGTCGTGTCTTCCTCGCCAGCGCCGCGCGAACACGAATCCGACCACCGCGGCGGTTGAAGTCGCAGCTGTCGTCCCTCCCGCGTGCGCGAACACGGATCTGACCACCGCGCCGGTGGTTGAGGTCGTGCTCGGAGGGCACTTCCTTCCGCCGTGAACCACGTGTGCAAACACGAACCCGACCACCACGCCGGTGGCTGAAGTCGTCGCGGAGCGGCTGTCGCTGCGTCATGCACGACGGTGCTACGACTGAGCACATGCTCCGCAGAACCTCGCTCCTCGCCCTCGCGCTCTGCTCGCTCACCACACTGGCCCGCGACGGCGACCGCGCAATCAACGAGCCGATCGACCCCTTCGTCACGGTGACCCTGCTCCGCGCAGACGAGGAAACGACGGGCCTGCGCCTCACGTGGCTCGTGGAACCGATGGAGGCCTCGGCCGGCTTCGCCGACGGTCTCGAGAACGGCGTCATCGTGAAGAACCGGAGCCTCTTCGTGACGAGCACCACGAAATCGAAGGTCGAGGCCTACGAGGAGCGCCACCCCGGCGTGCTCCCAGCCCGCCCGATGCGCCTGACCGCTCGCGTCGTCGAGGTCTTCGTGAAGGGCGCGAAGAAGGAGCCAGGCTCGGTGGCGGTGCTGAGCCTCGGCGCCTGGGCTCCGAACGCGAAAGCGGAAGGTGCGTCGGGCGCCAAGCCTCAGTTCGACACGTTTCGCGTGCGTCTCTGAAAGAGCAGCGCGGCGAGGCTGAGCCACAGCAAATCGCCACTGCCGACGGAACACCCGACAAGGAACTTCGGCGTGGTCGCCTCTTTCGGCGCTCGCGCCAGCTCCCGCACGTCGACCTCTCCTGCGAGCCGCGTGAATGGAAAGCCATCGCGCTGCTGGGAATCGAACGTGCCGGTGAGGCCCGACACCGCGCGTGTCTCGCAGGCGAGCGACTTCGCGGTGACGAAGATGCGCCCTGCGCCGCCAGCTGCAGACGCCGCGCAGCAACCCTTCACCGATTGCCCGTCTCCACCGCTCGCGTCGACGAGCGAGCAGGTGATGGAGCCGAGGACGTCGAGCACGATGGAGCCACCGGCGCCTGCGGCCGTATGCCGAACGTTGGGCACCAACGGGTCGTCGCCGTTCGTCTGGGTCGTACCGCCCGCGAGCCCGTTCGCTGAGAACGTGCCCGCGCCAGCGACCGCTCCCGCGAAGACGATGACCGCCCCACCACCAGCGCCACCCGGCTCGGTGAAGAGGTGACTGCCCTGCCCCGTTGCGGCCGCGCCTCCACCAAAGAGCGCACGCTCACCTGCCGAGCTCACCCGCAGCCCACCGGTTCCACCCGAGGCGTCCTTCGCGAACGGCGCTTTTCCTCCGCGCGTCGCGTTGCCACCGCCACCACCCGGCGTCACCGAGTACGCCTGAAAGAAACGCCCAATCGCGCCGCCCGTCGAGTCGGGGAGCGGGTTGCGCAGCGCTGGCCAACTGCCGGCGACCAACCCTTCCCCGTTGCGGATCAGCTCCGAGGGAAACGGCGCGACGTCGACGAGCCCGCCGCGCCCGCCACGAAAGCCGCGCCCATCGGCGTGAACGCGCCCCTCGTTCGTGAGCGTGCCTCGAACGGCGAGGGCGACCACACCACCGACCTGCCCGTCCCACGGGAGCGGCTCGATGACACCGCCCGCCTCGATGGTGAGGTTCTCGTACTGCGGCACGAAGACGACCTGCGTGACGGTGGCGTCCCACGCGCGCTCGAGCGGCGCCGTCAGCGTGATGGTGGAGCCACTCATCGCCTCGACGCGCGCGGTGGCGAAGCGGCCGACGTTCGCGTCATCGACCCGAATGGTGTCACCGTCGTTCGAAAGCGGCGTCGCCGACTGCGCGGTGAGCAACAGCACGAGGTCGCCCGCGCCGACGAGGCCGGGCGTCGTCTCGAGCGTGCGCGCTCCTGCTTCCACCGACGCGCGCAGCGGGCCGTAGCGGTTCACCACCGTCGTACCGCTCACCGTGAAGTCGCCAGCGCTGCCGTCACCCGGCTCTGCGAACGCAGCGAACGCGAACTGGAAACAGGCGACGAGCCACGAGCGCATGGGCGCGAAGCTTCTCACGGGCGGGGCGGGTTGCGGACAAGACGTGGTGGGCGGGAACACGACCGGCTCGAGCGGGCTTCTTCTTTGTCCCGCTGCTCCGCGCTACGAGTGCGTCATGTCTTCCGACGTCGTCATTCTCTTTGGGGGCAGCTCTTCGGAGCGCCTCGTCTCGGTCGCCTCTGCGCAGAACGTCGCCTCGCTGTTGCCAGACGCGGCGTGCTGGTTCCTCTCGAAGGCGGGCGCGGTTCACCCGGTCTCGAGGGAGCTCGCGACGCACGCCAGGCCCTTCGAGAACGAGTTCTTCCCGAAGTCGGCGCCCGCGTTCTCGTCCATCGACGCGGCGCTGGGTGACGCGTCGACGAAGGGCAAGACGTTTCTCCTCGCGCTGCACGGCGGCGAAGGTGAGAACGGCACGCTGCAGGCGCGCTTCGAGAAGCACGGCGTCGCGTTCACGGGCTCGGGCTCGGCGGCGAGCGCGCGGGCGTTCGACAAAGCGGTGACGAAGACGTTGGTCGGCACCAAGGGCGCGAAGCTGGCTCCGGCGCACGTGCTCGAGCCGATGGAGGCGGCTGCCCTGGAGCAGAAGCTGCGCGCGATGTTCGACGAAGCGCCGCGCTGGGTGCTCAAGCCCGTCGCCGATGGCTCGAGCGTCGGCTTGTTTCATCTGACGTCGAAGGAGTTCGTCTCCGAAGCCGCGAAGCAGGTGTCGGCCTCGAAGCTGCGCTACCTGGCCGAGGCGTTCATCACCGGTCGCGAGCTCACGGTGGGCGTGGTCGACGAAGCGGGTGGACCGGTCGCGCTGCCAGTCTCTGAGGTGCGGCTGATTCCCGGCGGCGCCTTCGACTACGCGGGCAAGTATCTGGGCAAGGGCACCGAAGAGCTGACGCCCGCGCCCATCACCGAGCAGGAGCGCGCGCTCGCTCAGGCGCTCGGGCTGCTCGCGCACACGACCATCGGCTGCCGTGGCTACTCACGCACCGACATGATCCTCACGGAGTCGGGGCCGGTGTTCCTCGAGATCAACACGCTGCCCGGGCTCACGAAGGCGTCGTTCATTCCGCAGCAGCTCGCGGCCGCGGGGAAAGACATTCGCACGTTCCTCGCGGGGCAGCTCGAGCTCGCTCGCACCCGGTAACGCTCAGGCGGCGGCTTCGAGTCGTTTGAGGCGCCGGTCGACATCGCGCCAACGGGCTCCGGTGAACTCGACCAGGTGATCAACGCGACTGTCGAGCCGGTCGACGCGCGCGTTCAGAACTTCGACCTCGGCGCGCAGCTCGGCAACTTCCAGCTTCAGCTCGGCGACCTCTTCCCGCAGCTCCTTCAGCTCGCCTCGTACCGCGCCGAGCTCAGCCCGAACCTCGACCTTGAACAGGGTCAACTCGGCCCGCAGTTCGCGAAAGTCGTCGCGCATCGCATCGAACCGCTTCAGCAGCAGCTCTTCGAACGAGGTGTGTCCATTTCCCTTCGCCATCGTCGCCTCCCAGTCTA
>JBEOKA010000481.1:0-7036 GCA_040275325.1 Myxococcaceae bacterium | reverse complement strand
ACCCACTCGAGGAGCGTCTTCGTCGCCGTCGGAGTCCATGGCGTGTCGATCAACACGACGCCGCCATGCCCGGCGATCAACAACCCGTTCGACCGAAACAGCCCGACGTTCGGCAGCTCTTTGTACGACGTGTGAATCCACACATCGTCGACCACCTTCGCCAGCTCGAGCTCGGGCGAGAGCACGAGGCGATCGATGCGCACCTCAGCCCGAGTCGGAACCTTCACCGGCCGCGCACACGCCGCCATGACGACGGCGAGCGCGAGCCAGTGGCGAATCACTTGATGAACTTCGTCACGGCCACCGGCTTCGAGGTGTCGACCTCGATGGTGTTGTGCGGAAGCTTCAGCGCGACGAGCCCTTCACCGATGCGCGTGTGCTTCTCCATGTGCTGGTGATCCGGAGCCTCCGACGAGCCGCGCTTGAACCACGGATCGCTCGGGTGCGTGACGGCCGGCCCGACCAGCAGCTTGGGAATGTCGTAGACGAAGCTCTGGCGCGTGTACTCGCTCGGCGTGTGCGTGTACGTGTCCATGCGAATCGCGTCCTTCGGGCACGCGTCGACGCAGAAACCGCACACGATGCAGCGCAGCTCGTCGATCACGAACTGCTTCGGGAACTTCTCGATCACGCGCGACTCGGCGACCTCATCGGCCGGGTCGTACTCCTCGGCCTCGATGTAGATGCACTGCGCCGGGCAGATCGTCGCGCACATGTAACAGGCGACGCAGCGGGGCTTGCCGTCTTCGCGCGGCACCAGGCGGTGCAGGCCCCGGTACCCGGGAGGATAGGGCACCTTCTCTTCCGGGTATTGAACGGTGCTGATCGTCGACAGCCCCGTGCGGTCGAGCACCTCGGGGTTGGTGTCGCGCTCGCCGAAGAGGTTCCGCAGGAAGTGCTTCGTGGTGATCGCGATGCCCTTGATCAGCTCGGGCAGAAACGCGCGCTCGCGAATGTCCTTCTCGACGAGCTCACGCTTCTCCTGAACGCCGTGCCCGTGTCCGTGGGTGAGGTTGGCCATGGTGTTCGGTTTCCTTAGTGGCCCGCAGTGCCGGCCGGGAGCGCCGCAGCCGGCGCGTGGCCGTGGGCATCGTGACCGTGATCGTCGTGGCCGTGCCCGCCACCGTGGCTGGCGGCCTCCTGCTCGCGGCGAACCTGGCGCGGCGGCGTCAAGGTCAGCATCGCGACGGCGACGATCTCGATGAAGCCCATGATGGCCAGCGACTTGAGCGAGGGATCTCGGAGGATCAGTGCGCCCGAGACGAACAGGTTCACGAGCCCGAGCGGCAGCAGGATCTTCCAGCCCAGCGTCTGAATCTGATCGTAGCGGAAGCGGGGGAACGTCCACCGGATGACGAGCTGCAGGTAGCAGAGCAGCACGACCTTCACCCAGAAGATGGTGCCGAACACCGCGCCCGTGAGGATCGGTGAGACGGCCGACAGCTTCATCGTCAGCCACTCGTTGCCGAACGGGAGGGACCAGCCTCCGAAGAAGATCGCCGCGAGTACACCCGAGAGCACCACGACCTCGACGAACTCCGAGATCATGAAGAGGCCGAACTGCATGCCCGAGTACTCGAGGAAGTAGCCGACGATCTCGGACTCGCCTTCAGGAGAGTCGAACGGCGCACGCTTCGTCTCGGCGAACGCCGCGGCGAAGAAGAGAATGAAGCCGGCCGGCTGAAGGAAGATGCCCCACGCCGGAAGCCCGATGTCGAAGCCGCCTGCATTGAACGACCACAGGTAGCGGGCCTGCATCGCCGCCATGCCGTCGTCACCGGCGAGGCGCACCGTCGAGAACGCCGCCATCATGCCGACGAGCGAGAGGCCGAGCGCGACCTCGTAGCTCACCATCTGCGACGAGGCGCGAACGCCGCCGAGCAGCGCGAACTTGTTGTTCGACGACCAGCCAGCGAGCGAGGTGCCGTAGACGGCGAGCGAGGCCACCGCGAACATCAGGAGCAGGCCGGCGTCAGGGTTCGTCGGCGACATCACCACCTTCGCCGTGTACGCGAAGCTGCCGAGCGCCGAGGGCAGGGTGATGTCGAGTGTGGGGCCCGAGGGCACGATCGCGAACAGCGCGAAGGCGGGCGCGAAGGCCAGCATCGGAGCGAGGTTGAACAAGAACTTGTTCGCCGTCGCGGGGCGGAAGGCCTCCTTCGTGAGCATCTTGATCACGTCGGTCGCGATGTGCGGCAGACCGGCGAGCGCGCTGTTCTTGAGGCCGGGCAGCGCGATGCGCGCACGGTTCGGGCCGGTTCGGTCCTGCATGAAGGCCGACCACTTGCGCTCGGCGAGGGTGAGCAGCGTCGCGATCACCATCACCACGACCAGCATCGAGACGAGGATCTGAACGATGTGCCCACCGCCCGAGATGCCGAACTTCTCGAGCATCAGGCCTTCGAGCAACGCACCGCCGACGTAGCCGAGCGCCGAGACGGCGAAGAGGCCGCCGACGATGAGAGCAACACCAGTGAAGACGACTCCGAGGCGCATGGGTCAGGTCCCCGAGGGAAGAGTGAGACCGCGAAGGTTGGGAACGCCCTGTTCACGCCAGCCGGGCGGCCGGCCATCGGCTCCCGACGCCATCGTCGAGATGCCAGGGCGGGTCTGATTGATGGGCGCGTTCTTGTCCCACGCGTAGTCCTTCAGCTCGGCCACCGAGGCCGAGAACGTCTTGAAGACCTCGCGCGACGAGGCGACCTTGAGCTCGAGGCCGTTCGCCTTCGCGAGCTCGACAGCGCACTTCCACAGCGGGTGCGAGTCGCCCTTCGGCGGGTAGGCACGGCGAACGCGCTGCACGAGGCCGCCTTCGTTGGTGAAGGTGCCTTCGTCTTCGACGTGGCTCGAGGCTCCGATGACGCTGTTGGCCGCCGCAGTGACGCCGTTCTCGTTCGTCGCGATGACCGCGAAGTGATCGACCTTCGCGAGGCGCTTCACGAACACCGCCTCGTCCTCGGGAACGTCGGCGCCGAACGCGAGCAGGGTCTTCACCGAGCCCTTGTCGAGCAGCGCCGTCAGGTCAGCGAACGGCTTCGCCTCGAGGCCCAGGCCCTTCGCGATCCACTCCAGGCCTTTGCGGTTCGGGTTCTTGTCGGCCGTGATGAGGAAGTCATCGGCCTTTCCGCCCGGGCGACCCGAGACGTAGATCGTCTTCACCGACAGGCCGTCGCGCGCGAACGCGAGGGCGGCCATCAGGTCTTCGTTCGAGAACGTGGGCGAGACGACGACCGTCACGCTGGCGCCCTTGAGCTTCGCGCCGAGCTCACGAACGGCGTCGGCGAAGTGCGTCTCTTTCGCGTCAGCGCCCTTGCCCACGAGCGACTGCAGCACGCGCTTCTGGTTGATGGCCTTGTACGAGAGGCGGCCCGCATCGCAGAGCCACGACTTGTTCACGGCCTCGTTCTCGCGCGGGCGGTAGCGGTACGTGTCCTGGCCCATGAAGTCGGTGAACGTGTTGCAGCCACGCGAGCAGCCCGTGCAGATGCTGGGGGCGGCCGAGAGGAACCACGCACGCGCGCGGAAGCGGAAGTCACGGTTCAGCAGCGCGCCGACCGGGCAGATGTCGACGATGTTGGCCGAGTAGTTCGACTCGAGCTTGCCGTAGTGCGGAGCGACGTCGACGACCTCGTGAGACCCACGCCCGAACACGCCGAGCTGGGGCGCCTTCGCCACTTCCTCCATGAAGCGCACGCAGCGGGTGCAGACGACGCAGCGCTCCTGATCGATGACGACGTGCTCGTTGAGCACCTTGCGCTTGTTGCGGAGGATCTTCGGGCCTTCGAGCCGCGAGGGCTTGAAGTCGTACCGCATGTAGTAGTCCTGCAGCTTGCACTCACCGGCCTGGTCGCAGATCGAGCAGTCGACCGGGTGGTTGAGCAGCAGGAACTCCATCACCGACTTCTGCTGCGACTTCACCTTGTCGGTGTTCGTCTTGACGACGAGGCCTTCCGAGATCGAGTGCTGACACGACGGCACCAGCTTCGGTGCGTTCGAGACCTCGACGAGGCACATGCGGCAGTTGGCCGCGATGGTGAGGCGAGGGTGGTAGCAGTAGTAGGGAATCTCGCTGCCGACCGACTTCGCAGCCTCGATGAGGTTGGTGCCCGGCTTCACGATGGCTTCCTTGCCATCGATGATCATCGTCACCATGCCGGGGTTCTTCGGCGGCGGCGGGCCCGGAGGCGGCGCAGGCTTCGGGGCTTCGACCTTCTTGTCCTCGCTCACTGCTCGACCTCCCCGCCGATCATGTTGATGGTGTCGAAGGTGGGAATGAGGTCGGGCAGCATGCGCCCCACGCACATCTTCGAGAGCCCACTGAGAATCTGGAAGCCAGGCGCGCGCACGTGGCACTTGTACGGGCGGCCCGAGCCATCGCTCTTCAAGTACCAGCCGAGCTCGCCGTTCGGCGATTCGGTCGCGTGGTAGATCTCGCCGACCGGCACGGGCACGCCTTCCATGACGAGCTTGAAGTGCGCGATCACGCCTTCGATCGAGCTGTAGACGTTCTCTTTCGGCGGCATCGCGATGCGCCAGTCGTCGATCATCACGGGGCCACCGGGCATCTGCTTGAAGGCCTGGCGAATGATCTTCAGCGACTGGTGCGTCTCGAGCACGCGCAGGTAGAAGCGATCGAAGTTGTCGCCGTTGTTTCCAAGCGGCACCGAGAAGTCGAGCTGGTCGTACGCCCAGTACGGCTTCGCCTTGCGCACGTCGTAGTTCACGCCGTTGGCGCGAATGCAGGGGCCGGTGAAGCCGAAGTCGAGCGCGTCTTCGGTGGTGATGACGCCCGTGCCGCGCATGCGATCGGTGAAGATGCGGTTGCGCGTGAGCAGCTTGTCGGTCTCGTCGAGCAGCTCTTCGAGCTTGATGAGGCTCTTGAGCACCTTCTCTTCCCAGCCAGCGGGCAGATCGCGGTTCAAGCCGCCGATGCGGCCGTAGCTGGTGGTGAGGCGCGCGCCGGTGAGCTCGGTCACGCGATCGGTGAGCAGCTCGCGCGCTTCGATGGCGTAGAGGAAGGCCGAGAAGCCGCCGAGCTCGAGGCCCGACGCGCCGATGGTGGTGAGGTGGCTGGCGATGCGGTGCAGCTCGGCGCCGATCACGCGGATGTACTTGGCGCGCTCGGGAATCTCGATGCCCATCAACGACTCGACGGCCGAGAGGTAGCCGAAGTTGTTGGCGAGCGAGGCGACGTAGTCGAGGCGGTCGGTGTACGGCAGCACCTGCGTCCACGTGACGTTCTCGCAGCTCTTCTGGAAGCCGCGGTGCAGGAAGCCGATCTCGGGATCCATCGAGACGATCGTCTCGCCGTCGAGCTCGATGCGCAGGCGAACGGTGCCGTGGGTCGCGGGGTGCGAGGGGCCGAGGTTGACCACCATGTTCCGCGTCTGCAGGTGGGCTTCGAGCTCGTCGTCGCTGGGAGTCGGATCGTACTGGTCGTCAGCAGAGGCCATGAGGGTTCTCGATGAAGGTCGAAGAGGGGCTTACTCGGCGACGCCGTTGGTGCCGGGGCCGCGGAAGATGTCCTTGATGGGGCGCTCGGCGATGAGGCCCTGACGGCCGCGCAGCGGGTAGTCCTTGCGGAGCGCGTGGCCCTTGAACTCTTCGTACGTGAGCATGCGGCGCAGATCGCCGTGGCCCTTGAAGGGCACGCCGTAGAAGTCCCACACGAAGCGCTCGGCCCAGTTCGCACCCTGGAACACCGAACGAATCGAGTGCACCTCGACGCCCTCGTTCACGCGAACCTTCAGGCGCGCGAGCTCGTTTCGCTCGACGTTGCGCAGGAAGTAGACGACCTCGAAGCGCGGGTCCTGCTCCTCGGGAGGCAGGTGCAGACGATCGACGCCGTCCATCGAGATGAACATGCGAAACCCGAGTCGCTCTTTGAGCAGCTTCGCGACGTGCGGAATCTGATCGGGCTTGATGACGCCCCAGGCATCGCCGGCGCGATCGACATATCGCTCGACGAGGGCCTCGGGCAGCTGGTTTTGAATCTGGTCCAGCGCGAAGGTGCTCACGTGGTGGAAGCTCCGGGCGGGGGGCTACGTAGAACGCGCCGTTGTATAGGGACGCGTCACCCGTCGGTCAACGTGAATTCCTTCGGTGAAATCGGCGCTTAGCGAACGTGATGGAGAACGTCAGCCGCGTTACCAGCCCTGGTGACCCGGCAGCGAGAGGCCGCCAGCCGCCTTCGCCATCTGCATGCCGGCGTAGGTTCCGGTCAGTTCGACGCCCATGCCGACGCCAACCGCCGCGTAGGCCTTCGCCTTGAACTTGCCGTGGCCCGCCTCGAACTCGGCGCCGGCCATCGCCCCAGCGGCCGCCGTCAGCTTCAGCTCGCCGCCGAGCACCTTCTTGTCGTTCACCTTGAGCTCGAGCGAACCGGAGAGCGAACCGCGAGCACCGGCAAACCCTTCGGCGCCGGCCTGCAGCGAGACGCCGTCTTTGCCGACGTGCAGGCGCAGCTTGAGCTCTCCGTTGATGCCAACCTGCGCATCGGCGCCCAGCTTCACCTTCACCGAGACGTCTTCGCCGTTCACCTTCACCTTGAACTCGCGCTCGATGGAGGCGCCGGCCTTGAGCAGGTTCGCGTCGACCTTGAGGTTGACGTCGACGTCCATGCCCCAGCCGTTCTTGCGCGCCGACATGCCGCCGGTCATCTCGAACGAAGGGCCGTTGGCGTAGGTCTCGGCCGTGACGCCGTTGCCCAGATCGTGCTTGGTGGGAGCGGAGAGATCGCCAGCGCCCGCGATGCGCGTCTTGCCGTCAGCGCCGACGGTGCCGAACTCCTTGCTGTAGATCGGCTCGGCGCGAAGCTCTTTGTACATGCCCGGCTTCTGTGTCTTCTCGGTGCCCGAGCCCTGGTGTCCGGCGGCGATCTGGCGGATGTCGGCCTTGAGGCGGTGGCCCTCGAAGAGCTCGCCGATGGCGCGCTGGGGGCGCGGCGTACGCAGGGTGCTCATGATCGTGTCCACTCTCGCCCGTCCGCGGGGGGAAGGGGGAGCATTAGCGCAAACCCGCGGCGGCGGCGAGGGTG
>JBEOKA010000480.1:0-21950 GCA_040275325.1 Myxococcaceae bacterium | reverse complement strand
ACCGGCTGATCTGCGGCGATGTGGGTTTCGGCAAAACCGAGGTAGCGTTGCGCGCGGCCTTCAAGGCCGTGCAAGACGGCAAGCAGGTGGCCGTGCTGGTCGAGCTGAAGGCCCGCCTCGACGAAGCCAACAACATCGCCTGGGCGCGCCGCATGGAGGACAACGGCGTGCACGTCGTCTACGGCCTCATCGGGCTCAAGACGCACTGCAAGGTGACGCTGGTGGTGCGCCGCGAGGGCAACGGCATTCGCCGCTACGTGCACATCGGCACCGGCAACTACAACCCGGCCACCGCGCGCATCTACACCGACGTCTCACTCTTCACGGCCCGGCCAGAGATCGCCGACGACGTGACGGCGCTCTTCAACCTGCTCACCGGCTATTCGACCCAGCCGAACTGGAAGCGCCTGGCCGTCGCACCGAACACGCTGCAGACCAAGGTGCTCGAGCTGATCGAGCGCGAGACCCAGAAGGCCCGAAAGGGCGAGCCCGCGCGAATTCTCGGCAAGATGAACGCGCTCGTCGATCCCGTCATCATTCGCGCGCTCTACGCCGCGAGCCAGGCTGGCGTGGAGATCGACCTGCTCGTGCGCGGCATCTGCTGCCTGCGCCCCGGCGTGCCCGGCGTCAGTGAGCGCATTCGCGTCATCTCGGTCGTCGATCGCTTCCTCGAGCACGCGCGCGTGTACGCGTTCGGCACCGGCACCGCGACCGACGTGTTCATCTCGAGCGCCGACTGGATGCCGCGCAACTTTCACCGCCGCGTCGAGGTGATGGCGCCGGTCGAAGACGCTGCGCTTCGGCTTCGGCTGCTCGACGAGGTGATTGGCCTCGGCCTCAAAGACAACGTGAAGGCCCGCCAGCTTCAGCCCGATGGGTCGTACCTGCCCCGCCCCCTGGCGCTCGACGGCCAGACGATTCGCAGCCAGACGATGATGCTCGAGGTCGCCAAGCGGCAGGTGCCTGCGACGGCCGAGCCCGTGCTTCGCCACGTGGCTTCTCCGATCGAGAAGCCCGAGCCCCGCGCAACGCCCGGCACCATCAACGTCGCCTGAGCCCAACTCCCCGCCGTCACGGGGACATGACGAGGCGCATTGGCGGTGTTACAGGCGATGGGCCTAAAGTGGTGGTGCGCCTCACAAGGAGTTGCTCAATGGGTGGTCTTCGCGGCTGGGAAATTCTGCTGATCGTCGTGGCCATCGTGGTGCTCTTCGGAGCCTCGCGTCTTCCTCAGCTCGGCACGTCCATCGGGTCCTTCGTGAAGAACCTGAAGAAGGGGCTGTCGGGAGAGGCCGAGCCGGAAGAGAAGAAGCTCGCCGACTCGAGCGGCCAACAGGTGCAGTCGAACGACAAGGCCGCCCAGAAGCAGGGCTGAGCTGATCGTTCCTCAGGGAGTCGACGGGCCGCGCTCCACACCGGAGTCGCGGCCCTTCACGTTTCTGAGGTCGTCCGCCAGCAGCTCGTGGGCGATGGCGGGCAGGTCTGAGAGCAGCATCGTCGCGTGCCCCCGGTCGACGAGGTGAACGCGGGTCAGCCCCCACGCCATCTGCCACCGTTCGCGCGGGCCGGCTGGTGTCACCTGATCGAAGCGCGCGGCGATGATCGAGACGGAGGCGGAAGGCAGTGCCGGTGAAGCTCGCGAAGGGTCGAGCTCGGCGTACAAGGCTCCAAGCGCCTCGAGGGAAGTTCCGGCCGCGGTCAGCTGGGAGCGCACGCCCGCGAACTCGGGCCGCTCCAACAGCAGCGCGCTCCAATCGACGAGGGGGATCATGCCCGTGAAGAACTCGAAGGCGGGTCGCTCGGGAGCTCCGTCGAAGCGGGCCACCTGCAGCGCGAAGTTGGCGCCCATCGAGCCCGCGAAGACGCCGAGGGTCTTCACGCCCCGGCTCCGCAAGAGCCGCACCGTGTCGCGAAGATCGGCCACGCCCTGAGCGATGACGCCGAGGTGATCGGACAACGTCGTCGCCAGCACGGCGTCTCCAGAGCCGAGGCCAGTGGGGGTGCGCTCGAGATGGTACGGCGGCACGAAGAAGACGACGTCGACGCCCTGTGAGAGCGTGTCGAGCAACAACGGCCGCAGCAGCTTCAGCGCGAGCTCGGAGACGTACAGGCCAGGCACCCAGAGCTGCACCGGGCGCGTGCCCAGTACTCCATGACGGTAGACGTACAGCCGCGCGTAGTTCGACTCGAGGTACCGCAGCGACTGCCGGCTGCGAAAGACGAGCTGCTCTTCGATGACGTCGTCGGCGAGGTGGTGCGTGCCGATGGGGAGCCGCGTGACGACAGGAACTCCCGCCGGTCGCGTGAGCGCGTCGAGCGCTGCACCCGTGCGGAAGGGCCAGGGCCTTCGATCGACCTTCCCGGCCCACCTCGAGGCCAACGCCGCCTTGGCTTCGATGGCCTGCACGTCGAGCGCGGTGTGCACGGTCGCACACCCCGACGCCATCACGAGGACGAGCCAGCGCACGGCCCTCAGATGCACGCGGCACAGCTTCGGGTTCAGTCCTTCGCGCCTTCGTACAGCGCGTCGAGCGCGGCTTTGTAGCGAGCCGTCACCACCTTGCGCTTCACCTTGAGCGTGGGCGTGAGCTCTCCCGTTTCTTGCGAGAAGTCCTGCGGCACCAGGTGGAACTTCTTCATCGTCGAGTACGGCGGCTGCGTCGCGTTCACCGCGTCGATGGCGGCCTTCACCTCGGCGATGATCTCGGGCCGCTTCACCAGCTCGGCCACGCTGCCCACCGTCACGCCCTTCTCGGCGAGCAGCTTCTTCGCGGTCTCTTCGTTCACCGCGATCAGCACCGTCAGGTACGGCCGCATGTCGCCGTGCACCATCGAGTTCGAGACGATCGGCGACGTCTTGAGCGCGTTCTCGAGGTTCTGCGGCGCGCAGTACTTTCCACCCGAGGTCTTGATGAGATCCTTCTTGCGGTCGGTGATGCGCACCGCGCCGTCTTTGTCGATCTCTCCGATGTCGCCCGTGTGGAAGAAGCCGTCGGGCCGCAGCACCTCGGCCGTCGCCGCCTCGTTGCCGTAGTAGCCCTTCATGATGTTGGGCCCGCGAATGAGAATCTCGCCGTCCTCCGCGATCTTCAGCTCGACCCCGGGGAACGGCTTGCCGACGGTGCCGATGCGGATCGAGCCGGGCACGTTGAGCGTGCTCGCGGCGCTGGTCTCGGTGAGGCCGTAGCCCTCGCAGACCGTGAACCCGACGAGCTCGAAGAAGTAACCGATCTTGCGCGGCAGCGGAGCGCCACCCGAGACGAACAGCTGCAGCCGCCCGCCCAGCTTCTCGTCGAGGCCCGCCTTCACCTTCTTGAAGACGAGCGCCTTCGCGAGCCCGAAGCCGAGCGAGTCGTACGGCTTGCCCGCCTCTTTCGCAGCGACGTACTCGTCGAACAGCTTGAACGCCCAGCGCGCCAGCGAGCCCTTTACGCCCGGCGCCGACAGCGCGTTGCCCTGCACGCCGGCGAAGACCTTCTCGAACACTCGCGGCACGGCGGGGAAGATCGTGGGCTTCGTCTCGGCGAGGTTGGCGACGACCTTCTCGACCGACTCGGCGAAGATCATCGTGAAGCCCAGCGCCAGCCACGCGGCCTTCGCCACCTGCGCGAACGAGTGCGCGAGGGGCAGAAAGAGCATCAACGAGTCGTCGTCCTTCATCACGCCGAGCGACCGAATGGTGTCGGCTTCGAAGGCCCAGTTCCCGTGCGTGAGCATCACGCCCTTGGGGTCGCCGGTGGTGCCCGAGGTGTAGATGAAGTGGCAGAGATCGTCGGGCTGAATGGCCGCGACGCGCGCGTCGAAGTCGGTGACGCCCTTCCCTTCCTCGATGAAGCGCTCGAGCGTGCGCTCGTTGTCGCCAGAGACGGCGCCCTCGAAGAGCACCACGCCACGACACGCCGGAGCCTCGGCCAGCTTCTCCCGCGCGCGCGTGAGGCGGCCGGGCTGCTTGGCGTCGGGGCGATCATCGTCGATGAAGAGCAGCACCGAGCCCGAGTGCGAGAGGATGTAGCGGACCTCGTCTGGCGTGTTCGACGCGTAGATGGGCACGCAGATCGCGCGGCACGCCGCGATGGCGAGATCGACCACGACCCACGTGAGGCTGGTCGCCGCGAAGATTGCGACGCGATCGCCCGGCTTCACGCCCGCGGCGACCAGTCCGTCTGAGACCTGCTTCACCCGGCTGACGACCTCAGCCCAGCTCACGTCCTGCCAGCCTGAGGCGGTCTTGTGTCGCGCTGCAGGGCTCGTTCGCGACTTCGCGCGCGCCAGCAGCATCTCGACCAGGTTCCGCTCGGTCACTTCAGCTCCTTCTCGATCGCCTCCGAGACTGTCTTTGCCCACTTCTTGATGCGGCGGGCTTCAGGCGGGTCGTACCCATCGGCGCCGCTGGTGACCTTCTCGAGCACCGTCTTGGCCTCCTTCGCGTTGCCGTCCTTCAGCTCGGTCTCGGCGAGGTACAGCCACGCGCGCAGGTGCTCGGGGTGCTTCTCGGTCACGCTCTTGAGCTCGGTGCGCGACTTGGCGAGGTCGCGCTTGGGCCAGGGCAGCTCCCAGTAGTAGCGGCCCTTGGCGTTCACCGGCCCGTGGCGATCGAACGCCGCGTCGGCCTTGCGCGCCTTCTCGAGCTCGTCGTTGAACTTGCCCTCGAGGCCTTCGCCCAGCGCCTTGAGAATGCCGACGGCCTGGCTGTACGCGCCGATGTTGAGCGCCACGTAGTAGTGACCCTGCATGCCGTCGCCTTTCGCCTTCACGGCGCGCTCGGCGAACGTCCATCCCTCCTTCGCGATCTGCTTCTTGAGCTTCTCGTCGTTGGCGCCATCGGCGATCCACCAGCGGTAGCGGCCGGCACGCCAGAGCACCTCGAAGTCGTCGGGGAAGGCCTTGAGGCCTTCGGTGATGGCCTCGTCGGTGGCCTTCATCGAAGCGGCGTCGTCGCGGGTCTTCCACAACTCATCCAACTTCGTGGCGACGTCAGCGGCCGAGGCCGGCTGCGCGAGGGCGGGAACAGACACGAGCAGTGAGAGCAGGAGCAATCGCATGGGCGCGCATGCTCCCCGGTTTCGGCTGAAAAAACGAAACCGCGATGCACCGTGGTGGCGCATCGCGGCAAGGTGGAAGTCGGTGGTCATGCCGGGCGAGACGGCCCCGCCCTGCAGGACTTCACGCAGCGACGTTCAGCTCGACCGTGTCGTTCTCGGCCTCGGAGAGCTCTTCGAGGTACCGCGCGAGGAAGTGCTTCGTCTTCAGCTCGACCTGGCGCACGCGCTCACGGGAAACACCCCAGCGCTGGCCCAGCTCTTCGAGGGTGCGCGGCTTGTCCTGGGTGAGGCGCTCCTGGAGGATGTCCCAGCCCAGGTCGCCCAGGCGTCGGCGAACACGCTGGAGCGCAGCGGCCACCTCTTCGTCCTGCTCGAGCTTGAGGAAGCTCAGGTCGGGCGTCGGGCCGGCGTCTTCGAGCCGCTCCATGTAGGTCGAGTCGGACTCATCATCGAGCGGCGTATCGAGCGAGAAGTCGCTCATCGAGATGCGCTCGTGCTCGCCACCGCGCACGTGGCTGCGGTTGTCCTTGAGGTAACGCGTGATGTACGCGCGAATCCACCAGACGGCGTAGGTCGCGAAGCGCACGTTCTTCTTCGGGTCGAAGTGCTCGATCGCCTTCATCAGGCCGACGTTGCCCTCCTGAATGAGATCGTCGAGACGCGCGCCGCGGCTGGCGAACTTCTTGGCCACCGCCACCACGAACGGCAGGTTGCTGACGGCGAGCGTGCGACGGGCCGACTCGTCACCCTTCTTCGCGCGGCGGGAGAGCTCGTACTCGTCCTCGCGGGTCAGCTGTTTGTGGCCGCCCATGCTGCGCATGTAGTGAGAAAGTCCGTCTGAACCACCGCTCTTCGTTGCACGGGCCAGCATCTTTTCCTCCTCGGCCGTGAACAAGGTTTGTTCAGGCTCGAGCAGAAGATGCTCACCCCAGACTTCGGTTTCGAAAAAGGCCACGGGCCACCTCCCCAGCGAGTCAGTCTCTGAAGCGACGCTTCGGAGTCAGAGCAAGCCCGGGGCCGACGGCACCCGTCAGAGAAGGCTCGGCATTTCGATGAGATACGGGGCTATTCCCAGATCTTGCCGGGGTTCATCGTGACAGATGGGTCAAGCGCGACCTTCAGCCGTCGTTGGAGCTCACGCAGTGGCTCTGGTTGTTCGAGCGGCAAGAACCGCTTCTTGGCGAGGCCAACGCCGTGTTCGCCGGTGATGGTGCCGCCGAGTTCAACCGTAACGGCCATCATTTCTGCGAGCACGGCTTCGACGCGGGGCCAGTCTTCGCGCGTTCGGTACAGCACGTTGGAGTGCAGGTTGCCGTCGCCGGCGTGGCCATAGGTCGCGACGGTGAGGCCCTCGCGTTTGCCGGCGACTTTGAAGCGCTCGATGGCCTCGGGGACCTTCGAGCGCGGCACCACGATGTCTTCCGAGATCTTCTTGCCGGTGAGCGCGCGGAGGGCGGGAGAGACCTCTTTTCGCACCGCCCAGATGCGTTCGCGCTGCGACTCGTCCTGGGCGACGACGGCCTCGAGGCTGGCCCAGCTGGCGCATTGATCGACCAGCATCACGAGCTCGGAGAGGACTCCGGCTTCGTGGTTGCCGTCGAGCTCGGCGATGACGACGGCGCCGGCTTCTGGAGGAACAGGGAGCCCGCGCCCGGCGATCGCCTGCAGCGCGACCTCATCGAGCAGCTCGAGCGTTCGCGGCCACAGCCCGCTGGTGAGCACCGACGAGAGCGCCTTCGCCGCGTCAGCGACCGTCTTGAAGGGAATGAGCGCGGTCTTCACCACGCGCGGCCGGGGAATCAGCTTCACCGTGATCTCGGTGGCGACGCCGAGGGTGCCCTCACTACCGACGAAGAGCGCGACGAGATCGTAGCCAGCGACGCCCTTTCCGGTTCGCCGGCCAATCCGCAGCACCTCGCCCGTCGGGAGCACCCACTCGAGCCCGATGACGTAGTCGCGCGTGACGCCGTACTTCAGCGCGCGCGGGCCACCGGCGTTCTCGGCGACGTTGCCACCCATGGTGCAGTACGCGGCGGAGTTCGGATCCGGTGGATAGAAGAGCCCGAGCTTCTCGGCCGCTTCGTCGACCTGCGCGGTGAAGACGCCAGGCTGCACGACCATCAGCAGATCGTCGGCGTTCACCTCGAGAATACGGTTCATCTTCTCGAGCGAGAGCGCGAGGCCACCCTCGATGGGCAGGCTGCCACCGCTCTTCCCGCTGCGGGCGCCGACGGGGGTGACGGGAACACGGTGTTTGGTGGCGAGGGCGAGAATGCGGCTGACCTGCGCGGTGCTGGTCGCGCGAACCAGGGCCTGAGGCGGGAACTCGCCCAGGTCTGACTCGTCTTTCCCGTACGGCGCGAGCGTGTCGAGCTCGGTGGAGAGATCGAGGCCTTCGGGGAACGCCGCACGCAGATCAGCGAGGAACGCGTCGAGGCGCTCTTTCGGAACGCTCACCGGCGGCGCCCGAGACGGGCCCACAGCTCGGCGCGCATTCCCGGCTCCTTCATGACGCCTTCGTAGGCTTCGGCGTGCGTCACCGCGTCGCACTGCTCTCCACCGCGCAGGCGCAGGCAGGTCTGTTCGGCCTCGAGCAGGCACGCGGCGCCCTGGCTACCCAGCTCGGTCATCAGCGCGGTCGCGATCTGCCGGGCGAGCTCTTCCTGCAGCACGAGGCGATGCGAGAAGACGTCGACGAGCGCGCCGAGGCGGCCGAAGCCGATGACGCTCTTCCCCGGCACGTAGGCGAGATGCGCACGGCCCGAGTACGGCAACAGGTGGTGCGGGCACATCGACCGAAACCACAAGTCGGTGACGATGACGACCTCGCGGTCAGAGGCCTTGGTGACTGGGAATTGCTCGGACAGCACCTGCTTCGGCGTCTTCTGGTACCCGTCGAGGAACTCATCGGCCCACGCCGCGGTGACGCGCTCGGGGGTCTCGGCGAGGTTGGGCTCTGCTGGGTCGAGCCCGGCCGCCTCGAGGAAGTCACGCACTGCCTGCTGCATGGCGGCGCGGTTCACCTTCGGCTGGCGGCGGGCGGCGCTCATCTGCGGTACGTGACGCAGTACTCCGGCGTCTCCCACAGCTTGAGCTCTGACAGGCCCGCGACGAGCGGTTCGAGCTGAGCCCACATCCACACGACGAGGTTCTCGGCCGTCGGGTTCTCGACGATGTCGTTCAGGTAGTAGTGATCGACCTTGGTCAGCACCTTGTCCCAGACGGTCTTCTTCACCTCGTCGAAGTCGCGAATCATGCCGTCCTTCGGCGACGGGCGACCCTCGAGCACGACGTGCAGGACGTAGTTGTGACCATGCAGCCGCTTGCACGGGCCGTCGTAGAACGGCAGCTGGTGCGCGGCGCTGAAGTGGAACTCGACTGACAGCGACATCTCCATGGCGGGGCCTCTATCGCGGGTTCGACGGGCCGCGCTACTGCGACTGACCTGCTCGTTTCAGAAGAACCGGGTCGGCTCGGTGCGGGTGAGCTTCTCGACGGGAATGTCGACCTCGAGCTCGTCGGTGGGAATGAAGGCCGGCCGGTCGATGCACATGAAGCTCTGCTCGATGTCGGTGACGTTCTCGTAGCGGTGCGCGAAGCCCTTCGGCCAGGTGTGCGCGGTGCCCGGAGTGACGGGCGTGCCCTGCAGCAACAACCCATCGCCCAGCACCAGCTCGGACTCGTCGAGGTGGTGGTGAATGTGCGTCGGCAGCACGGTGCGGGGCGCGATGCGCTCGCGGTACACGCCGCACTCCTTGGTCTCGAAGATGACGTCGACGAAGCCGAACGACTTCTTCTCGGTGACGAGCTGGAAGTCCGAACGCTCGCGCTGAATCTCGAGCGTGGGCACGGCGGCGCCCGAGAGCGCGACCAGCTTCGAGAGCTTCACGTCGACCCGCGCCACCTGCGGCCGCGGCACGTCCTGACTGGGCGGAGCGAGCAGCCAGGCGGCGACGGCCTCGGCAGCGCTCTCGAGCAGGCGGAAGCGGCCGGCGACGAGAATGAAGCGCAGCTCGCCCAGCAGGTGGGAGTAGTCGACGGTGGCGGCGAGCCGGCCGTGTTTGGCGGCGTCGCGGGTGTCGAAGTGCAGCGTGACGTCGAGCTCGACCGGCTGCGGCGTGTTCCGCTCGAAGTCGAAGAGACCGACGATGCAGTCGAAGCGCATGCCGCGCAGGGAGAGTCTGTCGAGGGGGCTCATGCCAGGGCCTGTTCCACGTCGAGGAGGATGAAGAGCTCCCCATCTTGTCGCCCGAGGCCCGCCACCGCACGACGATCGCCACCGAGCGAAGGCGCAGGCTCGAGCTTCGAGAGGGGCAGGCGCACCACGCCGCGCACCTTGTCGACGAGAATGCCGGCGTCGCCTTCGGGGTCCTTCAGCAGCACCACCCGCGAGCCACGAGAGACGTCGTTCGGGCCTTCGATGCGGGCAGGCGCGTCTTCGAGGTTGAGCCGCTGCTTCAAGTCGTAGACGGGCAGCATCTCGCCGCGCACGTTCATGACGCCGAGCACGTGGCTCGCGACGCGGGGCACCGAGGTGATGATGGGCACTTTGAGGATCTCGCGTACCGCGCCGATGGGCACTGCGTAGGTCTCGGTCGAGAGCTCGAAGGCCAGGAACTCCTCGGGCAGCTCGTCGACGGCTTCGACGCTCTCGGCGATCTCGGGAGCCAGCTCGAGCCACGCGCCGACCGACTCGTCGGGGCGATAGAAGAAGCGCTCCAACAGCGCCTCGAAGCGGGTCCGCGGCGCCATCAGCCCACCGCCGCCTGTGGCCGCTTCAGCTCTTCGACCAACGCGCCGACGTCGAGCACCAGCACCGCGCGGCGATCGCCCAGCTCGGTCGCGCCCGCGATGCCGGGAACGCCTTTGAGCCGCCCGCCCAGCGGCTTGGTGACGATGTCCTCCTGGCCGAGCAGCGCGTCGACGGCGAGGCCGAACCGCTCCTGCGCGAGCCCGATGATGACGACGAAGTAGCGATCGGCGGTCGACTCCCGCAGGTTGAAGATGCGCGAGAGGCGCACGAACGGCAGCGTCTGGCCGCGCACGTCGATGACCTCACGCCGCTCGATGGTGCGCAGCTGCGCGGGCTTCACAGAGACGATCTCGGTCACCGAGTTGAGCGGCACCGCGAAGGTGCGATCGCCCACGGCCACCACCAGCGCGCGAATGATCGCCAGCGTCAGCGGAAGCGTCAGCACGAAGCGCGTGCCTTCTCCCCGCTTGCTCTCGATGTCGATGAGCCCGGACAGGCGCGACAGGTTCGTCTTCACCACGTCGAGCCCCACGCCGCGGCCCGAGAGCTCGCTGACGTCGCTGCGGGTCGAGAAGCCGGGCAGGAACACGAGGTTCAACAGATCGCGCCGCTCGAGCTCTTCGGTCGCCTCGCGCGTCACCAGCCCGCGCTCGATGGCCACCTGCCGAATGCGCGTCTCGTCCATGCCCGAGCCGTCGTCGCCCACTTCGATCTGCACCTGGTTTCCGAGCTGCTGGGCCTTGAGCCTGATGACGCCGCGCGCATCTTTCCCCTGCTCCATGCGCCGCTCGGGAATCTCGATGCCGTGATCGAGCGCGTTGCGCAGCAGGTGCATGAGCGGGTCGGACAGCTCTTCGACGATCAGCTTGTCGAGCTCGACGTCGCCGCCCGAGACCTCGAAGTGCACGTCTTTGCCGCTCTGGCGAACGAGGCGGCGCATGAGCCGCGCGAGCTTGTCGAACACCTGCACCAGCGGAACCATGCGCACGTCGAGCACGCCGTTCTGCAGCTCGTCGAGCTTGCGCTCGAGCGCGCGTGACTCCTTCTGAAGCTCCTGGGCCCACAGCTTCGGCAGCGGCGTGCTGCCCGACTGCCTGGCGACCTCGGCCAGCCGGTGAATGTTGGCGCGCACCGTGAGCAGCTCGCCGATGGTGTTCATCAACGAGTCCAGCCGTGAAATGTCGACGCGAACGGTCTGCGCGAGCGAGCGCAAACTCGGCTCCGCGCCCTGCATCACGCCCGAGGGGCTCGAGCTCTGCTGATACGGCTGCAGCTCGGGCGAGCTGACGTCTTGAATGAAGAGCGGCGCCGGCTTGCGAGGCGCAGGCGTGAACTCGGGCTCCCTCGGCGGCGGAGCCTTCATGGGCTTCTGAGTCAGCGGGGCGACGGTGGCGAGGGAAGCGACCGTGCGTTCGATCTCGTCGCGGGGCCGGCCGCTGCCGAAGATCAGATCGAACGCGATCGATGCTTCGTCACCAGGCTGCGAGCTCGGCAGTGTGCTGATGACCTCACCCAGCGGCTTGAGCAGGCCGTTCAGCGACGCGAGGCGTTGGTCAAAATCGTCGAGGCCGAACACGGCGCGCACCTTCCACAGCGCGACGCCCTTCTTCACGTTCTCGCGAAGCCGGTGCTCTTCGTACTCGGTGAAGACGCTGCGAATCGCAGGGTCGATGCCCACCTCGTCGAGCACGTCGGCCGCACCAGACTGCCCACCGCTGGCCAGCCGCGCGAAGGTCTCGGCGAGGGTGTTGGCGCGTCTGGCCGTGTCTTCGGACGCGGCGTCACCCGAGGCCTCGCGCAGCATCAACGTCAGCACGTCGACGCCTTCGAGCAGAGAGTCGATCAGCGTGTCGCTGTTGGGCACCTTGCCGAGGCGGAGCGCGTCGAGCACGTCTTCGAGGTGGTGCGCGAGGCTCGAGATGCGCTCCTGACCGAACATGGCCGAGAGCCCCTTGAGCGAGTGCGCCGCGCGGAAGATGGCGTTGAGCAGATCGGGGTCGGCTTCACGGCCACGCTGGGCGTCGAGCACCGCGACGTCATGCGCGAGCGTCTCGAGCACCTCGTTGGCTTCGGCGACGAACTCGGACAGCGCGCGCGGCGGAGCCATGCGTCGTCAGAGCTTCAGGTAACGCCGCACGAGCGCGGTGAGAATCTCGGACTGGAACGGCTTGACGAGGTACTCGCTGGCGCCCAGCTGCAGGCCACGGTTGCGATCCTGCTCGCGCCCCTCGGTGGTGACGACGAAGAGCGGCGTCTCGCGGTAGTGCGGGTTCTTCTTGACGAAGTTGATCAGCTCGAGCCCGTTGATGTCGGGCATGTTGATGTCGGTGATGATCAACGAGAAACGGTGACGAGGCAGCACCTTGAGCGCCTCGAAGCCGCTGACCGCCGTGTAGACCTCGACGCCTTCGAGAATCTCGATGGCCGCCGCGAGCAGCTCCCGCGTCGCGCGCGAGTCTTCGACGATGAGTACCTTCTGAACGTCCACGTGCGGTGAGGTTAGCCCAAAAGGCGCGCGAGACGAACCGTCGTTCAGGGCGAAATCGACGGGTCACCGAGCACCACCACCCGCCCGGCCTTCCACTTCGCCACCAGCGCGCGGCTCAGCACCCCGGCCACCGCCACTCCATCGAGCTGGGGCAACAGCGGCACGGTGAGGGCGATGTGCTCGGCCTTCACCTTCTCGAGCATGCCGAGACTGGCGGAGATCGCGTGCTCGAGCCCCAGCATGGTGACGCTGCGGGAGGCGCCCAGGCCCACCGCGAACACCTTCTGCGGAGCGATTCGCTCTTCTGACGGCATCAAGAGCTTCTCGCCCGGCGCGCCGGTGAAGAAGCCGTCAGCGAGCGCCCGGGACAGAGCGCCACACAGCCGCCAGTCGACGAAGCCGTTGCCTCCTTGAAGGGGACGCTGATCTTCGGGAATGAGGCACACCACCGCGTCGAGATCGTCGAGCGTGTCGACGGCGTGCAGTGAGGGCTCCTTCACGAGCGACATCGATCAGGCCTTGTTGAGGGCGATCGCGATGCGATCGAGCACGCCGTTGATGAAGGCGGCCGAGTCTTCGGTGCCGAACAGCTTCGCCAGCTCGATGGCCTCGTTGATGGTCACCTTGCGGGGAATGTCGGCGCGGTGCTTGAGCTCGAAGACGCCGAGGCGCAGCACGTTGCGATCGACCCGCTGCATGCGATCGATTCGCCAGTTCTGGCTGTGCTGCTCGATGACGGTGTCGAGGTCGGCGCGCTGGGCATGAACCCCGTCGACGAGCTCGAGGGCGAACGCGTGCGCGGCGTCATCGCGGGGGCCCTGATCATCTGAGGCGGCCCACGCGGCTTCGACGGCGTCACGGGGCGTGGCCTTGTCGTTCTGATCGAGCTGGTAGAGCGCCTGGAGTGCGCGCTCACGGCCCGTGCGACGGCTCCCCACGGTTACTTCGCTCCCATGCGGGCGTAGAGGTTCACCATCTCGATGCACGCGACGGCCGCTTCAGCGCCCTTGTTGCCCGCCTTCACGCCCGCGCGATCGACCGCCTGCTCGATGGAGTCGGTGGTGAGCACGCCGAAGGTGACGGCCGCGTCCGAGTTGAGCGTCGCCTGACCAACGCCCTTCGCGACCTCGGAGGCCACGTAGTCGAAGTGCGGCGTGCCGCCACGAATGACGCAGCCGAGCGCGATCACGCCGGCGTACTGCTTCGAGTCCGAGATGCGGCGAACGAGACCCGTGAGCTCCCACGTGCCAGGGCAGCGGTAGACGTCGATGTCAGCGTCGGCCACTCCGTGACGGGTGAGCGCGTCGAGGGCACCCGAGAGCAGCTGCTCGGTGATGAAGCCGTTGAAGCGGCTCACGCAGACGGCGAAGCGGCCCTTCGGCGAGACGAGGTTTCCTTCGAAGAAGCGAGGCATGTGTTTTCTCACCCTACCGATGAACGACGCGTGGAGCTACCGGGCTTGCGCCGCGGCGCCGGAGCCGGAACTGCGAGCGGCAGCTGCTCGACGACCTCGAGGCCGTAGCGCTCGACGCCGACGATGGTGTTGGCCGTGTTCGTGAGCAGGCGCAGGCGCTGAACGCCGAGATCCTGGAGGATCTGCGCGCCAACGCCGAACTCCTGCAGGCGCGTGTGGCCGGCCTTGCCGGGAACCTGCTGCTCGTTGCTGGCTGGCTTCACCGCGAGCGCATCGAGCCCCGACACGTGCTTCTGCAGCACAACGATGACGCCGCGCCCTTCGACCGAGATGCGCCGAAACGCCTGCTGCAACGAGCTCTCGCCCGTGCACGCATCCATCACGTCGCCCAGCAGCGTGGTGCGGTGAATGCGCGTGATGATGGGCCGCTTACCGCTGACGTCGCCCTTCACCAGCGCGAGGTGCACGGTCGGGTCGACATCGGTCGAGTACGCGTACGCGCGGAAGTCGCCCCAGGGCTCGCGGGTGACCTTCGTCTCTCCGATGCGGCGCACGAGGCGCTCGTTGCTGAGGCGGTAGGCGATGACGTCGGCGACCGAGAGGAGCAGCAGGCCGTGCTTCTTCGCGAAGCGCTCGAGATCGGGCCGACGCGCCATGGTGCCGTCGTCGTTCATGACCTCGCAGATGACGCCTGCGGGCGTGAGGCCGGCGAGGCGCGAGAGATCGACGCTGACCTCGGTGTGGCCCGGGCGCACGAGCACGCCACCATTTCGCGCGCGGAGGGGGAAGACGTGTCCCGGTCGCGAGAGATCGGCCGGCTTCACGTCGGGGCGAATCGCGGTCTTGATGGTGTGCGCGCGGTCGGCTGCCGAGATGCCGCTGGTGACCCCCTGGGCGGCCTCGATGCTGACGGTGAAGGCCGTCTGGAACGGAGACGTGTTGTCGGTCGCCATCAGCGGCAGGTTCAGCTGGCGAACCTGATCTTCGGTGAGCGAGAGGCAGATGAGGCCGCGGCCTTCGCGTGCCATGAAGGTGATGGCCGACGGGGTGACCTTGTCGGCGGCCATGACGAGATCGCCTTCGTTCTCGCGGCCCTCGTCATCGGTGACGACGACGATGCGGCCTTTGCGAATCTCGGCGATGGCCTTCTGGACACGGGAGATCGCGGCGGCTTCCGGGCTCATGCGCGTTCCTCTGTCGGGAAAGGGCCGCGCCCGCAAGGGGATTGATGTTTCGCGCATCACCCGAACGAATGCGCCGCAATCGGAGCCGGGGCCCTTCGTCACGGGGCGCATGCGCTCCTTGCTCCTGACCGTTTCGCTGGTGTCGTCCCTCTCCTTCGCGGGGCAGTCGACCGAGGTTCGTGAGGTCGGCGACTTCAACGAGCTCGAGGTCTCGGGAGGCCTCGAGCTGGTGGTCACGAAAGGGAAGCCATCGATCACGCTCGAGGGCGATGAGGCCGAGCTGAAGAAGCTGACGACGACGGTCGAGAAGGGCCGGCTCGTCATCGAGCGCAAGGGCTTCAGCCTGTCGTTCGGTCACGTCATCGCACGGGTGACGGCGCCCACGCTCTCGAAGCTGGTGACGAGCGGCGGCGTGACGGCGACGGTGACTGACGTGGCCGCGAAGGACTTCACGGTCGATGCGTCTGGTGGCGGCAGCGTGAAGGCGCAGCTCGACGTCGAGACGCTGGTGTTCGATGGCTCGGGTGGCGTGACGACCAGGCTCTCAGGGAAGGCGACGAAGCTGGTGGCCGACTTGAGCGGAGGCGTCAGCTTCGATGGGCGCGCGCTCTCGACGAAGGCGGTCGTCCTCGACGCGAGCGGCGGGTGCGCGGCGAAGGTGATGGTGAGTGGAGGCATCACCGGCTCGGCCTCGGGCGGCACCACCGTCAGCGTCTTCGGGAACCCCACGGCTGCGCAGCTCGAGACTTCGGGCGCCTCGCACGTCGAATACGTGAAGTGAAACGAGCCGGGCCACCCGAAGGCGACCCGGCTCGAGACTTCAGCGCTTACTGAACGGTGAAGGTTCCGCTCACGGTGCCGCCGGTGACGAACGAGACGCTGACCGAGCCGCCGAGCGTCGCGCCGACCTGCGTCCACGTGATCGTCGCGGTACCGGGGATCATGGCTGACAGCACCACGCCCTGCGCCGTCGTCTGGCTCGAGTAGAGCGTGGCCGAGAGGATGGTCGTCGCTCCGGCCGCCGCGGGGCACGCGTTCAGCTCGATGACGAGGCCGTCACGCTGGGTGGTCGGGTCGACGATGAAGAGCGCGAGCTGGCCGTTGTCTTCGTCGATGGCTGCGCCGGCGTTGGTGAGTGACACCGCGCCGCTCCCGAGGGCCGAGCACGTGAGCGAGCCGTACGAGCCCGAGTAGGCGCCGCTGCCCTGCTTCGGCGTGCACGACACGGGACCGACCGAGACGCACGCGCCGGCCTGGCACACCAGACCTCGCGGACACTGAGCATTCGACGTGCAGCTGCTCGAGGTGGGCAGGCACTGACCCGCAATGCACTGTTCTCCCGCGGCGCATTGTGCGCTCGAGGTGCAACCGGGCGCTGCGACACACTGGCCGGCCAGGCACTGCTCTCCGGGAGCGCACTGCGCATTCGAGGTGCACCCGGGCGCCGCGACACACTGGCCCGAAACGCACTGGTGACCCACGCCGCAGTCACGATCGGTCACACACACCGGAGCGGGTCCCGCGTCCTGAGGCTGAGGCTGCACGCACACGCCACCGCTGCAGAGCTGACCTGCCGGGCACTGGGTGTGCGAGGTGCACGCGGGCGTCGTCGGGCGAACGCACTGCCCCGAAGCGCAGACCAGACCGCTCGCGCAGTCGGCGTCGACGACACAGCCCGGCGGCGTCGAGGTGTACGGAACGAAGCTGGCCGAGAGTGAGCCGGTGACGCGCTGCCCGAGCGAGCCGCCCGCGGCAGTGAGCGTGACGGTGCCGGTGCGCGCGATGGCGGTCACGTTGCCCGAGGCCGAGTCGAAGATGACGGCGGTCTTCGTCGTACCGTTGAGCGTGTTCGCGCCGACCACCCATGCCGAGTCGCTGATGAGCGCCAGCCCGTCGCCAGTCGCCGAGGTGAAGTTGCCGATGATGACGGAGCGATCGGTCGTCGACGGATCCGAGAACGCGACGCTGGAAGGGCCTCCGCTGGCCGTCGGCGTCAGTGCGACCGTGAAGTTCCCCGTTCCCACGGGAGTGCCGTTCCACGTCTGGGGGTCGATGACGGGCGCGTCGAACTGCGCGTTCGCCGGAACACTGCTCGTCGAGCCCGAGCCCAGCGCTGACGTCGTGCGCGGAGACCGGGGAACCTGCAACTGCAACCGCGGGCCTGCGTCAGCACAGCCGACCAGCAGCCCCAGCAGCACGACAGACCACACCACTCCGTGTGCCGCCTTGCGCGGACACGCCTCTCGCCTCGTCATGTGTTTGTCCCCTTCACGCGACGCGGCGGCCGGCCCTCCCAGTGCTCGCCGACGTCGTGTGTGCGCGTGAGTGCAGTCAGCCCCACCCGACATTCATGGGATTTTTCGCGTCGACGCTCGTCACGGGCTTCGAGGAGCCAGCCGCCTCGCGCCCGGCCCCTCTGACGCAGCGCGGTCACCCGGGTTGAACAGCCCGCAGGCCTTCAGCGACAGGCAGCCGCACTGAATGCACGAGCCCAGCTGTGAGCGCAGCCGCTGCAGTTCGTCGATGCGGGCGTCGAGCAGCGGCCGCCACGAGCGCGAGAGTGCCTCCCAGTCGGCCTTCGTGGGCGTGCGGTTCGAAGGCAGCGTGGCCAGCGCGTCTCTGATGTTCGCCAGCGAGAGGCCAACCCGTTGAGCCGCGGCGATGAACGCGATGCGCCGAAGCATGTCGGAGCCGAAGCGGCGCTGCTTCCCCGGCAGCCGGGTGGACCAGATGAGCCCCTGTGCCTCATAGAATCGAAGCGCCGACGCCGCGACGCCGGAGCGACGCGCGACCTGGCCGATGGACAAGAGCGTGATGGGCATGGCGAAGCGCTTGACCTCAAGTTCACTTGAACTTGCAGAGTGTCTGGCATGAACCAACCCAACGTCCAGACCCTCGATGACACGAGCCTCGTCGCGCGCACCGCCCGGCAACTCGTCCCCAGCGCGGTGGAGTCGTCGTTTCTCATTCACGCGCCGCTCGAGCTGCTGGCGAGAGCAGCCCTGCTGCCGTTGGTCCCCGAGGCGCATCGTGAGGCAGCGCGTGGGCGAATCGTCGCCATCGGCGAGCGCTATCTGCGGGAGTTCAGACCGGCTGCGACCCCTGCCCCGCTCGAGTTCGAAGACGTGGGCCATGCCGTGCGCGCCGTTCAGCGCGGCCTCGACGAGGCGAACTCGGGGCTCGTCGACCCGGCGGTGTCGTGGCTCGCGGCGCGGAACGACGTGAAGACCCTGCGTCGCTCGCTCCTTCCGGTGGTCATCGATCGGGTCGGCCTCGCGGCGCACGCGCCGATTCTGTTCGCCGAGCTACCCAGGGTGGCTGATCGCCTCGAAGGCCTGAAAGGGCTGCTGCGCGCGCCGATGCACACGCTCGCCACCGAGCGCGGCACGGTGCGCTCACGCCTCGAGTCAGACGCGGAGCTGAGCGCGGAGATGCTCGAGACCCGCCTCGGCGCTGCACCGCGTGTTCGCATCGACAGCTCGTCAATCGCGCCCCGGCTGCAGGGCGTTCAGCCGCTCGTTCCGTCGCTGCTGGGCGGGGTCGAGCGCCTGCCGACCGAGGTCGTTCGACGGGCCCTGCTCCGAGTCGCGGCCCAGTCGATGCTGGAGGACGAGCCCGCGGGCGCGCCCTATACGTGGACGCACTGCCTCACCCTGCCCCTGGCCGTGCTCGAGAACACCGACGTGATGACCGACGTTGGAGCCGCCCACGTCGTGGCTGCGACCCACGTGCTCGCGTTCAGAGCGACCTCGGGCCGGGTGACGTTGGCTCGTGACTGGAAGCCATCTCGAACGCTCGCCGAGCGGTTCGAGCCGGTGTCGGCGACGCGTGCTTCAGCGCTCCGGACGCTCGTCGTTCGCGCCGCGCTTCATCATGACGCCCACCTCGTGAAGTACACCCGCGCCTGCCTCGACGCGGCCACGCACGATCCCGAGAACGAGCTGTTGTTCTTCGCAGCGGCCGAGCGCCTGGGTGCCTGGTGGGACGAGCACCCGCAGCTCGCCGACTGAAGACCGCGCTACGGCAGACGGCTCTTCACGACCTTGCCCATCGCGTTGCGCGGCAGCTCGGCGACGAGGTGCACCTCACGCGGCCGCTTGTGCGGAGACGCGAGGGCGGCGACGTGATCTTGCAGCGTGCTCGCCTCGACCGGCGCCGAGGTCACGACGAACGCGACGATGCGCTCTCCGAGATCGGGGTCTGGTCTTCCGACGACCGCCGCTTCACGCACGAGGGGGTGTTCGAGCAGCGCCGCTTCGACCTCGCCCGCGCCCACCTTGTAGCCACCGCACTTGATCAGATCCGTCGCGCGACGGCCGACGATGCGCACGTGACCTTCCGAGTCCATGGTGCCGAGGTCGCCCGTGTAGAACCAGCCATCGGCGTCGAGCACTGCAGCCGTCGCGTCTGGCCGATTCAGGTACCCGAGGAAGACGTTCGGCCCGCGAACGGCGATCTCGCCCATCGCGCCCGACGCAACCGGCGCGCGGCCGTCGTCGACCAGTTTCACTTCCACGCCGTCGACAGGCTGGCCCACGGAGCCGGGAGGGAATGCCGAGCCCGCGCGAACCGCCGTGTTGATGAGTGTCTCGGTCAGGCCGTACCGCTCGATGACGCGCTTGCCGGTGAGCTGCTCGATGCGCGCTTGATCGCGTTGAGGCAATGCCGCCGAGCCACTCACGAGCAACCGCGCCGCACGCAGCCCGTCGACGATGGAGCGGTCGCTCACGGCCGCCTCAGAGAGCCGGTGGTACATGGTCGGCACCGCGAAGAAGATCGAGCACCGCGCTCCCAGCGCCTTCGCCAGTGCGGGCGGGTCGAACTTCGGGAACCAGCTCAGCGCGCCGCCGCGGCGAATGGCTCCAAAGAGCCCCAGCACCAGCCCGTGCACGTGAAACAGCGGCAGCGCGTGAACGACGGTGTCGTCCTTCGTCCACGCCCACGCCGCCGCGAGCCCATCGAGATCGAACGCCACGGCCGACGCAGAGATGAGCGCGCCCTTCGGCAGCCCGGTGGTGCCCGAGGTGTACAGCACGAGCAGCGGAGACGAATCGGCCTGCCGCCACGCGCACGACCCATCGGCTCCCGACTGAACGGCGCGCACGACGGGTACACCCGGCAACTTGTCCTGCACCGGCTCGAGGTCAGCGGCGATCGTGACCACGGGCTTGGCGTCGTTCGCGATGTGACCGAGCTCGCGGGCTCCGAGCTTTGGGTCGAGCGGTACCGTCACGAAGCCGGTGGCCGCGTTCGCGATCAACGCCACACAGGTGTCGAGCGACGGCTGCGTCCACACGCCAACGTGATCGCCAGGCCGTGCACCTCGCTCGCGAAGCAGCCGAGCGTGTGAAACGCAGCGGGCCTGAAGTGCCTTCGCCGTCAGCGCCTCGTCGCCGACCCGCAGCACCACGCGATCGTCAGCCGCCTCGAGCACGGGAAACAGCGCGCCCATGCTCACCGCCAGGTCGCCGCCATCACCGCGCGACCATTCGACGTGGACTCGACCTTCACGTGCGCAGCCTTGCCGCCGAGGATCGACACCAGCCCCTCGAGCAGCCCCGCCAGAAACTCGGGCTGCTGATCTTCGGCGACGGTGATCTGCAGCTCCTTCGAGCCGCGCTCCTTCACGTCGAGGTGAATCGGGCTGTACTGCGCGCCCATCTCGGCGGCCTGCTTCAACGCGCGGCGCGGCCCCATCAGCTTGGCCATCGACAACCACGGGCCCTTCACGAGCTTTCGATCATCGAGCGAGACGATGAGATGACGACCGAGATGCCGCAGGCGCTGCGACTCGGCCTTCTCGGCGAAGAGCGAATCGGCCGTGAGCTCGATCGACCGGTACCAGACGGGCCGCGGGTACTCATCGTGGAGCGGCGACGAGAGATCGAGCCCGGCGCCGGCGAGCGCGGTGATCAGATCAGCCGAGAGATCGGGGAACAGCGCCCGCTGGAACACGCCCTTCACGAGCTTTCCGGGGATGTGCTCGATGGTCACTGGGCTTTGAACTGCAGGTGGAGCGGTTGGTTTCGCCCGAACACTTCCGAGACGCGCGGCGTCGGCTCACGGCCCCAATAGACCTCGGCGAGACCACCACAGGGACTGCGAAGCGAGAGCTGCTTGGCGCCGTAGGGAATGAGCAGGAGATCTCCCGTTCGCGCGAGCAGCGGCCCGGGCAGCACGTCAGCAGCACAGGTCGAGCTCATGAAGACCCGAACGTACAGGCGCCCATCTTCACGAAGCGGCATCGGCGCGGGCTCGCTTGGGCGGAAGAAGCCGTCGGCCAGCGGGCTGGTGGGCTCGAAACGGGGCACGCCGGTCGGCTGGGTGGTGGCGAGCTTCGCGCCCGCGTCTGGAGCGGCCAGCGGAATGGTGACGGTCGTCGTCGTCGGAGCCGGCTTCGCCGTGTTCGGAGTCACCGCCAACAGCACGCCGCCATCGAGCCCACGCTTCGACACCACGTCTTGCCAGCAGCGAGGAGGCAGCCCGTTGCCGTCGTCGGAGCGCTGCAGCACTTCGAGCTCGTACTGGCTGAGCTCGTTCATCAACGAGCACTGCTTCGAGATGCGGCTGCGCCAACCGGCGAAGGCGTTCTGAAGACATCGCTCGCAGGCCACGGCGCGCGCGTGATCGGCTTCGAGCTGAGCGACGCTCTCTTGCGTCTCGAGGCGCGTGACGATGCCAGCGGGGCTCGAGCGCTGACAGCGACAGTCGCGGAGTTCGCGCGAGGCGAGGAAGCCCAGCGTGTAGTCGCGATCGAGCTCCATCTTTGCGCGCTGGTTCGCGAGGCCGCGCCAGGTCTCGAGCATGGTCTCGCTCGCCGTTCCCGCCGCGGGTGGCGGCGTGGCGGTGTTGCCCACGAGCACGCCCGTCGGCGGGTTGCCGGAGCCGACTGCTGGTGTCGTCATTCCGGTCGTAGTCGTTCCGGTCGCGGTCGTTCCCGTCTCGGTCGTTCCAGTCGGATTCGTTCCGTTCGAAGGAGTCCCCGTCAAGGTCGTTCCTGTCGCAGCCGTTCCCGTCGCAGTCGTTCCGGTCGCAGTCGTTCCGGTCGCAGTCGTTCCGGTCGCAGTCG
>JBEOKA010000479.1:0-14228 GCA_040275325.1 Myxococcaceae bacterium | reverse complement strand
CGACGAACTTCTGCAGCGACTTCTGGGTGTCGCTGGTGCTCGTGGTGAGCAGCAGCTCTTCGGCCGTGCCCGGCTTCGTCTTGAGCGTGAGCGTCGCCCCGGGGATGACGTCAGACACCACGTTGCTGCGCCGCTCGAACTGCAACCCGTCGACCGTCACCTGTGCGTTGACGGCCGCCTGTTGAATGGTGGCGCCCAGCGCCTGGCCGAGCGAGCCCGTCGAGGTCTCGGTGATCTGCAGCGCGCTCGAGGCGGGCTGGCCGACGACGTAGCCGGTGTCTCGGCGCGTGATGCTCAGGTACGCGGCGCCGTTGGTCTCGAGCACCGTCGCGCTCACCGCGATGCCCGACTTGTTGATGCGATCGGCCGCCTGCGTGAGCGTCATGCCGTCATCGAGGGTGACCTGCGTCGTCGTGCCGTCGATCGAGAAGTCGAGCGTTCCACCGGTCACCTGCGCCGTGGCTGACGCGAACGAGGCGCTGCGGGCCCGCGCGGCCTGCGCCAGCTCGGTCACCGCGACCGAGTAGCGGCCCGAAGCGGCGCTCGATGAGGCTGTGGTGCTGAAAGAAGTCGTGGTGGTGTTCGCGGTGACGCCGAGCACGCCGCCGGTCGACAGCCCGGTCGCGGCCGTCTTGAGCGCCGTGAGCTTCGACATGATCTCGCCGACCGCGCTCAGCTGTGTCCTGTAGGCGGCCTGCTGGCTCTTCGCCATGTCGATGGTGCGACCCTCGATGGCGACGAGCTGGTCGATCATGCTCGTGGTGTCGATGCCCGAGGCGATGCCCGAAGCGCGGAAGGCGGGGATGGTGGCCATGATTCACTCCTGTCGCATGCGTGACGGCCCACAGGGGCCCAACGCGTTGCTGTGCAAACCCCGTTCTCAGCAATGAAAAAGGCCCCCTGAGTTCGTCAGGGGGCCTCCGCCAACCCGCAGCCACCCGACTCGGGTCGGCTTCTCAGTTCGACTCCGCCTTCGCAGGCCACACTCGCCGCGGCATGGGTCGATGGTGACGAACGGCCGCCGCTCCTCAGGCCTGCTTCCGGCTTCGTCTCACGGGCTTCGTTCGACTCCGCCTCGGCTCATCGCTTCGGCATCGTCTCACGGCCGCTCGAGGCGACTCACACCGAGTGCGCTTCGACCCGAGCGGGTGATTCAGGAGAAGGCGGCGGAATCAGCCGAGCAGCTTGAGGGCCACCTGCGGCGCCTGGTTCGCCTGCGACAGCACCGAGACACCGGCCTGCATCATCACCTGGCTGCGGGCGAGCTTGCTGGTCTCTTCGGCCACGTCGACGTCGCGAATGCGGCTGTTCGCGGCAGAGAGCGACTCGGACGACTGCTGAATCGTCTGAACGACGGACGCGAGGCGGTTGCCGGCGGCGCCGAACGTCGCGCGCGAGCTCGAGACCGTGTTGATCGCGGCGTCGATGGTGGTGAGGGCCGCCTGCGCGCCAGCCTGGGTCGAGAAGTCGAGCGCGTTGACGCCGAGGGCGGTCGCGGTCGAGTCCACCGTGGCGACGGTGATCTGGTCGTTGGCCGCCACGTTGCGAATGCCGACCTGGAAGGTGAGGTTGGTGGCCGAGTTCAGCAGCGCGGTGCCGTTGTATTCAGCCGCGTTCGCGATGCGCGTGATTTCAGTGATGAGCGCGGTGTTCTCAGTCTGAATGTAGCCGCGCTCGGTGTTGCCGACGCCTGACGAGGCGCTCTGCATGGCGAGCTCACGCATGCGGGTGAGCAGCTCGGTCGTCTGGTTCAGGTTCGCTTCTGCCGTCTGAATCAGCGACTCGGCGTCCTGCGAGTTGCGGTTCGCCTGGTTGAAGCTGCGAATCTGCGCCTGCAGGTTGTTGCTGATGCCGAGGCCGGCGGCGTCGTCACCCGCGCGGGTGATTCGGAAGCCGCTCGACAGCTTGTTGAAGCTGTCGTTCTGCATCGACGTGGTGTTGAACAAGTTCCGCTGGGCATTGAGTGACGCGAGGTTGCTGCGAATGGTGAAGGCCATGACCTCTCCTGGGGTGTTGGGTGGTGAGGCGGTTGATGTTCCGCCTTCACGTATTGGTTCGGCACGACCCCGGCCGGCCTTAAGCGGCTTCGAGGTACCGTGCCAAAGCGCCCAGGTGCGCGGTGAGACGACGCAGCACGCGCGCGCGCACCGAGAGCACCTCGAGCGCTGACGCGTCATTCGTCTGACGTGACCACGACACGCGGGCGATCTTCACGCGGCCCCGCACGCGCGGCGGCCAGTGAGAGAAGACGGTCTCGGCGAGCGCACGCCAGCCCATCGCCTGCCCCGCGCCGAAGCGATCGGCATCGAGCGAGACGATCGCGTGGCCGGCCTCGTCCAGGTCGAGCTGCAGCTCGATGGGGTCGACGCTCTCGGTCGACAGCCTTCCCATGGTGGAGGCGAGCGAGGGGCTGACGCCGAGCGAGAGGGAGGCGCCCACCTGATCGAGCAGCCCGCGCGTGTCGTCGACCCAGGTGTCGATCTGATTCCGCGGAAACGTCTCGAGCAGCAGACGGCCGGTGCCGTCGACGAAGAGGGCCTGCACCAGCTCGGGCGCGGCGGCGTAGAGGGTGACGTGCACAGCGAGCCGGCTCGCGACGCCCCGCGGCGGCCGCATCGCAGGGCCCCAGTCGGCGTGCTCAGGCAGCAGCGCGAGCCTTCGTGGCCGGCCCAGCGCCTTCGCGAGCGGCAGGTTTCGAACGCGGCCCTCGGCGGCGAGCAGCAGACGATCGCCGCGCTGCACGCCGATGGCGACGCCCCGCGGCACCTCGGCCGACGCGATCTGCGAGAGCCTCGAGACGAGCAGCGGATCGGCCCCGGGCCTCGGCGCCACCTCGAGCACCCGCCCCGTCGCCTTCATGCCGAGCGCGAGCCGAATGCAGTCGTCGGTCGTCAACCGGCGCGCGCGCAGCCTTCCCGTGGGGCCGAGCGACAGGGCGAGGTGCTTCAAGAAGCCCGGCTCGATGACGAAGAGCGTGCGCGGAGACTTCGATTGCAACAGCGTGCGCGCCCGGCGCCATTCGGCCTGGTTCGGGCAGAGCTTCGGCGACTCGTTGAGTGATCGCGCGCGCAGTGCATCGAGCGAGTGCGCCTGGAAGAGCGGCTGCCCATCGAGCTCGAGTCTCCAGGTGGTGCCCTCTCGCACCTCGACCGGCGCGTGCTTCTCGAGCAGCGCCTCGAAGGCGGGCCGCAGCGCCGGCAAGACGTGGCCGCCCATGATCCACCGCTTCAGCTCCTGGCCGAGCTGGCGGCGCGGCTTCCCCGACAGCCGCTTCCACTGCAGGTGCGCCGCGTGCCGCACGACGCGGGAGGCGAGGCCGAGCTCGACGATGCCCGGCTCCGCACCGAGCTCTCGCACGAGGTTCAGGAGCCGATCGTCACACGACGCCGCGGCGGCGAAGAGTTCGGGGCAGGCGAGGGAGAGGCCGGGCAGCAGACGGGAGAAGGGCTCTTCGGTCGTCGCGGTGAGGGCGAGCGCGCGGGCCAGCGGCGTGGGGGCGAACTTCGCGATGCGGGTGGGCTCGATGGTGTCCTGCGCCTCGAGGTACGGCACGTCACCGGCGACGAGGCCCGCGAAGAAGAGGCGCTCGGCCGACACCTTCGGCTCCAGCACGATCGTGATCCGCGGCGCCCACCGGGCAAGCAGCATGTGCAGCATCTGCACGCGCTCGTCGAGCCGCCGGTGCTCCTCTGGAGATCGCTCAGTGACGGTGAGGAGCACGATCTCCCAACGATCACCGTGGGCCACCAGCAGCGCCGAGCGCACCAGCGGCCTCGTGGTGGCGAACCCGAGCGGCGGGGGAAAGTCGATGGCCTCGCACGCGCGGCCCCAGCGACGTCGCCTCGGCATGCGCTGCACGCCTGGTGGCTCCCGATCGTAGCCGGGCCTGCGGAACCGCCCGCCGAGCAACACGGGGAGCAAGCGAATGATCGCGCGCTCCTCGGGCGTGAGCTGCTTGAGCAGATGCGAGAGCCTGCGCCGGAAGAAGGGCGCCAGCGGGTGGCAGGCTCGCTCTGTGCGCAACCGGCTCACGGCACCGCCCTCGTTACAAGACGTCGAGCAGCGTGAGCTTGAAGGACTTGGCCGACGCCGACATGGAGGCCTGGAGCGCTTGCTCGGCCGCGGCGAACCGGGTGCTGGCTTCGATGATGTCGATGTCCTCCAGCTTCGAGCGCCCGGCGGTGGCCGAGTCGCGGTTGATGCGCGCCGTGCTCGAGGCGAGATCGAAGACGTTCATCATCGCACCCGCGCGGGAGCGTGAGGCCGTGACCTGCTGCGTTCCGTCGGCGAGCGCCCGAATCGCGGTGCGAATGCCGGTGGTGTCGTTGGTCGAGAGCGCCGTCGCGAAGCTCGAGATGGCCGCCAACACGTCGATGCCTCCACTCGCGCCCTTGAAGGCGACGTCGGAGCGCACCGAGGCGTCCTGCAGAATGCCCGGCGCGATCTCGACGCGGCGGGTGTTGGCGTCGCCGACGTAGTTGCCCGCGGGATCGAACGGGGGCGCGTCGTCGCGCATGCCTCCGAAGACGTACCGATCGCCGTACCGCATGTTGATCTGCCCGAGCACCGACTGAAACAGCTGCTGCACCTCGGCGGCGGCGTTGAGCCGATCGGCCGCGCTGTAGGTGTCGTTCGAGAGCTGCACCGCGAGCTCGCTGGCGCGCGTGAGGCTGGTGAGCACCTGATCGAAGGCGCCGTCGACGACGCCGAGCTCTTCGCTGGCGCGATCGGCGGCGGTCATCATCGCGTCCTGGCGGGTGCGGTCCTGGGCGAAGCGGGTGATGAGCCCGGCAGCGGCCGAGTCGTCCCACGGCGCCTCGACCCGTTTGCCCGACGAGACCCGATCGCCCGCGAGCGTGCTCTCGGTGCGGCTGCGCATGAGCCGGCTGTTCGCGAGATCGAACATGTACGTGTCGCTGATCCTCATGGTGGCTCCCCTCACCTCAGCGCCAACAACGTCTCCAACATCTGATCGGCCGTCTTGATGACCCGGCTCACGGCTTCGTACGCGCGCTGCGAGCGCTGCATGTTCACCAGCTCTTCATCGATCGACACGCCCGACGCCGATTGACGGAGCGCGTTCAGGTTCGTCAGCACCGCGGCATCACCTTCACTGGTGGCGGTGACGCGGGAAGTGGTGGCGCCGTAGTTCGCGGTGATGCTGGCGAGCTCGGCTTCGGCGCTGCGACCGCCGCTGAGCAGCTGCGACTCCGTATTGATCATCGCCTGGGCGATGGTGCCGTCACCCGAGGCGCCCGCAGCCCCTGCGGCCGGGAGCAGCGAGACGTTCGCCGCGATGGCCGAGTCCACCGTGAGGCTGCGCGCCGCGCCGGTGACCGTCGCCTGCACGTTGAAGAGCGAGCGGCCCGTGGAGCCATCGAGCGCGAAGCCCGTCTGCGAGACCGCGTTGATCGCGTTGCCGAAGTCGAAGGCGAGCTGATCGAGCCGGGTCTGCGCGTTCAGCATCGCGCCATCGCGCGCGGCCATCATTCCGCCCAGCTCGCCACCAGGCGGTTGTGTCAGCTGAGTCGGCGCGGTGGCCGAGGGCGTCTGCACCCACAAGCCCAGGCGAGAGCCGTTCGCGGGATCGGGCCGAACCGAGAGTGTCGCCGCGCGGTCGCCCTGAACCAGCGACACGCCAGAGGGCAGGGTGAGGTTCGCGTCGCCAGCGTTGTTGGGAATGACGGTGGCGCCGGTGAGCACGGCCACGCGATCGACCAGCTTCTGGCGCGCGTCGAGCAGATCGTTGGGACGGCCTCCAGCGATCGACGCCTGCGAGATCTGCGAGTTGAGCCGCGCGATCTGCTGCAGCGACTCGTTGATCTCGGGCAGCTGGCCCTCGAGGCGGGAGTCGACGCCGCTGCGCGCCGAGTCGAGCGCCACGGCCGTCTGGTTGAAGCTGACCGCCAGCCGCGTGGCCGCGCCGACCGCTGCTTCACGAACGTTCGGGCTGCCCGGGTTCTGCGCCAGTGCGCGCAGCTGCGAATAGAAGTTCGAGAGCGCGTCGGTGAGGCCCGCGTCGGGGTTGAGCGCGCTGACACCCTTGAGCAGGTCGGCCTGGGTCGCGGAGTAGCTCTGGTTGCCGAGCGCGCTCGACATCTGCTGCTCGACGAAGCGATCTCTCGACTGGGTGATCGCCTGCAGCACCGCGCCGCGGCCGATGTACGCGTTGCCGAACTGATCGGCGGGGCTGACGGCGGCGAGCTCGGCGCGCTGTCTGGCGAAGCCCGGCGTGTTCGCGTTCGAGAGGTTGTGGGCAACGGTCGACGAGTAGGCCTGCTGCGCCTGCAAGCTCATCGCACCTTGACGGAGGACTGAGAGGAGGCCGCTCATCAGACGTGCTCCGAGTGAGTGGACGCTTCGGTGGCGACGAGGCCGCCGCGTCGCCCGTAGGCCTGAGGGCGCGGAGCCAGGTGCGCCACGTACGCACGCACGAAGGTGAGCGCGCGCTCGGCCAGCGCCTGGTTGAACACATCGAGCTCTTTGAGGGCCGCGGTGAGCGCCCGAATCTCGGCGAACACCGACGACAGCTGCGCCGCTTCGAACGGGTACCAGGTCGTGAGCTGCTGCAGCGTCACGTCCTTCTCTCCATGCTCGTCGGCGACGTCCTGGAGCGCGAGCGCGAGGGAGTCAGACAGCTGGCTCGAGCGATGGTTGAACGCGTCGCGCTCCGATGCCTGGAGCAGCAACGCGTCGACCTGCATCGCCTTGAGCACCGAGCGCGCGGCACGAGACCGCTTCACCTCGGCGGTCAGCGCGTCGCGCAGCTCAATCGACAACGAAATGGCGGCTTCGAGTGGCATGGGCGGTTTCCCCGCCCATCACTGGAACAGCGCACGCAACCTGGCTTCGATCTCGGCCTCGGAGACGAGCTGGTTCGCGATCTGTTGCGGCGATGGGTAGTACTGGCCGTTCTTCACGGCGGTGATCACTTCTTGAACCCGTTGCGCGCGGCTCGCCGAACCGATCGCCTGCGCTGCGGGGAGATCGATGTGCGCCTCGGCCTTCGTGACCGACACCTTCTCCTTCGGTCCCGAGCTGGCCTCGGCCTTCTCCGCAGGCGCCGCTGCACGTTGCGCCGCCAACGGAACGATTTGCCCTGCTTTTTGGTCGTTCACTTTCATGGCGTCTCTCCAGTCATCTTTTCGACACCAAGGCGGTACGCCTTAAGGGCTCGCACCGGATCAGTTGGATGACCCCCTTCGCGAACCTCGAGGTGAAGGTGAGGGCCCGTGCTTCTGCCGGTTTGGCCGACGAGGGCGACGGGCGCGCCCTCTGGGACGGTCTGGCCCCGGGTCACGAGCACCTCGCTCGCGTGGGCGTACAGGGTCGTCGTGCCATCAGCGTGCTGCAGCTCGACGGCGTTGCCGTAGCCACCGCGTTCGCCGGCGAAGATCACGACGCCTTCCTTCGCCGCAGGAATCACCGTTCCCTCGGGAGCGGGCAGGTCGACGCCCGTGTGCATCGACTCGCCGTGGTTGATCGGGTCGATTCTCTTGCCGAATCTCGACGAGATCTGACCGAAGTCATGGGGCGCGATGGGCGCGGGTGATTCGGGGCTCACGGGGTCGCTCTCGCCCTGTGTCATGAGTCTGGCGAGGCCCAGGCCACCACTCTTCGCGACTGCATCGGCGAGTGACTCGGCGAACAGGTCGTAGACGTGCGCACTGCCGGGCGAGTCGGAGCCCTTGAACACACCCGAGGTGTGCAGGAGCTGCTTGAGCATCACGGCTTCGAGCTGTGTGGCGGCTTCGTTGAGCTTCATCAGAGCACCTCGATGTCGGCGTCGAGCGCACCCGCCGCTTTGAGGGCCTGAAGAATCGCGATCAGATCACGAGGCGCCGCGCCGATGGCGTTGAGCGCGGTCACGAGCTCGTCGACGGTGCTGGCCTGAGGCACTTTCACGGCCGACTTCTGGCCCTCGGTCGCGTCGACCTGCTGACTCGGAGCGACGACAGTCTGCCCATTCGTCGCGAGCGCACCCGGCTGCGAGACGCCGAAGCTCGTTTGAATCGAGACGCGCAGCCCGCCATGCGCCACCGCGGCTGGGCGAAGTCGAACCGTCTCTCCGAGCACCACCGTTCCCGTGCGCTCACTCACGACCACCTTGGCGCGGGTATCGGCGTCGACCTCGAGCGCTTCGAGCTGCGCGAGGAGCTCCGTCGTGCCCTGTCCAGCGGGAACAGCGACCTCGACCGCGGCTGCGTCGAGCGCCTTCGCGCCCGAGCCACCGAGTGAGGTGTTGATCGCCGCGGCGATGCGAGAGGCGTTGGTGAAGTCGGGCTTGCGCAGCCGCAGCGTGAGCGGGCCAGCGCCCAGGTTGGGAATGACGGACTTTTCGATCGTCGCTCCGCCGGGCACCGTGCCGCTCGAGGGGCTGTTCTTTCGCACCGACGCGTAGGCGGCCTGCATGTCGAACCCGCCGACCTGCACCGGCCCCTGCGCGACCGCGTAGACGACCCCATCGGCTCCCGAGAGCGGCGTGAAGAGCAGCGTTCCTCCCTGCAGCGAGCGCGCGTTGCCCATGGCGCTCACCGTGACGTCGATGGTGCCGCCGGTGCGCGCGAAGGTGGGCAGCTTGCTCGTCACCATCACCGCCGCCACGTTGCGAGAACGAATGTCGCGCGGGTCGATGCGCACGCCGAGCCGGCCGAGCAGGCCCGACATCGACTGCATGGTGAAGAGCACCTGCTCGGTGTCGCCGGTGTTGGTGAGACCGACGACCAGGCCGTAGCCGACGAGCGCGTTCTCGCGGAAGCCCTGCACGTCGGTGAGCTCCTTGAGGCGAGCCTTCCCGGCGAAGGCGGGCAGGGCGACCAGCACGATGAGAGCGAGGGCGCGCATGATCAGAAGGGCCAGATCCAGTTGAAGAAGCGCGTCAGCAGCCCGGGCTTCTGGTTGTCAGAGAGCACGCCGCGCCCGGTGAACTCGATCTCGGCGTCGGCGACGTACGAGCTGCGAATGGAGTTGTCCTGCGCGATGTCGATGGGGCGCACGACGCCCGAGATGTAGAAGTGCTGCTCCTCGCTGTTCACGAGCACGACGCGGTGGCCCTCGATGAAGAGGTTCCCGTTCGGCAGAACCTTCTTCACGATCGCGGGCACGGTGGCGGTGAGGCGCTCGGTGCGGCCCGTCTTGCCATCGGCGGCGAAGTCGAGGCCGCTCTTGGCGCTCGCGGTCATGTCGAGCTGCGGGTTCGCGTTGGTGGTGGTGCCGGCCGCACGAAGGAAGGCTTGCAGCGCGACGCTGATCTCCGCATCTCGGCTCGTCGTGGTGTCGGCCGAGCGGCGCGCGTCGGCCATCTCTTCGACGCGCACGACCACCAGGTCCTGCTCCCGGAAGGCGCGGTAGTCGGAGTAGAGCGCGGCGTTGCGCGCGTCGGGCTTCCACAGCCCACCCGCGGGATCGGCCTCGGTCGTCGCGTTCTTCGCCCCGACGAACTCGTAGTTGCGCTGCTTGGGAACGTACGCGTCGATGTGCGGCACGCTGCAGCCCCAGAAGAGGACGAGCGCTGCGCCGACGAGGAGCACCTTCTTCATGACCCGCCCTCCAGGGTGGCGACGAGCACGCCGTCACGGAAAGTGCCGCTCACGCGCTTCCCCGAGGGGAGCGACGCGCACACCCGCTGTGCGCACGAGACGATCACGCCGCGCTGCTCGAGGCTGATCGCCTTGATGACGATGCGAACGGTGACCTGCGTACCCGGCGCCGGGCCGAAGCGCAGATCGAGCTCGCGCAACACACTGCCGCTCTTGAGGCGTCGGCTCGCGGTCGCCCCGTCGAGGGTCGGAGCAGCGCGAGCCCCCTTCGTCCACTCCCGCTCCTCCAACCGGAACGCACCGTCGACTGGTTCCCCCGCCTCGATCGTTCGCGTCAACACCGCCTGCGTCGTGAAGAGCCGAACCGTCGCCCAGCCCCACACCGAGCAGCTCTTGCCCGAAGCGCGCACGGCGACCCGGCCGCTGCCCTCGAAGGGCTGAGGCTCGAAGCGGCTCGCGTTGCATGACGGCGCGCTCCAGTCGCTGACCTCGACCCGCGTGCCCTCGGGCGCGTGCAGCGACAACGCCTCGGCGAGCGGAGCGGGGACGGCGGCCAGCGTGACGAGCGCGAAGGCGATCATGGCGTCACCGAATGCTCGAGAGGCGCTGGAGCATCTGATCGGCGGTCTGAATGACCTTCGAGTTCAGCTCGTACGAGCGCTGCGTGGAGATCATCGCCACCATCTCTTCGACGGCCTTCACGTTCGAGGTCTCGAGGAAGCCCTGGTTGATGCTGCCCAGCCCCATCTCTCCGGGTCGCGCGAAGACCGGTGCGCCGCTGGCGGTCGTCTCGGCGAACAGGTTTCCGCCGATGGCCTCGAGGCCCGACGGGTTCTGGAACATCGTCAGCTCGAGCTTGCCGAGCTCGGTCGGCGCGACGCGATCGGGGACGCGCGCGGTCACGGTTCCGTCCGTCGCGATGGTGATGGCGAGCGCCTCACGGGGCACGGTGATGGCCGGGTCGACGAGCTCGCCGCGCTGCGTGACGAGGCGGCCGTCGGCGTCGATGCGAAACGCTCCGGCGCGCGTGTACGCAAACTCGCCGTTGGGTCGCTGAATGCGGAAGAAGCCCGCCCCCTCGATCGCGACGTCGAGCTCGTTGCCTGTCTGCACGGCCTCGCCCTGACCGAAGCTGCGCGTCGTCGAGACGGTGCGAACCCCCATGCCGACCTGCAGCGGCGCGGGCTGCGTGCCTCCGCGCGGGTCGATCTGCTGCGGCGCGCGAATCGTCTCGCTCATCAGATCTTCGAAGTCGGCCCGCGACTTCTTGAACCCGGTGGTGCTCGCGTTCGCCAGGTTGTTGGCGATGGTGTCCATCTTCGTCTGCTGCGCGTCCATGCCGGTCGCTGCGGTGTAGAGAGAGCGGATCACGAGTCAGGTCCCTTTCAGCGAATACGGCCCATCTCGACGGCCTTCTCGTCGAGCCTTCGGTACGTCTGCAGCGCCTGCATCGAGTTGTCGAAGTTGCGCTGCGCCGACACCATCTGAACGGCGGCCTCGAGCGCGCTCGAGTTCGAGACCTCGAACTCACCGATGCGCAGCGTGGCGTTCGAGACCGCGAAGCCCTCGGGCGACTGCGGGCGGAGCAGGGTGGGCGAGATGCGATCGATCGAGCCGTTCAGCTCGAAGAGGCCGAGCTGCGCGATCTTCTGGTTGTTGGCGAAGATGGCGCCGTTGGGCTCGACGCGAACGGTCGACTGCGGCGGCGCGATGATCGGCGCTCCGGTGTCGTCGACGACGAGCTGGCCACTGACTCTCAGCGCGCCCGACTCGTCGACCTGCAGCCGGCCGTTGCGGGTGAAGGCGAGACCGTCGGTGAGCTTCACGGCGAGAAACGACTTGCCCGTCGGCATCACGTCCATTGGGTCGCCGGAGTGGATGACGGCGCCGGTGGAGAGATCGAGCTGCGTCTGCACCGCCGCGGCGTGAACCTGATCAGGGTCGTTGCTGGCGGCCTTCGCGAGGAAGGCCTCGAACGCGGGGCGCGAGGCCTTGAACCCGGGCGTGTTGATGTTGGCCAGGTTGTCGGAGATCGAATCGAGCTGCGCCATGCGGGCCGCCGCTCCATTCATGCTCACGTAGATGCCGTCGGCCATGTGACGCCTCCTCCCGGCCGGTTGAGCAGCGCACGTGCCATGGGTCAGCGGCCACTCCTGCCGGGTGGAGTGCCCAGCGGCCATTTCTGCCGGGCAACACCTGCCGGGCTGTCGCGGAACTGACAGGTTTTCCCGACCCGACCGGGCGCCTTCGACCCATGTGCGCCGTGCACCGAGACGCGCCGAATCAGCAGTTTGGAGCGAGGCCCGCAGCCTGCAATTCGCCTCGCCCACGATGCGAACGCGGCTCGATTCGGTGGTGCAGGTGAGGGAGCGGGACGAGGACAAGGCCCTGCGTCAGGTCGTCGACGCCGAGACGAAGGCGAAGGTCGCCGCGGAACGTGCCGAAGCGCTGAAGAAGGCCGCGCAGCACGACGCCCGCAAGGCTGGCGACGCCGCGACGTGGGAGATGCTCGAGAGCGCGCACGTGCGAGCGCTGTCAGACGCGCGCCGCGCCCAGAAGGACGCGGAGAAGAGTCAGGCCGAGGTCGCGAAGGTGCGCGTGCTGTACACGGCCGCACATCAGAAGGCCGAGGTCGTTCGCCGCGTGGCTGATTCGCGCAGAGAAGAAGAGCGTCGCGCCATTGAGCGTGGAGAAGACAAGGTGCTCGACGAAGTGGCCTCGCTGCTCTGGTACCGCAAGGCCGGCTGAGTCAGCGCAGCAGTCTTCTGGCCTGAGCGGCAGCGCGCTCCATCGGCGTCTTCGCCGTCTTTGGCCCCACCGCGATCGTCACGAGTCTGTCGGCGACGAGATACTGACGCGCGACCCGCACCAACTCCTTCAGCGTCACCGCGCGCGCCTGCGCCTTTTTTTCGTCGAAGGTCTCGGCGGGGCGGAAGAGCTCGCTGTGCCCGAACCAGCCGATCAGATCGCCGGGCGAGTCCTGCATGAAGTCGATGTGCATCTCGAAGCGGCGCTGCGCGCGGCGCAGCTCGTCGAGCCCGATCTTTCCTCGGCGCAAGGTCGACAGCGTGGAGAGCACTTCTTTCACCACCGCGCCCGCCTGCTCGGGAGCACACGCTCCGTCGATCTCGAACGAGCCCGTGTCGTGGAACGTCTCGATGCTCGCCGCGATCGAATACGCGAGCCCGCGCTTCTCGACGATGTTGTGCGGCAGGCGTGAAGACAGCCCGTCGTCGAGCACTCGCCGGAGCAGCGAGAGCGCCATCGCGTCGGGGTGGTGATCGGCGACGGTGGGGAAGGTGAGGCGGAACTCGACCTGCGATTCTTCGAGCCGCACGTAGTGAAACGTCGCCTCGTCCTGAAGCGGCGGCGGCGTTTCGTTCACCCTCGGCCCACGCGGGAGCCGGCTGAACGCGCGCTGCGCCCGCTCGAGCATCTCGTCGTGACGCAGCGGCCCCGCGACGCCCACCACCATGTTGCCAGTGACGTAGTGCGTGCCGAAGTGGGCCTTCACGTCCTTCATCTGCAGGCCCTTCACCGTCTTCGGCGTGCCGGCGATCTTGAACGCGAGCGGGTGATCGTCGAACAGCTTCATCTTCGTCAGGTTGTCGACGTCGATGTCGCGGCCCTTCTCGTCGACCTCGTCGAGCATCTCTTCGAGGATGATCTTCTTCTCGGTCGCGAGGTGCACGAGCCTGGGCTGCGTGAGCATGTCACCCAGAATCGACATGGCCACGCCGATGCCGTCAGGGTGGGTGGGCGTGTAGAAGTACGACGAGTCACGCATGGTGACGCCGTTCAGGTTTCCACCGACGGCCTCGACCGCCGCGTTCATGCGCACCGAGTCGGGGAAGCGCGTGCTGCCGCGGAAGAAGAGGTGCTCGAGCAGGTGGCTGACGCCGTTGGTGCGCGTCGATTCGTGACGAGACCCCACGCGCACGTAGACCGAGCACATCGCGCTGTGCAGGTGCTTCGTCTCGACGGTGATGCAGGTGAGGCCAGACGGCAGAACGTCTTTGAAGACCTTGAAGCTCACGAGAGCGGGAACCTCATCACGAAGGTGGTGCCCTGCTGCACGGAATCGTCGATGCCGATCTTTCCGCCGTGGGCCTCGACGATCTGTCTCGACAGTGACAGCCCGATGCCGGTGCCGCGCGCCTTGGTCGAGAAGAACGGCTCGAACAGCCGATCACGCACTTCGGCTGGAAGCCCGGGGCCGGTGTCTTCGACGCGCACCACGGCCTCGGCGCCTTCGGTGGCGACCGAGATGCGTAGCGCTCCGCCCGCCGTCATCGCTTCACGCGCGTTGCGGAAGAGGTTCAAGAAGACCTGCCGCAGTTGACCCTCGTCGGCCTGAATCGTGAGTGGCGCGCCGGGGAGCGACGTCGAGACCGTCACCTGCGCCCGCTCGAGCTCTTCTTTCGAGAAGCCGATCACGCTCTGCACGATCTCGACGAGGTCTTCGTTGCGCAAGGCCGGCGCGGGCAGGCGCGCCATCTTCAGGTACTCCTCGGTGATCTCGGTGATGCGATCGACCTCGCGCGTGACGGCCGAGAGCAGGCGTTTGGCTTCTTGCGAGTCCTGCGCGTCGGGAAACGTCGCGGCCTCGAGCTGATCACCCAGCATCTCGACGTTGAGCCCGATGCTCGAGAGCGGGTTTCGAACTTCGTGCGCGACCTGCGCCGAGAC
>JBEOKA010000478.1:0-17298 GCA_040275325.1 Myxococcaceae bacterium | reverse complement strand
GGCTGAGCGCGAGGCGGCGGAGAAGGCTGAGCGCGAGGCGGCGGAGAAGGCTGAGCGCGAGGCGGCGGAGAAGGCTGCGCGCGAGGCGGCGGAGAAGGCTGAACGCGAGGCGGCGGAGAAGGCTGAACGCGAGGCGGCGGAGAAGGCCGCGCGCGAGGCGGCAGAGTGGGAAGCGCTCGAGAAGGCGGAGCGTGAGGCGACTGAAAAGGCCGCCGCTGAGAAGGCGGAGCGTGAAGCGGCCGAGAGGGCCGCACGTGAGGCAGCCGAGAAGGCTGAGTGGGAAGCACTCGAGAAGGCCGAACGCGAGGCGACGGAGAAAGCCGCTGTCGAGAAGGCCGCTGCAGAGAAAGCCGCTGCAGAGAAAGCCGCCGCCGAGAAAGCCGCTGCCGAGAAAGCCGCTGCTGAGCAGGCCGAGTGGGAGGCGCTCGAGCGGGCTGAACGCGAAGCCACGGAGAAGGCCGAACGCGAAGCCGCAGAGAAAGCTGCTGCGGAGAAGGCCGAACGCGAAGCCGCCGAGAAGCAGGCCGCTGACGCAGACAAGCGCCCAGACGAGCTCGCGGTCAGGCCCGAGTCGGGGGACAGCGAATCGACGGCCATCGTCCCGACGCGCCCGTTCGCGCCCCGAGAGTACAAACCGCCCGAGCGGCCGAAGCCCTACGAGGTGCCCGCAGGCGTCGAGTTCAACGGCGATCTCCTTCGCCAGGTGCGTATGGCGCGTGGGCTGTCGTTGCTTCAGCTCTCGGAGCGCACACGCATCGGGGTTCGCCACATCGAGAACCTCGAGAACGACCGCTACGAACAGCTCCCCGCGATGGTCTACCTGCGTGGCATGCTCATGAGCGTCGCACGGGAGCTGGGGCTCGACGGCCTCCGCGTCTCGAAGAGCTACTTGACCTTCGTCGAGGCGCACCTCGCCAAGTCGAAAGGTTGACCGCGGCGGGGATCCGCCGGAAAGATCGCGCCCATGACCGATGAAGAACGGATGAAGGCGATGCGGTTGGCCCGAGCCATCGCCTCTGACATCTCCCTCTACAACGAGGCGAAGATCATCCAGGGCATCGAGCACGACACGCTGTTCGACGTTCTGCGCGACGAGATCGAAGAGGGCCGCGAGCTGTTCAAGACCCGCGTCAGCTCCGAGATCTTCACCAGGACCAACTTCTTCGATCGCGCGATCGTCGACGTCGTCATCAAGCCCAAGGGGCACGTGAAGTCGAAGATCTGGTGACTCGCAGCACCGTCGTGGCCACCGCTGCCGATCGGGGAGAACGCTACGACCGCTTCCTCGCGGCGCGGCTCCCCGAGCTGAGCCGCTCTCGAATTCAGGCGTTGATCGAAGACGGTCGGGTCACCAGCGCGGGCGCTGCCGTGAAGGCGTCTGGCCGGGTGGTCGGCACCGAGACACTCATCGTCGACGTCCCCGCGCCCGTCGCCGCGACGCCACAGGCCGAGGCGCTGCCCATCACCGTGCTCTTCGAAGACCGTGACGTGCTGGTCGTCGACAAGGCCGCGGGCATGGTCGTGCACCCCGGCGCTGGCCATCAGCAGGGCACGCTCGTGAACGCGCTGCTCCACCACGTCGAAGACCTGCAGGGCGTGGGCGGAGAGCTGCGGCCCGGCATCGTGCACCGCCTCGACAAAGACACCTCGGGCGTCATGGTGATCGCCAAACACGAGAAGGCCCTCACGACGCTGCAGAAGGCATTCGCCTCGCGAGAGGTCGTGAAGGTCTACCTCGCGATCGTCGCCGGCCGCCCGCCGGACGAGGGCACCTTCGACACGCTCCATGGCCGGCACCCCGTGCATCGTCAGCGCTTCACGGGCCGGGTGAAGACGGGCAAACGCGCCGTCACGCACTATCGGGTCAAGCAGCACCTGCGCGGAGCGACGCTGGTCGAGGTGACGCTCGAGACCGGCCGCACCCATCAGATTCGCGTGCACTTCGCAGAGGCCGGCTTCCCGCTGCTCGCAGACCCGATCTACGGCACGCGCACGTCGCAGAAGATCGCGGGGGCTCCGCGACTCGCGCTCCACGCCCACCGGCTCACGTTCCCGCACCCGCGCACCGGCAAGGCAGTCACCACCGAAGCAGCGCTGCCACCCGATCTGAAGAAGGCGCTCACGGCCCTGAAGTGACGATCAGATGAGCCCGATGGACAACGACTGCTGCCGCTTCGTGAGCACCTTGATCGGCTGAATGGCCATCACGCGCATGAAGATGCGCAGCAGGTCGGGATCGAACTTGTTGCGCATCTCGGTCCACATGAGCATCAGCGCGACCTCGGGGCCGTACGAGTCGCGGAAGGCGCGCTTCGACGTCAACGCGTCGTAGGTGGCGCAGATCGAGATGATCTTCGCGTACAGGCCGAGGTTGGCCTTCGGAATGATCATCTGAATGTTGCCCTGGCCGTCACGCACGGCCGTGCCGAACTCGACCTTGTGCTCGAAGGTGGTGACCAGCCGAAGGAGCGTCGACCGGTTGATCGCCTTCTCGCGCAGAATGTTGCGCACCGAGATGAGCGGCGCGCGCGCGACGAGCGCCTTCTCATCGGGAGTGAGGGCGCCGCGCTTGTTGAGCAGGTTGTCGGGCACCGTACCCATGCCGGCGTCGTGGAAGAGGGCGATGTAGCCGAGGTCGCGCAGCTGCGGCTTGGTCAGGCCCAGTTCGTTGCCGAAGACGATCGACATCAGGCACGTGTTGACCTGGTGGTACGCGAGGTACTCGCTGTCGGTCTTCGTGGTGGTCAGACCCAGGAAGTGCGTGCGGTGGTCCATCGAGATGTCGACGAAGTCCTGCAGAATGCGCAGCGACTTCGAGGTGTTCAGCGGCTTGTCGAGGCGCAGCGACTCCATGTACTTCTTGGTGAAGAAGATCGCGCGGCCGTAGCAGGTGAGGGCGTACTTCTTGCGGTCGAGCTTCGCTTCGCTCTCGTCCTTCTCGTTCTCGAGCTTGTCTTTCAGCTTCGACCACTTCGCCAACTTCATCGAGACGAGCTTCTTGCCCTCGGTGCCGTCTTCGTTGGCCTGGTCGGGCTGCTCCTTCGAGAAGATCCAGATGAAGTTCTTGAGCTCGGCGATCGAGGTGGTGCGGAGCATGGTGAAGCCGCCCACGTCCTTCCCGCGCATCTCTTCGAGCAGGTACTTCACGTTGTCGAGCGAGGCCATGTCGACCTTCACGGGCATGCCGTTCAGATAGAACGACTGCTTGATGCCCATGAGCTCGAGCTTCCCCTCCTTGCGGATGATCTGGTTGATGTTGTCCTGAAGCTGGCTCAGCGGCTTGTCGAATACCGTGTTGTCCGGGTCGTACATCTTCACCGAGCGGATCAGCATGTAGAGCGCCGACACGAGCGAGCGCGCCATGCCCTGCAGCTTCTCGCTGTGCTCTCGGCCATAGCTGTCGAGCAGCTCGCTGTCGCCGCTCGAGGCCTTGGCGATCTGAAGGTTCTCGGCCATGGCTCAGGCCTCCTTCTCGGCGTTGCCGAAGAGCGCCTTGCGAACGCGGCCCAGGTGCAGCTTGGCGTGGTTGTGCACTTCGGGCGGCTGCGACTTGTCCTCGAGCACCTCTTGCAGCAACTTGGCCGTTTGAATGTTGCAGGCACCGCCGAGGCCGGCGACCGCGAGGATCTTGTCCTGCCGCACCTTCTCTTTGTTGAAGAGCCCCGCTTTCACCTGCAGCAGTTGGGTGAAGTAGGCGATGGCGCCGTTCACGCCGGTCGAGCCGATGGCCGAGTAGATCGCCTCGTGCTCGGCCGGTGAGCGCTTCTCGAAGAGCGGGTCTTTCACCAGCTTCATCAGATCGAGGAAGGCCTTCTCGCGATCGAACTCGGGCAGCACGCGCGCGGCCTGAATGCGCACCTGCTGGTTCTCATCTTCGAGCATCGCCGCGATCATCTTGCGGGCTTCGCCAGTACGACCGCGCGCGATGATGCTCATCACCTCGAGCTTCACGGCGAGGTTCTTCGAGCGCAGCACGGTCGAGAAGAACTTGAGCTTCTCGGGGTGGTTCGAGCGATCGAGCACATAGATCATGTCGCGAACAACCTGCGGCTTGTCGCTCTGCAGGCGGTTGACGAAGGGGTCGGGCAGCTCCTTCGCGAAGGGGATCATCACGTCGCAGAGCAGGGTGCGGTTCTCGGGCAGCTCGATCACCTCGAGCGCGTCGAGCAGCAGCGGCACGCAGTCGGCGCCCAGGTTCGACAGGTAGCGCACGATGTCTTGCGGGTTCTTGAGCCGGGTGAACTTGATGATGTCGGCGACGCGGCCGACGCGCTGCTCTTCGCCCATGCGGGCCACGAAGTTTCGCAGCAGGCGGCCGATGGCGCTGTCGGCGCCTGCGCGCTGCTCCATGGCTTTGAGCTTCAACACGACCTGGTTGATGATCGTGAAGTCCTCTTGCAGCAGCATCGCGTCGAGCAGCTGCGTGAACATGTCGGTGAGCAGCTCGGCGTCGTCGACGCCGCTCTCGACGACCTGGAAGACGGCGCTGATGAGCTTGGGGAAGAGGCGCTGGTTCTCTTCGTCGTGAATGTCCTTCTGGGTGCGGGCCTTGAACGTCGCGTCGGCGGTGACGCCGGTGATCACGACGCCGCGCATCTGCTCGACGTTGTCGAGCTTCATCTCGAGATCTTCTTCGGTGACGCGGGCGAAGCGCAGGAAGTCGTCGCTCGCCGTACGCAGGCGCCGCTGCAGGTAGTCGACCACCTTGTCGACCTCGACCTGCACCTCCTCTTCCGAGAACTCGTCCATTCGGAAGCCTTCGACCATGATGTATTCGAAGTGCGGCATCTGCGCGCGCCACAGCTGGGCGTTGAGATCTTCGGCGCCGCGGTCTGGGTCAGAGAGCGAGATCACGGTGAAGGCGGTGAGCTCTTCGACGGTGAAGCCCGGCCGGAACATGAGCTGGCGAATGCCGTCTTTGAAGAACTTGTAGGGCAGCTGGCTGTCTTCGCTGAACAGGTCCTGCTTGAAGAGCTGAAAGTTGGTGACGTCGACCTTCAGCTGCAGCACGCCGAACTCTTCGAGGTACTGCGTCAGCGCGATGTGGGCCTTCGTCAGGTACTCGCCGTACTTGGACTCGTTGTGGCGGTACATGCCGATCATCTTGATGCCCTTGAGCAGGTGGTACGCGACGCTGCGCGCGAGCTCGACCTGCTTCTTGAGCTTGGGGTCCGACATCGGGTCGGGAGGCGGTGCTTCTCCCGGCGCCAACGATGCTGCCGCTGGTTGTGCCATGGCGCGGGAGTGTAGCGCCGCCTCGTCCGCCCGCGCGTTTCACAGTCACCAGAGGGTGGGTGAGACCTCTGCCCACAGCCGAGGCCGGCTCAGCGAATCGCGTCGCGAAGCCTGCGGGTGAGCACCTTGATGATGCCCATCGCGATCTCGGGCTTCTCGGTCATGATCTCCTGAAAGTCCTCGCGGGTGATCTTGAGCAGGGCGGTCTCATCGAGAGCCGTGACGGTGGCCGAGCGTGGGGCCGCGTCGAGAATGGCCATCTCTCCGAAGCACTCGCGCTCGCCCAGCTCGGCGATCACCCGATCCTGCTTGTGTACGCGCACCTTGCCGTCGATCACGAGGTACAGCGCGTCGCCCGCTTCGCCCTCGGCGAAGATCTCGTCGCCCTGATCACGGCGCTCCTCGCTCGAGATGAGCGCGACGGCGGTCAGATCTTCTCCGGGAATCTGGGAGAAGAGATCGATCGACTTGAGGAAGAGCACCTTCTCGACGGTGGAGATCATGAGCGCCTGCGGCGGCGCAGCATAGCGCGGGCCTTCGTGCGTGCATCGTCGGCGATGAGGTCATAGAGCCAGCGCATGGACTGGAAGCTCGTCGGCACCACGTTCCTCGCGGTCTTCGTCGCCGAGCTGGGAGACAAGACCCAGCTCGCCACGCTCTCATTCGCCAGCTCGGGCCAGTCGCGGCTGTCGGTCTTCCTGGGCTCGGCCCTTGCGCTGGTGGCGACCTCGGCGATCGCGGTGGTGGCCGGCGAGGCGCTCAGCCGGGTGATCCCTCCGCTGACGCTGCAGCGGCTGGCCGGCGTCGCGTTTCTGGTGATCGGCGTGTGGGTGCTGGTCGCGACCTTCAAGAGCTGAGTCACGCAGCTCCGGCCCGCTTGATGGCGTCGAGCTGTTGCTGAACGAACGGGGCGTCGTCGAACTCCCGCTCCGAGGCGAGCAGCTTCGCGCGCTCGGGGGCTACGGCGCGAAGGGTCGCGAAGGCGATCTCGCGCACGATCGGGTTGGCGTCGCCAGCAGCGGTCTCGAGGGTCGGCGGGCGCACATCGTGGGTGAGCGAGGCCTCGGCGCAGCACCACACGGCGCAGGCACGCACCCAGGCGACCTCGTCGCGGGTGAGCTCGAGCAGCGCTGCCTTCGCGTCGAGCCCTTCGGCGCGTGGGTAGAGCTCGGCGACCGCCTTGAGCTTCTCGGCGCGGGGCTGCTCGTCGAGCAGCGGCAGGAAGCGGCCCTTCAGCTCGCGATCGAGCAGGTTGTCGAGCAGCTCGACCGCGTTGCCGCGGCGGCGGGCGGCGTCGGCCGCGAGCGCGTCACGAATGCCCGCTGAGATCTGCTCCATGTCGGCGTCGGGGTAGAGCACCGCGAGCAGCAGGAAGAGCCGGCCTTCGATCTGCGACACCTTCTCGGTCAGGGCCGAGGCGAGCAGCGCGCGGGCGGCGGGCTCTCCGGTTCGGGGCGTCGACGCACCTGGGCCGCTTCCAAGCCCGAGCACCTCGGCCTGATGCAGCGCCTTCCACGCGCGCGCGAGCTCACGATCGAGGGCTGCACGAACGGGCGCCTTGTCCTTCAACACCAGCCGTCGTCCCTTCACGGTTCGGGCGAGCGCCTTGTAGAGCCGCCCTCGCAGCTCCTCGTCGGGCTCCGAGAGGTGCTGGGTGATGACGTCGATGGCCTCGTTGGTGCCGACCCGGCCGAGCACACGCGCGACCGACCGCCTGATGTTCGCGTCTTCGAGCTGGTTGCCCAGCACCTTGGCGAGCGTCGGCACGATGGCGACGCCGAAGTTCGTGAGCGCGTCGGTCGCCTCGCGGGCCGTCTCGTGACTCTGCGTTCGATAGATGAGGGGAATGACGAACTCGGCGCTCCTGAGCTGGCCCGCCGCCGTCACCGCCGCCCGGCGAACGCGTGGGTCGGGGTCGCTCATCAACTGGAGCACCGGCTGGTAGAAGTTCTTCACGCCGATGGCGCCGAGCACCTTGGCGGCATGCAGGCGCATGACGTTGTCGGTGTTGTCGATGAGGGCCTTGAGCGCCTCGGCCGCCACGAGCACGCCGTCGAGGCCTCCGTAGCGAATCATGCCCGTCACCGCGGCGCTGCGAATGCGCGGGTCGGCGTCCTGCAGGAACATGCGTACGCTCTTCACGGCCTTGTCGCGCCCGATGGCACAGAAGGCGTCGATGGCGGCGGCGCGCACGGCAGGGTCGGGGTCTTCGAAGCGCCGGAAGACCGAGTTCGCGAAGCGCATCGTCTGGCGGTGCGCGTAGTACTCGAGCGACTTCACGCGCACCTCGGAGTCAGGGTGCTCGAGCAGTCGCTCCACCTGAATGTCGAGCGACAGCTTCTCGAGGTGGGGCAGCAACGCCAGCGCGTTGAGCACCTCGCGCGTGTCGTCACTGGCGAGCGCTCGCTCGAGCACGCCGCTCGTCGATCCATCGACGACGTTGACGCGTGCGCCCGCGAGATCGAGGCGCCGGTTCTTCAGGTTGTCCTGCAGGGTCTTGATGTAGCGGCTGCGCAGGCTCGAGACGACGGCCAGCCACGCGCCGCCGAGGGCGAGCGAGATCCACGCCAGACGGTACGGGTCTTTGCCGACGAAGACGCCCCACAGCTTCAGCGTCACGCCGGCGAGCCCGATGGCCGTCGGCTTCACCACGCCGTCGATGAAGGCCTTCGCCGCGACGCGCGCCTGCGACGGCACGGGCAGGTACAGAATCTGCGTCGTCGCGTCGTTCACCGAGTAGCGGAAGAGGGTGTCGGCGCCCTTGGTGATGGAGGCTGCCCAGAGGGCAGGGAAGAGCACGAGCGCCGCGTTGCCCAGGGTGAGCGAGAGCGGCAGCACCGCGAGGGATCCAACGACGCCGGCACGGTTGAGCAGGCGGCTGGTGCCGAACAGCTGCAGGCCGAGGGCGAGCACTCCGACGACGGCGCTGAAGTACCCGAAGTAGGCAGCCAGCTCTTCGGTGGGCACCTTGTCGGCGGCGACGACCTTGAACTCGAAGTCGACGAGCGTGGTGGTGAAGAAGGTGACTGCCGCGAGGAGCGCGACGGTTCTCAGGTGCCCATCGGCCATCACGCGCGCCGCGCCACCGGTGCGTTTGGCTGCGCTTGGCTTGCCGCTCGCCGCTCTGGCGAAGAGGCGCTGACGCCCGAGGCGGCCGGCGAAGAACGAGGCCACCGCCGTCGTGCCGAGCAGCACCAGACACATCACGAGCAGCGCGCTGGTGCCGAAGGTCTTCGCCACCTTCGCCGAGAGCAGGCCGATGAGAATGTTGGCGAACGTGCCGCCGGCGCCGATGAGGCCGTAGAGGCGCTTGGCCTCTTGCGCGTTGAAGAGCTCGTTGGCCAGCGTCCAGAACTGAACGAGCACCAGCGCGCCCATCACCTCGACCGAGACGTAGATGAGCGAATACACCCACGGCGGGTGGTTGCGCTCGAGCACGAAGAGCAGGCCAAAGAAGGCCGCGAAGACCGACGCCGAACCCAGCGCCATCAGATCGCGGCGAACGCGCGTCGCGAGGCGGCCGTAGGCCAGACCCGTCGCCGTGACCGCGACGGCCGAGAGCACGTACATCCACGCGAGCTGCGAACGGTCGCCGTGCGCGAGGAACAGGGCGTCACGCACGCTGCGCCCGGTGAGGAAGGAACCGACCGCGAAGAGGCTGTGCAGGAACAGCGCGAACGTCAGCTGCCGTTCGCCTCGTCGTACGGGGAGCACGGCCTCGAGGATCCGCAGCAGCACGGCGCGCAGCGTAGCAACACCTGCGCTAGCGGGGCGGCGATTGTAGGGCCGAGAGCAGTGTCGCCTGCTCTCCCACGTCGAGCGTCGCCCCAGAGAAGCGGGCCTCGAGGTAGCGCCGCATGGCCTGCGCGAGCGCCGGCGCGAGGGGGTGTTCCTGACGGGTCAGCGACGCCGAGAGCTCTTCGATCGGCAGCTCATCGACCTGCGCGACGCCAGCGCCCTTCAGCCTGCTCTCGATCTCGCGAAGGAACGTGGTCGCAGGGTGCACCTGGGTGACACTGCGCCGGCGGAGCCAGAGCGCGAGGAGCAGCAGCGCGACCCCGAGCGACCCGACGACTGCGCGAATCCGGTCGGTGCGATCGGCGGGGGGCGCTCGGGGGCCGACCTCTGTTTCTTGCGGCTGCGGAGGGCGAACGAGCGAACGGGCGAACGAGAGCTGATCTTGAAACGAGTAGTCGACGACACGCGAGCGCCACCACTCCTCGATCTTCTCCCACGCTGAGGCGAGCGCTGCCGCGAGCCGGCTGCCCGACGCCGAGCGGCCGAGATCAGGAGTCGCGTCGAAGCGCCGCCACGCCCCGTCGATGAAGGCCTCGACCCAGGCGTGCGCGTCGCCCGAGCGCACGACGTACCGGTTGCCAGCCTGCTCACCACCGAAGAACCCGGTCACCACACGACTGGGAATGCCCTTGAGGCGCAGCATCACCGCGAGCGCGGTGGCGAAGTCTTCGCAGTGGCCAGCGCGGCGAACGAAGAGGAAGTCAGCCAGGGGATCAGCGACGTCGCCCGGCAGGTCGAGCGTGTAGGCGTAGCGCTGCTTGAGCTGTGCTTCGAGCTTGTTGGCGATCGCGAGCGGGTCGACGGTGTCGGCTGCGATCTCGTTCGCCAGCTGCTCGATGCGCGGGTCATGCCTGGGAATCTGCGAGGCAGCGGGGCTCGGCGGCGCGCGATCGACCTGCGGCGTCTGATCGCTGGTCGCGAGGTAGGTCACCACATTGCCCTCGATCGTTCCAAAGACCTGATCGTCGGGAACCAGCACCACCGGCATCACCTGCGCGCCAGAGAGCGTGATGGCTCGTGCGCGAGTGATCGTCGCCACCGTCTCGAGCGCGACCAGCGTGCGGCTGCCGAAGGCGGCGGTCAGCTCGTACTCCTGTGAGATCACCGGGGCTCTGCGCGCATGTTTGCGAACGCTCGCCCAGCTCGCGGCGGCGCCCGGCTTGCCAGTCGATCGCCACTCCAGCCCGTCGAACGCGTCGAAGTGTCTGCCCACGAAGTACGCGTCGAGCTGCTCCACGTTCGGGTCGGGGGTCAGGGCGACGCGGAAGGCCACCCGAGCGCTCGTCTTGATGTCGCCACCGCCGCCCAGCTTCACCGTGTCGGACATGCCCGTCACGCCGCCCAGCCCGCCCGCGCTGCGCCGGTTGGCGAGGTTCCACGACAGGCGGGGAAAGAGCACGAAGAACACCAGCCCCATGATCAGCGTGGCGACCCCACCCGTGAGCAGCTGCCTCGAGATCGCGCGTCGCTCGGGCGCCTCGAGGTGCGCGTCGTCACGCGCCAGCACCAGCCAGGCCATCGACCACGACGCGGCGAAGAAGAAGGCCACCATCAAGATGGCGAACAGGGCTTCGCCCGTCAGCGCTGCGCCACCGGCGACGAGCAGCAGGCCAGACAGCAGCACCTGTCGTGAGGACTGGGGCGTGGGCTCGGCCAGCATTCGATGGCAGGTGACCAGCGTCGCGAACGACACGGCGGCGACCACGAGATCGAGCAGCGAGAACCACACCGAGCCGAAGAGCAGCACCGCGAGCACCAGCAGCACGATCACGCTGGCGACCCGTCGGCCTGCGAGCGGCCGATAGCCCAGGAAGGAGATGACGAAGACGACGGGGAAGATGACGAGAATGGGCAACGGCAGCACGCCCGAGACGGCCACGGCTCCGAACGCCGCGAGGGCGGCGACGTCACGAGACAGCACTCCAGGCGCCCGGTTCACTCGTTCTCTCCGTAGCCAGCCATCGCCAGCGCCGAGAGAATTCGTTTCTCGTGAGGCGGGCCGTTGCCGGGCCGAAGGTGTCGGCGGCCCACGTCGAGCCCGACCTCGTAGCCTCGCGAGAGCAGCAAGGCTGTCTGGCCGGCGATCTCTTCGCACGCGCGATCGAGCTCGTCTGCACCCAGCGCGGTGTTCACGGCGAGGGTGATCTGCCGGCGTTCTTCGCGTTCACGCTCGACGGCGATCAGCTTCCCGGCGGTCGCGCTCTTCCTCCAGTGAATGCGACGCGCATCTTCGCCGGGCGACAGCTCGCGCAGATCGGCGAGATCGGCGGTGCCGTCACGGTGCTTCGAGCCGCCCGCGTCTCCGCGCAGCGGGGTGTCGGAGCGCGGCGGCGGCTCACACGCAAACCCCCGGCGTGGGTACACGATGAGGCTGTCGCTCACCTTCACGGTGCGGATCTTCTCGAAGATGCCGAAGGGGAAGGTGGTGCTGAGTTCGATCGCCTGCAGCGCCCAGGGCCCGCGTCTCGGAGCCGTCGCCACCGCGCGCACGACGATCGGCGTTCCACCCACCACGACGGGCGCCCACGCGCCCTGCGACTCGACCGACCCCGACTCCTTGATCGTCAGCGCGAAGGCCTGGCCTTTCTTGCGCCGCACCTCGTACCGAATGGTGAAGGGCTCGTGGGCGAACGCGCCGTCAGGCAGCAATCGGCGCACCTCGAGGTCCCAGATGATGCGCTCCGAGAGCACGCCCGAGACGACGATGGTGGCGAGCAGCAGCCCGAGCACCAGGTAGAGCAGGTTGTTGCCGGTGTTGAGCGCGCCGAGCCCGATGCCCAGGGTGATCAGCAGATAGACGCGGCCGATCGCCGTGATGCGGAGCAGCCGACCCGGGTTCAACGCTCGGCGCAATCGCTCCAGCATGCACTCACCTCGGCGCTGGAACCCGGCGGGCCAGCTCGTCGACCAGGTGACCGGCCTCTTCGCGGCTGAAGGCGCCCTGCATCGACGTCTTGAGCACGAGCCGGTGCGAGAGCGTGGGGCGCAGCACGGCGCGAACGTCTCCCGGCGTCACGAACGCGCGTTCGTCCCACAGCGCCCACGCACGCGCTGCCGAGACGAGGGCCAGCACGGCGCGGGTCGAGACGCCTCGCTCGATCTCGGAATGGCTGCGGGTCTCGGTGGCGAGCCTGACCGCGTAGTCGGCCACGTCCTTCGAGATCGTGACCTGATCGGCCGCAGCCTGAATGGCGACGAGATCGGCCGAGCTGGCGACGGCGCCGAGCGAGTGGAGGGGATCGCCGCGACGACTCACCAGCAGCTCGGCCTCGATCGCTGGGTCGAGGTGCCCGAGCGAGATGCGCATCAAGAAGCGGTCGAGCTGCGAGTCGGGCAGTGGATACGTGCCGGACAGATCGAGTGGGTTCTGGGTGGCGACCACGACGAACGGCGCGGGCAGCGGGCGCGTGACGCCGTCGAGGCTGACCTGGCCCTGCGCCATCGCCTCGAGCAGCGCCGACTGGGTTCTCGGCGGCGCGCGGTTGAGCTCATCGGCGAGCAATAGCTGGTGGAAGATCGGGCCCGGCCTGAACTCGAACGCGCCCTGCTGTTGCAGGAAGATCTGGGCGCCGAGAATGTCGCTCGGCAGCAGGTCGGCGGTGAACTGCACGCGCGCGAACGAGAGGGCGAACGAGCGGGCCAGCCCTTCGGCCAGCGTCGTCTTCCCCACGCCGGGCACGTCTTCGAGCAGCAGGTGCCCGCGGGCGGCGAGGCAGGTGAGGGCCAGCTTCGTCTGTTCTGGTTTCCCCAGCACCACCTGACCGAGGTGGGCGTGGAGCTTCTTCAAGAGGTCCGTGGCGTTCACTGGGCACGCCCGTGAGAAAGGCGTTGCGTGACTGTAGCCAACGCGATGGTGTGCCCGCTCGGAAATCGTCGCTCGATGGGCCGCGTTCGCAGACTACCTCCCGACCTGATCAACCAGATCGCCGCAGGCGAGGTCGTCGAGCGCCCTGCGTCGGTGGTGAAGGAGCTGGCAGAGAACTCGGTCGACGCCGGCTCGACGCGCGTGACAGTGCGGCTGGTGCGTGGCGGCTGCGGCGGCATCACGATCATCGACGACGGCCACGGCATGTCTCGCGAAGACGCGCTCACCAGCATGGAGCGCCACGCGACCAGCAAGCTCGAAGATCGCGAAGGGCTCTTCCACATTCTGACGAAGGGTTTCCGTGGCGAAGCGCTGCCGGCGATCGCGTCGGTGAGCCGCTTCACCCTGGTGACGAGCGAACCCGACGCGCTGGCGGGCACGAAGATCGTCGTCGAAGGTGGTGGGGAGCCTGAGATCTCCGACGCTCCCGCGGTCGGCGGTACGCGCATCGACGTCGACGATCTGTTCTTCAACGTGCCCGCGCGCCGCAAGTTCCTCAAGCGCGAGCAGACCGAGCTGCTGCACTGCGAAGACGCCGTGACCCGCCTTGCGCTCGCGCACCCCGAGGTGGGCTTCACGCTGGAGCACGAGGGCAAGGAGATCTGGTCGAGCCCTCCGAGCGCGACCGAGCCGATTCAGCGCGCGGCCGCGGTGCTGGGCAGCGAAGCGGCGCCACACCTGCTCACCATCGAAGAGCGACGGCTCGGCCTCACCGTCACCGGCTTCATCGCGGCGCCCGAGTTCACGCTCTCGAACGCGCGCGGGCTGATGACCTTCGTGAACCACCGGTACATTCGTGACCGCGGGCTCACGGCGTCGATTCAGCGCGCCTACCAGGACTCGTTGCCGCCAGGCCGGCAGCCCGTGGCGCTGGTGTTCATCGAGATCGATCCGCGCGCGGTCGACGTGAACGTGCACCCTCAGAAGCTCGAGGTGCGCTTCGCCGACCCACGGTCGGTGGCCGAGGCCGTTGGTTCAGCCGTCTCGAGAGCGCTCAAGGCGGCGCCCTGGCGTCAGGGAGACGATCGCCCCGCCGATGCGCCCCAGGTGCAGGCCCAGTACGCCCAGGCCATCGAGCGGTTCCTCGCGAGGGCCCACCCTGCACCCGCGTTCCTCGAAGCGGCGACGCCCCTGCAGCTCGATCAGTCGCTCGGCCGCCCGTCGTTCGGCACCGCGCTGCCCACGCTCGATTCGGGCCCTCCACGCGGGTACTTCGAGCGCCTCACGTTCCTGTCCGTGCTCGCGAAGCGCTTCTGGCTGACCGAGACGCCTGCGGGCTCGCTCGTCATCATCGACCCCCGCGCGGTCGAGGAGCGCATCGTGTGGTCGGCGCTCGCGACGCGTTTTCAGAAGGGCACGCTGGCCACCGGGCCCCGCACCCTCTTCTCGGCTCGCCTCGAGCTGCAACCGACCGAGCGAACGCGCGTGCTCGAGGCCGTGACGGCGCTGCTCGAAGTCGGGGTCGAGGTGGAGGACTTTGGCTCGGGCTCAGTCTCGTTGCTCAAGGTGCCGGCCGAGCTGGAGTCCATCGACCCGTCGTCCTGGCTCGTCGAGGCGGCCTCGGCGAGTGACTCTTCAGCGCGGCTCGCGGTCATGGCGCGAAGGGCAGGGCTGGCGGCGTCGATCCTGGTGACGCACGAGCAGGCGCGCGCGCGGCTGGCCGCACTCGATGGCGTCGAGTCGCAGATTCACGCTCGTGGGGCGCGGGTGATCGTTCGCGACCTGCCGCTGCTCGAGCTCGGTGGCTGAGCGCCGCCGAAAAATTGCCAGCCCGATCGCCGCTGCTACCGTCCGCTCCACACCTGTAGCGCGAAGGGAGCGACCAGATGAACGGTGTCATCACCGGCCGCGAAGTGGCGTCTCACTTCCGGCTCATCTGGCGTGAGTTCGGCTTCAGGTGCCTGCTCCGTTGCGTGCACGCCTGCCTGGCGAGACGGCGCCGCACCTTCCTCGAGATCGCCTGGGAGTCCCGTCACTCATGAACCTGTCAGACACGATGATGGTCGCTGCTCCCGCCACGCTGCCGGTGCCCGCCTCGTACGCCGAGAAGGCGATGGCGTCGCTGATGCAACTGCACGGCGAGCTGATGGATGAGAAGGAGCGCCGGGTGGAGCTGTTCCGCCGCCTCATGGAGAAGGAACAGGCGATCGCCGAGCTCAAGATGTACGTGAAGCTGCTCGAGGAGCGCGCGGGCCTCTCGACGAAGCCGCCCGATCCAGCCCCTGAGCCGCGCACCGTCGCCGAGCCACGCGCGTCGACTGGCGCACAGCCTCCCGTTCCGCCTCGCGTCGGGCAGCGACCAGAGGGGTGGAAGGTCTGGTGAGGTTCGCCTTCGCAGTCGCGTTGCTGATCGCAGCGCCTTCGTTCGCAGACAGCTCCACCGACGGGGTCGGCCGCATCAGCCTCGGCGGTGGCCTGCGGTGGACGATGAATGACTATTTCAACTCGCGCGCGACCGAGGTCGGCAGGCCCGTGTTGAAGACCGGCACCGCGCCCTACGGTTTTCAGGGCATGGCCAGCTTTGGCTACGGCGCGTTCGATTGGCTCGAGCTCGCGGTCGATCTCTTCGGCGGCTTCGAGTCGTTTCAGCTCGCCGACGAAGAGCTGTTCTCGTCGGTCTCGTACGGTGGGCTGATCGGTCTGCGTGTGACCCGCTACGACTTCCCGTTTCAGGGCCTGGTGCCGTACGTGGGCGTTCAGACGGGGCCGATGCTCACGATCGTGACCGCGCCCACCGAGCCCGGAGGCGAGCGCATTCTTCAGGGCTGGTCGGTGAACGGTGGCGCGACGTTTCGAATCACCGAGCGCATCGGCGTCTTCGTCGACGCTCGCTACCTGTACGGCCGGGTCTTCGTGGCAGAGCTCGCGGGCCGCAACGTCGGCGGCGTCTTCGTCTCGGCCGGGGTCTCACTCTTCTTTCCTTCGTCGCCGAAGCGCGATCTCGACGTGCCGGGTTTTGGCGGCAGCTCGAAGTTCTGACTCGTCACCTCGTTGCACGCTCGTGGTACAGGACCGCCCGCCATGGCCGCCGACTCAACTGAACTGAACAAGCCGCTCGAGGAGATTCGTCGCGAGGTCGTCGAAGCACGCAACATGACGATCAAGACGGACAACGCGCTCAAGTCGCTGCACGCCGAGCTCAAGGTCGTCAGCGCGCAGCAGGCCGAATTCCAGAAGCGCACCTGGTTCTCGACGGGCGCCGCGTACCTGGGCTTCCTCGGAGTGTGTGTCGCCGGAGCCTTCGCCGTCTCGGGCGCCAAGGCCGCGTCAGCGACCGAGCAGAAGCAGCGGCTCGAGCAGCAGGTGGGCGAGCTGACTGCGCAGATCGAGAAGCAGAAGACCGAAGCTGCGGCCGTCGCGGCAGCCGAGAAGAGCGCGGCCGACGTCTACAAGATGATGACGACGCTGCCCGGCGAGGAGCGGCTCAAGGGCGTGGAGGCCTTGCAGAAGCTCGACCTCTCGAAGATCTCGCCGTTGACGCGCCAGGCCCTGCAGGATCGCGCGACGCTGTTGCGCAAAGAGGTCGGCGCCTCGGTGCTCGAGCGCGGCAAGACGGCGTTTCGCCGCAGCGACTGGCCCGAGACCATCGAGCAGCTCAACCGTTTTCTCGCCATGAACCCGGCCGAAGACGAGGCGCTCGACGCGTCGTTCTTCCTCGGCAACGCCATGTTCCAGTCGCGCAAGTTCGAAGACGCCATCAAGCCGCTGACCCGCTTCGTCGAAGGCGACAAGAAGGCCCGCACCCGCGACTTCGCGCTGATCATGCTGATGCAGTCGCACGACATGCTCGGCAACAAAGAGAAGTCGATCGAGTACGCGAAGGAGGGGTGGAATACGTACCCCGCCAGCGAGTTCCGCATGCAGTTCCTCAACCGGCTGCAGCGCACGATGAGCCCGGCCGCTCAGCCAGCAGCACCTGCTCCTGCCGCACCGGCGGCTCCTGCGAACGCCGGGCAGGCCCGCTAAGACTCGATCCATGGCCGACACGCCCACGAGTGACGCCGCGCGGTTTCGTCCGTTTCGAGGGGCAGCATGGGGCCTCTATCTCGTCGTGGCGGTCGGCTATTCGTGCCTCGTCATCTACAGCGTGACGAAGTCGGTGTTCGAGATGTCGCCCGAGAAGCCGGCGCAGAGTTCGGTGCAGAGCGTGTCGTCGTGCGTGGCCGGTCTCTCGGGGCTCTTCGACGAGCTCGAGAGTGAGCGAAAGCAGCTCACGGTCACCGGCAAGGCTGCCGACGCCGACCAGCGGTGGATGAACTTTCGCAACTCGTGGATCGTGCGCATGCGGGGGCTCGAGGCGCAGTGCGCGGTCGATGATTCCGACCGTGTGCAGCTCAAGCGCGGCTTCTCCGAGCTGAACCAGGTGATGGATCAGTCGACCGTGCAGGCGACGCAGCTGG
>JBEOKA010000477.1:0-12316 GCA_040275325.1 Myxococcaceae bacterium | reverse complement strand
GTCGTGACTTTGCCGACGAGCGCCTCTCGGAAATTCAATGTCCTCAGGCAGAGGACACCGCGTTCTCGAGCGGCCCGCGATGGAGCGGCGGCTCGGTCTGCTGCAGCGCGTACTCCTCGTCGGTGAAGACGCGGCTGCGAATGAGAAACCGCAGCCCGCGCGGCCCTTCGACCGAGAAGCCCGCGCCGCGGCCCGGCACCACGTCGACGGTGAGGTGCGTGTGCTGCCAGTACTCGAACTGCAACGCGCCGATGAAGAACGGCGTGCCCTCGACCTCACCCAGCAGCACGTCGCGTTGCCCGATGCGAAACTCCTTCGCCGGGTAACACATGGGCGCGCTGCCATCGCAGCAACCACCCGACTGGTGGAAGACGAGCGGCCCGTGCTCACCCCGCAGCGACCGCAACAACTCAGCCGCCGCAGGCGTGATGTCGACGCGACGCACGCGCATCAGAAGAAGCCCATCGCCTTGGGGTCGTACGAGACGAGCAGGTTCTTCGTCTGCTGGTAGTGGTCGAGCATCATCTTGTGGTTCTCGCGGCCGATGCCCGACTGCTTGTAGCCACCGAACGCCGCGTGCGCCGGGTACAGGTGGTAGCAGTTCGTCCACACGCGGCCAGCCTTGATGTCTTTGCCGGCCTTGAAGGCGAGCGTGCCGTTGCGCGTCCACACGCCGGCGCCCAGGCCGTAGAGCGTGTCGTTCGCGATGGCGATGGCGTCGTCGTAGTCCTTGAACTTCGTGACCGAGAGCACGGGCCCGAAGATCTCCTCCTGGAACACGCGCATCTTGTTGTGGCCCGCGAGCACCGTCGGCTGCACGTAGTACCCGGCGGCCGCTTCACCCGTGTGCACCTGGCGCGCGCCACCGGTGAGCACCTTCGCGCCCTCTTTCTGGCCGATGTCGATGTACGAGAGAATCTTCTCGAGCTGATCATTCGACGCCTGCGCGCCGATCATCGTCGTCGGGTCGAGCGGGTGACCCATCTTCACCTTCTTCACGCGCTCGAGCGCCTTCTCCATGAAGCGGTCGTAGATGCTCTCGTGCACGAGCGCGCGCGACGGGCAGGTGCAGACCTCTCCCTGATTCAGCGCGAACATCGTGAAGCCCTCGAGCGCCTTGTCGAAGAACGCGTCGTTCTCGGCCATCACGTCGGGGAAGAAGATGTTCGGGCTCTTGCCGCCAAGCTCGAGCGTCACGGGAATCAGGTTCTCGCTCGCGTACTGCATGATGAGGCGGCCCGTCGTCGTCTCACCCGTGAAGGCAATCTTCGCGATGCGGTTGCTCGACGCGAGCGGCTTGCCGGCCTCGAGACCAAAGCCGTTCACCACGTTCAGCACGCCCGCGGGCAGCAGGTCGGCCATGGTCTCGGCGAACACGATGGCCGACAGCGGCGTCTGCTCGGCGGGCTTGAGCACCACCGCGTTGCCAGCCGCGAGCGCCGGAGCCAGCTTCCACGCCATCATCAGCAGCGGGAAGTTCCAGGGAATGATCTGCCCGACGACGCCGAGCGGCTCGTGAAAATGGTACGCCATCGTCTGGTGGTCGACCTCGCCGATGCTGCCCTCCTGCGCGCGCACACACGACGCGAAGTAGCGGAAGTGGTCGACGGCGAGCGGCAGGTCGGCGGCCAGCGTCTCGCGAATGGGCTTGCCGTTGTCGAGCGTCTCGAGAATCGCGAACTTCTCGAGCTGCTGCTCGAGGCGGTCGGCGACCTTGTTGAGAACGTTCGAGCGTTCGGTCGCTGAGGTGCGGCCCCACGCAGGCGCGGCAGCATGCGCGGCGTCGAGCGCCTTCTCGACGTCTTCGGCCGTCGAGCGCGCCACCTTGCACAGCAGCTGGCCGGTGATGGGCGAGAGGTTGTCGAACGTCTGGCCCTTCGTCGCGGGCACCGACTTGCCGCCGATGACGTTGCCGTACTCCTTCTTCACTTCGCACCGCGCCATCGCTGCAGCCACCGTGTTCGGAATCGCCATGTTCTTCGCTCCAGGGTTGGGGTTGAGACGAGAGCGCCCGAGGCAACCGTCGTGCCGAGACGCGCTCGTGACGTTGCGCAAGGTTGCGAAGGGCCGTGCTGTCGCGTGCAACACGTGTCGCAGCGACACCTGTCGCGGCTCGCAACCCCGCGCGTTCCCTCGACGAGCTGCGTCTTGAAGCAGGTGGTGGGCCAGTCGAAGGTCGAGGCGAATGCGCGATCAGCAGAACTTCCAGGCGGCGTCAGCACAGCTCGAACGCCGTGGCGCCGCGCTCCCCGTGCTGAAGGACATCGAGCAGAGCTGGGAGCGCTCGCTGCTGGCAGGCGTCTCGCCGGGCCTCACCTCGGCGCCGCTCGTGTTCAAAGAAGAGGCGCTCGTGCTCGCGCGCGAGACGTCTGACTGGTGCGAGCTCGCCGAGTCGGTGCTGACGCCGCAGCTCGAGGTCGTTCAAGGCAGCGGCCACGTGCTGACGTTGTTCGACGTCGACGGGCGAATGCTCTGCAGCGCGGGCGACCCGTTCGTGTTGGAGCAGCTCGACGACATTCACTTCATCCCCGGCTCCGATTGGTCCGAAGCAGCCGCGGGCACGAACGGGCCGGGCACCGCGCTGGCGACGGGCAGAGCAGTGCACGTCGTCGGCTCCGAGCACTTCGTGGCGGCCTGGCACCCGTGGCACTGCGCGGCCGTTCCGATTCGAGGGCCAGGCCACGAGCTGCTGGGCGCGTTGGATGTCTCGGGGCCCACGCAGCGCGCCGACCCCCGCATTCTGCAGCTCGCGCGCATGCTTGGCGTCACGGTGGAGCAGGCGTTGCTCGCGCGCTCGTATCGACGTCAGTCGCTCGTGCTCTCGCGCTACGCCGAGCTGACTGCGCGCTACTCGGGTGACGCGCTGGTGGCGCTCGATGCGCAGGGCCGGGTGCTGCAGTCGACGAGCATGGCGAGCGCGCGCGGGTTGCCCGAGCGGCTCAAGATTCCGCAGGGCGTCACGGGGCTCTCGGCGCCGCCGCCACAGGCGCGCTGGCTCGAAGGCGCGAGCGTGTACCCGGTGATGGATGGCGCGGTGCGCATCGGCGCGTGCCTCGTCTCGCGTGAGTCGAAGCCCACCACGCGACGCACGGCCGCGATTCCCTCGAGCCAGGTGCGCTACCGGTTCTCCCACCTCGTCGGTGAAGGCCTCACCAACGCCGTGTCACTCGCGCGCTCGGCCGCGTCGACGCCGATGCCGGTGCTGCTGCTCGGTGAGTCGGGCGTGGGGAAAGAAGTGTTCGCGCAGTCGATTCACGCCGAGAGCCCGAGGCGCACGGCTCCTTTCGTCGCGGTGAACTGCGCGGCGATTTCTCGAGACCTGCTCGAGAGCGAGCTGTTCGGGTACGTCGGGGGCGCGTTCTCTGGCGCGAAGAGCGAAGGGGCCATCGGCCGCATCGAAGCCGCGAACGGGGGAACGCTCTTCCTCGACGAAATCGGTGAGCTGCCGTTGCCTGCGCAGGCGGCGTTGCTGCGCGTGCTGCAGGAGCGGGTCGTCTCTCCCGTCGGCTCAGCCGAGACGCGCGCGGTCGACGTGCGCCTGATCTCCGCCACCAACCGCAAGCTCGACGAGGCCGTCGCGCAGGGTCGGTTCCGGCTAGACCTGCTGCACCGGCTGAACGTCATCGCCGTCGAGGTGCCCGCGCTGCGCGAGCGCATGACCGACGTGCCCGCGCTCGTCGAACACCTGTCGCGCACCATCGAGCAGGAGACCGGGCTCGCGGTGAAGTTGACCGATGAAGTGCGAGAAGCGCTCGGTCGGCACACGTGGCCCGGCAATGTGCGTGAGCTGCAGAATGTGTTGAGCCGGCTGGCCGTGCTGGGTCGTGAGCGGCCGGTGACGGTGAAGGACCTGCCGTTCACGCCGATGGAACCAGCGTCTGGTGGTGTGAATCACCAGATGCAGCACCTGCTCGACGTCATCCACTCGGCGAAGAACATGGCCGAGGCGGCCGAGAAGCTGGGCATCAACCGCAGCACGCTGTACCGCCAGCTCGAGCGCCTGGGCCTCAAACCTGGACGCACCGCGAAGTCCTGAGCGCACGTGAAGACCGCGCTCCTGCCTGCGACTCGCGTGACCCCCGCCCTCCGCAAACGAGTCGAGTCTCTGCTCGAAGAGGGCGAGACCCTCTCCGACTTCATCGAAGCGGCAGTGACGCGACACGCAGAAGCACGGACCGCGCAGCGATCGTTCGTGAGACGGGGCCTCGCCGCTGAGCAAGCCGGAGATTGGGTGACACCTGAGGATGTCTTCGCCGCTGTTCGCCAGGCGAAGCGCAGCGCAAAGCCCTGAGACGAAACAAGGTCCGCTTCGCGCGCCCTCGAAGACTTACCAGCTCGAAGAGCGATACCACTGAGCCGTCGGCGCGGAGTCCTGATCAGTCAGGAAAGAGGTCGTTGAAGAGCCGCCGAAGCGTGGGTGTCACGCGCGCCTCGACCTTTCCACGCACGCCTGGCTCGAAGCGTCGGGTCGCCAGCGCCTCGAGCGCCAGCTGCGCATCGGCCTGGGTCGCGCTCCCGAGCGACTCGAGCAGCACGGAGATGGCGCGATCGCTGCGGTGAAGAGCGACGGCCTTGAAGAGCGGCTCTCTGGTGCGTGACGTGCTGGCGGCGTTGAGCGCGGTGACGAGCACGTCGAGCGCGTCGGGCCTGTTCGACTGACCGAGCGCCAACGCGGCGAGCTCACGCGTCTCGGCGTCTTCGCCACGCAGCAGCGTCGTCAGCCGCGGCAACCCCACCTCGGGAGCCAACGACAGCAACGCGCTCATCGACGCCAGCGTGACGAGCGGGTCTTCTTCGGGCTTGGCCAGCGCGAGCAGCAACACCCCGGCGCCGTGACGAACGCCGAAGTGCGCGAGCGACTCCGCGGCCGCGAGCCGAACCGTGTGCTGCGAATCGGAGAACGCCTCTCCCGCGAGGAGAATGAGATCGGGGAAGCCGAGGCGCGCGAGCGCGTAGAGGCCTCGGGCACGAACACCACCGGCCGTGTCGGCGGCCGTCTTCCACGCGGGCTCTGCCTGAACGACGCGGGTGGCTCTCATGAAGAACTCGGCGTCGCTGCTCTCGAGCACGTCGAGCGCCTCGATGAGCGCGACCTTCGCCAGACAGCCCGTGTCCGTCTTCGCGCCGTCGACGAGGAAGCGGTCGAAGGCCTGCGCGAGCAGCGGCTCCAGCCCGTCGAGGTGGCGCTCACGAACGATGGTCGCGGCCCGTGCGACGACACGCTGCCGCTCACTGCCGAGAGCGAGCTCGAGCTGCTTTCGTCCCTCGGGCATGCGCACGTCTGCAGCCACGAGGGCGTTCAGTTCGTCTTCCAGCGTCTGGCGCTTCTTCGAGGCCATGGCTCACTTCTTCGGCGCGGGCTTCTTCTTCGGCGCGGCCGGCTTCGTCTTCGCTGGAGCCGACCTGCGGAACGCCGCGGCGTGCGTCTTCACCTGCTTCGAGAACGCTGCTGCAGAGGGCAACTCCTCGAGCGCCTCGTAGTCTCTCGACTCGGGCATCGCGCTCTTGAACTCGGGGTTCCACAACAACACCTTCGCGTGCGCCTTGAAGCCGGCCATCGACGCGAAGATGCGCCCGTCGAAGAGGAAGAACGGCGCGTTCCACTTGATGGTCTCTTCCAGCCCCGGCACCGCCGCATGCAGTCGTTTTCGCACCTCGGTGAGAATCGGTCGGGCGAACGGCTGGGCCTTCGAGATGTACGCGTCGATGCGGGCGTCGGGCATGGCGACAGTTTCTAGCGTCACCGCCGCCGCAGCGTCTCCAGCTTCGCGCGTACCGTCACGTCTTCATCATCCGCAGGCAACAGGCGCAGCACCTGCTCCAGGTCCTCCCGCGCCTCGGGCACGCGCCGAAGCTCGATGAGCAGGTCAGCCCGCGTCTGGCGCAGCAGACTCTCGATGGAGCTCGCCACCACCTCCGAGTCATCGGGAGCGGTCGCGAGGGCCGCGTCGACGGCCCTGAGCGCCTCCGTCGGCCGCTTCAGCGCCATCAACACCTTCGCGCGAAGGTCGAGCGCGAGCGAACTGGTCGGCCCCAACCGCACCGCTTCATCTGCCTGCACGAGCGCCTCATCCAATCGACCCTGCGCCTTCAGGAGTCGTCCCAGTCGCCGATGCGTCGCGCTCGATTCGGGAGCCACCTGCACCGCGCGCTCGCACGCCTTCACCCCACGCTCGACGACGGTCGCTCCAGCATCAGGCGCTTCGAAGTGCACCACGCCCAGCCGGCAGGCCAACACGAGCGAGTCGACATCATCGGGTTCGAGCGCGAGCGCGCGCGTGAGATGCGCATCGGCCTCGTCGAGCCGACGCAACGGAATCGCCAGATCAGCCGCGTCGCGCAGGCCCACGACGGTCGGAGCGATTTCCTGCTGCGCAGCAGCGTCGAGGTACGCGCGCTCCCAGTTGCCCAGCCCGTGCCACGCGTGCGCACGAACGTTCAGCGCGTCGAGGTTCTTCGGCTCCTTCGCCAACACGACGTCGCAGTCTTCGATGGCTGGCTTCCACTCGTTTCGCTGGGCCCGCCACGTCGCTCGCAGCACCCGCAGCGCCGTGCTGTCGCGCCCGAGCGAGAACAATCGGTCGAGGTCCTGCTCCGCGGCGGTGAGCTCGCCCAGCTCGCGCGACGCCATGAAGCGAAAGTCGAGCGCCTGACTCGACGGGTCGAGCTGCAACGCGGCCGTCGACTCCACGCGCGCCTGCGCCCACTGCTTCAGCTGCACGAGACAGAACGCGCGCGCTTCGTGAACGAACGACGCCTCGCTGCCGCCTTCGATGCCGTCGAGCGACGACAACACACCCGCGCAGTCTTTCGCCTTCATCGCCCGGCGCGCCTCGGAGAGCGCACGGCCCGTTCGCCAGCGAGGCAGCATCAGCCCCAGCGCCACGCCCACCACGACGACGACGATGACCAACCCACCTCGCCTCATCGCGCGCCCTCTAGCAGAAACAACAAAGCCGCCTCTGAACGAGCAGGCGGCTTCGGTACTGCGGGAGGGGAGCTGTCTTCTTACCGGCTGCCGCCCGTCGCGCCACCCTTCTTGCGATTGAAGACGGTGGGCTCCTTCGGGTTGCTGGTGAGGTAGGTGACGATGTCGCGCAGGTCGCTGTCGGGCAGGCGCGTGATGGTCCACGGCGGCATCTGCTTGTTCTGGTGCCCCTCGAGGCGGCGCACGCGACGCACCACCCAGTCGGGCTCGTACAGGCCAGGCGCCCACACCGGGCCGACGCGCCCGTCGAGGTGACACGTCATGCAGTACTTCTCGGCCAGCGCCTTGCCCTTCGCGACGTCACCGGACGTCGGGTCGCGCAGCAGCGTCTCCATCGAGCGGTAGTTGTTCGCCGCGTAGTCGAGCGGCGGCGCCGGGTCGGGGCTGATGGCGTCGATGAAGGCCTGCAGGTCGGCCTCCTGCGCGCTCTCGAGCCCCGAGCCTTTCATGAACTGCTTCTGGCAGATGCTCGACGCCGCGCCCGACGTCGCCGCGAAGCCGTTCCAGAACTTCGGCCGCTGGCCCGCGTTGTACATGCTGTTCGCCGCGCGAATGTGGCCGTCCTTCAGGAGAATGCCCGAGCGCTCGTCGCTCTTCGCGTGACAGTGGAAGCACGTCATCTTGTTGCCGGGGCCGCCGGTCTCGGGCGCGTGGAAGAGGCGTTCACCGCGGGCCTTCGCTTCATCGAGCCCCTTGAAGAGGAAGGTGAACTGCAGCGCCGGCTTCGGCTTGCGCGCCACCTTCGGCTTGGGCTTCGGCGCGGGCGGCAGCACCTGCGCGACGGTCGGCTCGGGCACCTTCTCGACGGGCGGAGCCGTGGCCACGTTCGGCTCGGCAGGCTTCGGCGCCGGCTTCGGAACGAACGCGACCTCGAACGACACATCGGCGGTGTCACCGAGCTTGAGGAACAGCCGCTGCGGGCGCGAGATGTTGAAGTCGGCGAACGGCACCGAGAACGAGCCCGACGCCACCAGGCGCGAGTCGGACTCGAGGCGAACCTTGATGGGCAACGAGACCGCGCGGCGAACACCGTGCACCTCGAAGCTGCCGATGGCCTGAGCCGTCGCGGTGGCTCCGACGGTGAGGGCCGCGGGAGCCGCCTGCGTGATGCTGTCGAGGCTCAAGATCGCGAAGGGGAACCGCTTCGTCTCGAGGAACTCGACGCGCATGTCTTCGTCGCGCTGGTCGATGCCCGTGCGCAGGGTGGTCAAGTCGACCGCGAACACGCCCTTGCCGCCGCCCCACGCCTTCGGGTCGACGGTGAAGTTGCCCGACATCGAGCGGGTCTCGCCGTTCACGTCGTCGAGCGGGCCTTCGATGGTGAAGCGCACGAAGCCGCGCGGCCTGGGAGCCACCATCCACACGTCGGCCGACGCCACCGCGGCGAGCAGCACGACGGCACTGGAAAGAACGCGCTTCATCACGGCTCCTCCACGATGGCGGGCCGCATGGGGCCGAGCACGCTCAAGAGCTCGCCCTTCTCGGCGGCGGGCACCTTGAACTTGTCGAGCGTGGCGACGAGGTGGCCCACCAACGTGTCGAACTGCGCGTTGGTGATGCCCTGCCCCGCGTGCGCCGTCGTCATGTCGCGACCCGAGTACGTGCACGGGCCACCCGTTCCGACGCACACCAACTCGATGAGGCGCTGGCGAATGCGCGGCACGTGCGCGACCGCGAAGCCCGAGTTGATGGTGGCGTCCTGGGCGACGCGGCCGAGGAAGTCGTCGACGACGGCTTCGATGGCGGGCTTGCCTCCGAGGCGCTCGAACAGCGGCTTCTTGGCAGCGCCCTTCGCGTCGGCGGTCTTCGCCTCGGCGGGAGCAGCATCAGCGGGTTTCGACTCGGCGGCCTTCGTCGTCGCACAGCCGACGAGACACGACACGAGCAACGGCAGGAGACGTCGCATGCAGTTTGACCTGGGTGAGGAGTGAAGAATCAGAACGAGCCGGTGACAGCGACCCCGTTGGTGCCCATCGGCACGAGGCCCATCGACGTCGACGACGAAGAGCCACCGACGAACCAGAGCACAGCGCCGCTCGCGACAAGTGCTCCACCTGCGATGAAGAGCACGTTGGCGATGGTGCCGTTGCGAATCGCCGCCTGGTCGCGCTCGTAGAGCTCTGCCTGTGTGCCGCGGTTCGCCGCGAGGTCGTCACGAATGAGCTGCCGCTGCGAGTTGTAGGTGACGCCGAAGTACGTCGCGACGCCGAGCCCGATGACGCCCGCGCCGAGCAGCCCGTAGCTGATGGGGCGCAGCGGCGACGACGCGGTCTCGGTGGTGACGGCGGCGACGGGCTCCGACTTCGGCTCGGGGGTGAGCGCCGGCTTCGGCTCTTCTTTCGGAGCGTCGACGACCTTCTTCTCGACAGCGGCCACGACGGCAGGCGCGACGTTCTTCACGGGGCGAACGGCCGAGCCGAGGAAGGCGACCTGGTTCTTGTTGTCGTCCTGCGTCTCGGCCCACCACTCGACGGTGGCGGCGTCGGTGTCGATGCTGGCCGCGCCGTTCGTCAGCACGCCCTGCACCGGCTTCCATGAGCCACCGTCCATCTTGAGGAAGAACTTCACGACCTTGATCAGCTTGAACGGGTCGTTCTTCACCGCGAACGAGATCTGCTTCACGCGACCATCGGCGGTGCCGGGGTCGAGCGCGACGAGCTCGAGCGCGCCGTTGGCCTTGATCCACTCCTGCGCCGCGGCGATGGGCTTGCCGATGGCGCCGGAGTACTTGCCGGCGAGCTCACGCTTCGGGTCGAGGCCGAGCACGGCGCGAAACGACTCTTCGGCCTTGTCGAGCTTGTTCGTCGAGGCGAGCGCGAGGCCTTTGCTCTCGAGCAGCGTGAGGTAGCTGTCTCGGTCGAGGCCGCCCTTCTTCTCTGCGGCTTCGATGGCCTTGAGCGCTTCGGCGTACTTCCGCTGCGCGAGCAGGGTCTGCGCCTTCTCGAGGTCGGGGTTCTTCTGCGCCAGCGCCGAGAGCGACGCCAGCGAGAGGGTGAGCAGCAACGCGCGCTTCATCACATGCCTCCGTCGAAGAACGTGCCCGGGAAGGTGATGGGCGCGTCATCAGGCAGATTGAGGAACTGAGCTGCAGGACGCGGCGTCGCCGTACGCGTGGTGTCGCTGTTGATGATGTCGCGAGCGAACTGCGTGAACTGCGTCGTCGCGGTGCCACCGGCTGCAGAGCCACCAGCTGCGGCTCCACCACCGACGGAGCCACCACCCGCAGCGCCACCGGCCGCCGAACCGCCACCTGCGGATCCACCGGCGGCAGAGCCACCAGCGTCACCGCCAGCAGAACCACCGGCCGCGGATCCGCCAGCCGCTGATCCACCTGCTGCTGATCCACCTGCTGCTGATCCACCGCCTGCTGATCCGCCCGCTGCAGCACCACCCGCGGCGGATCCACCTGCGGCAGAACCACCAGCAGCGGATCCACCGGCAGCAGCGCCGCCACCGGCCGAACCACCTGCGCGTCCGCCCGCCGAACCACCGCCGGTGCCACCATCAGGCGCCGACACGAGTGGGTCGCACGAGCACCCCGAGGAGATGACCGCCATCATCGCGGCGGCTCCCACCATGTTCCGAATCGATTTCATGACGTCGTTCCGTTCTCGAGCGGGTGGAACGTCACGAACCGGCGTTCGGGGCCTTCAGGTACGGGAACACCGAGTCGAACTGGCTCGCGTCCTGGAGCACGCCGTCGTGGAAGGGAATCGCTCCCGCGGGGGCGTCGTTGCCGCTCATGAGAATGCCCTCGACGACACGCAGCGCGATGTCGACGACGTCGTCACCGGGGCGGCGGCCGTTGGGGAAGCCCGTGGGGTCGCAGCCCGGAGCGCCGGGGTTGAGCGCAGGACCAGCCGTCGCCGAGCGGCCCGTGAAGCAGCCGAGCGCGCCGAGGTTGTTCTGCATGGCCGCGGGGCGCGGCGCGAACGGGCCCGTCGACGCCGTGTTGAGGCGCAGCATCTCGGAGAGCACCGTGCCCGCGTTCGGCAGCTGGTTCACGTTCAGGGGAATCGTCGAGTCCGCGACGCCGGTGAGGAAGGCGGCGACGAGGTCGCCACGGTCGTTCTTCGGAGCCTGCACCCCGAACAGCACCTGCAGCAGAATCGGCAGCGTCGGGCGCAGCACGTACGGCGCGAAGTTCGCGGCGTCGTCCTTCGGCTCCGACGCGTTGAACTTGTCCTTGTCGGGTACGCCGATGACCACCTCGTTCACCAGCGGGCTGCCCAGACGCGACACCTGCGTCCACGCGCCACCTTCACGCGCAGGCACCGTGTAGTTCGCGGTCGGGTTGATGACGCGGGCCTGGCGAACGCTCGCCGTGGTCCACCCACCGATGACGCCGTTGCCGCCGGCGTTCGCCTGCAGACACGTCGCCGGCACCTCGAGCGCGAGCGTCGTCACGTTCTTCGACGCGATGGTGTTCGGCGCGACGTTGCGGCAGTTGTTCGCCGAACCCGCGACCGTGCACGGCTGCGCTTCACTCGTGATGAGCGCCGCCGGAGCGTTGACGAGGTCGAAGATGGTGCCGAGGTTCACCGCGAAGCCCTCGGCGCGCTGGCCGACGAAGAGCTTGCCGGGCGTGGCGCAGCCCGGAATCGTGATGTCGTAGATGTGAGCGCGCGCGTAGTTCGCGTACGAGTTGCCGGGGAAGGTCTTCGAGCCGATGTTGTCGAGCGGCTTGGCGAAGGTGGCCGAGCCTCCGTTCGCGTTGGTGATGGGCGTGCTCGTGCCCGTGCGGCGGTTTCCGCGCACCACGTTCACCGTGTACGTCTCGCGCTGGCCCTGGAAGCCCGTGGGCGCGAGCGTGAAGCCACCGTCAGCGAGGCCGATGGTGCCGGCGTTGATGAGGGGAATCGCGACGGGCGCTCCGCCGTCGGGCAGCGCACCGAAGCCACCGTCAGGCAGCGTCGACAGCGCCACGCCCGTGCCGTTCAACAGCGTGTTCTGAAAGCGGAACTGAAACGTCAGGTCTTCCTGACCATCACCCGTGTTGTCGAAGTGGATCTCGTAGAGCGCCTCGGGATCCATCGAGAAGTAGTTCGGGCCGCCGTACGCGTCCTGCAGCGGCTGGTAGTTCGCGATGACGGTGACGTTGCTGCTGCGACCCGTCTCGTAGCTGTTGAACAGGTAGAAGTCGGTGCCGTCGACTTTCGGGTTTCGTGTAATGAATGGCGCTTCGCGGTGACTCGACGCGTACGCAGGTGAGACGAACAAAGCAGACACAACCAACGCTGCCAGCAACCGCCGCATGAAAGGCCTCCCGGTGTTCACGAACTCCCGCGCTCCGTTGCTCGCGCCCTTCTGGATTGCAGTTTTTGCGTC
>JBEOKA010000476.1:0-10740 GCA_040275325.1 Myxococcaceae bacterium | reverse complement strand
GCCGGTAATCGTCTCGATGCCGTTCGCGTGCGTGTACTTGCGCTACCACTACGTCGTCGACGTGCTCGCAGGCCTCATGCTTGCGTTCGTGATGACGAAGGTGGCTCCGCGTCTCCGTCACGACTGACGCGCGCGTTCCCACAGATCGCCGAGATGCCCGGCGATCGACGTCGTCGAGCTCGGAGAACGCCGGACCGGTCATCTCTTGCCGCACAGGCGTTGGCGCGCTTCGGGCCCGTAGAGCAGCTCGATCAACTCCTCACGAACCTGAGCTTCCGTCGCGTTTGGGAGCCTGCGCTTGATCCCTGCCTTCGCCATGTGCCGCATCTGCCTGGTCGCCGCGCGCGCGATCTTCACCCGCTGCGCGGGAGTGAGTCTCCGAAGCAGTTCGAAGTAGCGCTCTTCCTGCTCAGGGCTCGTGTCCGCCGAATGCAGTTCGTGAATCACAGGCCCTCGACCGCAACGCACTCGCTCGCGTTGCCGGACTCCTGGCCGCCGGGCCAATTCTCTTTGAAGTACGTCACCTTGAACGCCGCGTTCCAGCACTCGGTGCGAGTCGCTCCGCGGTAGTTGCCCTCGACAACCGTCGCGACCGAGATGCCCGCTCCATCAGCGCGCCACTTGCTGACCGTGTCGAGCCGCGTCGTGTTCGGATCGAGCGACCGAAGCGAGAAGCCCATCGCGCCCGAGCCATCTTGCTGGCGCTTGGCCGCGTAACCCGCACCCGACAACCCGCTCGTGTTCCCCGGCGCGAAGGTGAACGCCATCTGCGCCGTGTTCGGAAACCCCGCAGTGAAGTACCCAATCACGATCGAGTCGAGCTGCCGGAAGTTCGCGTCGACGGTGATCACGTCGCGGAAGTCCTTCACCGGCACTTCGATCGTCCCCATGCCCTTCCGCACGGTCTCGGGCGACGCCTGGAAGTTGCCGCGCACCACATCGATCCAGTCCTGCGTGCCGATCTTCCGAACCTGGAGCTTCCACCCGAACGTCTCCTGCGGCTCGGTCGCGACCAGGGCGATGATCACCTGAAACTGAAAACCCGGGTTGTCCTTCGCGGTGAACGGCCCCCAGCTTCGCGACTCGCCGTCGCGACTCGTCGGCGGAACCGAGCGGACCGAGTCGAGCACGCCGAGGAAGAAGTCGAGCAGGCCATTGAACTCGGTCACGGCCTTCTTCGTGTCGGCGTACGCCTGTGACGGCTCGCCAGCGTTGAGTCCGTCACTGCGCGAGAGCGGCTGACCGGTCGTCGAGGTCGTGGGCAGCTTCGACGACAAGTCGGCGCGCGAGGGCAGGGCGGCGGCGAACTCGAGATCGCGGTTCGACCAGCTGCCGCCACACGCGGTGAAGAACAGCGCGCTGAAGAGAAGGGCGTGTCTCATGGCATCAGTCCCGGAACTCGTAGTTCAGCAAGAGGCCCACTTCGGCGAAACCCAGGCTGCGCGTTTCGTCGACGTTGTAGAGCAGGTAGTGAACGCGGCCGCGCGCGACGATGCCGAAGCTTCGGCCGATGCGGTACTTGAGCCCGCCCACCACGCCCGGCGTCATCGTCGTGAAGCCCTGCTGCGGAAAGATCGGATCGTCGAACTGGCGGTTCATCAGGTTCAAGCCGAGCCGCGCGCCGAGAAACGGCACCCAGCTGCCGTCCTGATTCCACTCGAAGAGAATCGAGGTGCCCACGTTGATGAGTGAGTAGCGGTAGCTCGCCGGAGACCCCAACCGCGCGCTCGCCACCACGCCGGTCGACCAGCCGTACTGGCCGTCGAAGCTCCACGCGAAGCCGCGGCCGAAGAAGTTGTGCGCGGTCGCTTCACCACCGACCAGCGGTGCCGAGGGGAACAGCCCGCCCGAGGTCGTCGGAGCATCGAAGATCGCCTGATACTGCCCGGTCGCCGAGATGCTCCAGTGGCGCGAGTACACGGTGGTCAGGCCGGTGCCCTTCACGGGATCATCGGAGAACTTCGCGTTCTTCAGCTGGGTTTCATCGAGCGTCGACAACTGGCCCTCGACGACGCGGACCTCTCCGACGCGAAGCCGATCCGTCAGGCGGCGCTTCACGGTGTACGTGCCCGGCGACAACGCGATGGTGCGCTCGGTCTCGCTCTTCGTGATCTCGGCGACGACGACGCCACGCCGATCGATCAAGAAGTACGTGCCAGCCGGCGCCTCACCGGGAATGCGGAGCCCTTCGCGGCGCTGCACGACATCGGTGAGCATCAGGTCGCCGTTGCCCGCGAGATCGAAGCTGAACGTCGGGTGCTGGGGCCCCGCAGCGCTATCGGCGGTGGAGGCGACGGTGCGCTCGTACGCGTAGGCATAGGCCTCGGCGAGGCTGACGCGTCCATCACCACTCTGATCCGCACTCCCGAGGAGCCCGCTCGCCAGGTGATACGAGAAGTAGCTCGCGCCGATGGCATCTGACTCCTGTGAGTCTTCATCCGACGCGCTCGAGGTCAGAATCACGAGGCCCTTCGCGGCGCGCGTCGCATCGGTCTCGACCTCGAACGCGGGAGCCTTTCGAACGCCCTTCGTTCGCGTGATCGATCCCGAGCGGCACGCATCGAACACGGCAACGCGCATGTCGGTCGGTCCCTGCGCGAGTCGCGCCTTCACGGACTCCATCGGCAGCTTCGACGAGCCGAGCCGCAGCGCGCCGTCCTTCGCGTGGCCCGAGTAATAGAAGAAGAGACTCGTCCGATCGCCGCGCGTTCGCGCATCGCGGGCCCGGCGCTCGAGCTCGGCCAGTGCAGTCAGCACGTCATCGGACGACTCGTTCAACAGCAGCATCGCGTCGTTCGAAGTCGTGCCGCCGAGGCGAATCATCACCTCGTGCATCCGCTTGGCGTCATCGGTCGCGTACAGCAGCGGGCGGGTGCCTTCGCCGCCTTCGTTGTTGCCGATGAAGAGCGCGAACCGACGGAGCGGTCCTTCAGCCTGCGCGGCGCACGCGACCAGTCCTGCGATGAGCATCGCGAACCGGCGAAGCGACGCTGGCAGGGAAGGGTTCACGGTTTGAGGAACGTGCGGTGAAACTGCTCTCCGGGCAACGGCAGGCTGCCGAGTTTGGTGAGGTCGCCACGCGCGTCCTGGAAGGCGAGGCGCAGGGGCGTCGCGACCTGATCGAGCGTGAGCGGCGAGGCCGACAGCAGAATGACGACGTGCTCCAGGCCCTTGCCGGTGAACTCGAGGCTCTCGGGCAGCCAGACGATCTCCTTCGACGCACCGACGGCGAGGCTGCGGCCGTTGTCGACGTAGATGGGCGTGATCTCTCCCGCCTCGTCGATGCTCACCACCAGCGCGTACTTCCACGCGTCTGGCGTCAGGCCGATACGCACGCGCTCACCCGGAGCCAGCGCCTCGGCGACCGCGCTCTTCTCGGAAGCATCTCGCTGCGGGCCCTGGCCTGCGACGACGACCTGCACCGACGCGCCACCCTTGACCCGATTTCCCCCCACCGGTTCGACCCGCGACAACACCGCCTGCACTCCGACGACCAACGTGAGCCCCGCGGCGAGCGCCATCACCAGCTGCGGCCACTGCTGGCGAACGGGAGCCGGCTTCGACGCCTGCCGGGCCGCGCGCTCGACTCCGGCCGCGAAACGATCGAATGAGATCTCCTGCTCGAACTGCTGCTGCTCCTCGGCGAACGACGCCACCGTCGTCCGGCACGCCTCGCACTCCTGAACATGTTGCTGCACCTCGTCGGCCACCGCCTCGCCTGCGTGCAGCCGACGCAGCGTCATCGAGCCCGGGTGCTTCATGACGGCCATCGCACTCACGCCACACCTCCGTCGCCGTCGCGCATCGCCTGGCCCGTGGCCTCGGTGAACGCGTTGAGGCGTTTTCGAATCGTCGGCACCGAGCGGCCGAGCACGTCAGCGACCTCTTCGAGCGTCATGTCGTCGACCCAGTAGTGAATGACGGCCGACTGCGTCTCGAGGTCGAAGTTCTCGAGCGATCTGCGCACCAGGTCGCGCGCCTCGAGGCTGCTCGAGCCACCGTGCGCTTCGCCCTTCACGCGCTCCATCGACTCGTACTGGTCGTGCCACGCAGCGCGTTTCTCACGCAGCACGTTGAGGCAGTGGTTGGTGGCGATCTTGATCAGCCACGTCAGCGGGGAGGCCTCACCGCGAAAGCTCGCTTCGTTCAACATGGCCCTGGCGAACACGTCCTGCATGGCGTCCTCGGCTGCCGTCGGGTCCTTCAACAAGAAGCGGCACCGCTGGAAGACGGCGCCGCCGTACGTCGAATACAGCTGCTTGAGCCACGCCCGCCCGGCGCTCTTGCCACCATCGATGACTTCGAAGGCCGGGCGGTTCATGGAGAAGGAATCAGGGAGCGTACTCGGCGGTGGCGAAGGCGCACGCGGTCTCGGCGCCGTAGTTGCCCGTCTGCGCGGTCGCCCACGAGGCGTTCAGGTAGCGCGAGGCGAAGCCGTTGTCCCAGCACTCCGAGGCCGTCGCCGGGCCGGGCAGATCGCCGCCCGTCGCGCGCGCGTCACTGCGGCCAGCGCCGCCCTGCTGCCAGCGGCTCTTCACCGTCAGCACCTCGACGCCGGGGCCAGTGACCCAGTTCTTGTTCATGCGGAACTCGAACGAGCCGCCATTGGCCGGCACCTCACGGTACTTGTAGTTCACGTCGACGAGCTGCCCCGTCTCGCCGTCCTTCACCTTCTGGAAGAGCGCGTCGATGGAGACGTCGGCGCCGGCGGTCTGCTTCGAGTACGTGTAGCTCGCGATACCGACGTTCGAGTCGTGCTCGGGCAGGGTCTGCGCCTTGTCCCAGTCGAGCAGGAAGGTTCCGCTGCCCAGCTTGTCGCCGGTCGAGACGTGCGACCCCGAGAGGATCGTGCGGAACGCCGAGTCAGCCTCGGTCTTGCCCTTCGCCTCGAGCAGGTAGTCGAACTGGTTCTGCGCCGTCATCGTCACGGTGAACTTGAAGGTGTTCGGCGAGAGCGCGTCGGTGTGCGGGCCCCACACGGCCACGTTGCCGTTCACGGTGGTGGGCGGGTACTCGACGATCTTCTCGACCAGGTTGAGCACCGCGCCGCCGGCCGTGTTCACCGTCACCGTCACGCCGCGGGTCAGCTTGTAGAACTCGGAGATCTGCCCTTCGACGCCGTCGCGACGCGTGCCTTCCGCGGTCAGCGCGGTCTTGTTCTCGGGCAGGTTCAGCTTCACCGTCTCGCTGCGAGGGAAGCCCTGGCGAAACGGCTCGCCCTTGTCGACGCCACAGCCCGTCACCGCGAGTCCAGCCACCGCCACTGCAGCCATCATCAGTCGCTTCATCGTGTCTCCCGTTCGTGTGTGCCCGGTGTGTCCGGGTTCGCAGGTATGGACACTGCCCCGCGGGGAAACGGAAAGCGGGGCGGCGGGCCTGAGGTTCCTCAGTCATTTGGCCGACTTGCGTCGGTCTTCTGCCACTGAAAAGCGATGCGGCGGCGAGGGGCAGCCGGTAGACGGCGCGCTCCACCCCGAGGAGCTCTTCATCATGCGTCACATTCTCATCGTCGCCGTTCTCTCACTCACCGCCTGCACGATGATGCAGCGCTCGCAGACCGAGCAGATCGTGGCCGCCACGCTGATCTCGGATCAGCAGGAGACCGACCTCGGCTTTCAGGTGCACGAGGAGCTGAAGAAGGAGAACACGAAGTTCCTCGAGAACCCCGACGTCGGCTTCTACGTGAGCGGGCTGGTGCAGAAGCTGTTGCCGCTCGCGAGCGCCGATCGCCCGAACGTGAAGTGGCAGTACTTCGTGATCGACGACCCCAAGACGGTGAACGCGTTCGCGACGCCGGGCGGGCGCATCTATGTGTACACGGGCCTGCTGCTGACGGCCGAGACCGAGGCCGAGATCGTCGGCGTGCTGGGTCACGAGCTGGGTCACGTGGTGGCGCGTCACTCGGCGCGGCAACTCGTCGCGGCCAAGGGCCTCGAGACGGTCGGCGCGATGGCGTTGGGCAAGGACCCGAGCGACGTCGCGGTGCTCGCGGCCGGCCTCATCGGCAAGGGCTCGATCATGGCGTACGGGCGCGACATGGAGCTGGAGTCGGATCAGTACGGCGCGAAGTACGCCAACGCGGCTGGCTACGATCCTCGCGGGCTCGCGACGTTCTTCGAGAAGCTGAAGGCGAAGGGCGACCTGCCCGAGTTCCTCACGTTCCTGTCGACGCACCCCTCGAACACCGAGCGCATCGAGAAGATCGTCGCGTCGATCGCGGCCAACAACTACCAGTCGAAGGAGCTCGGCGCCGCGTCGCTCAAGGCGATTCAGGCGAAGATTCCGACGAAGTGATCAAGGCCCGCCGTCGCTGTTGGTGGCGGCGAGCAGCTCATCGACGGTCCACGGCAGCTCGTTGAAGCGCGAGCTGTCGATCTCGACGATCGCCCGACGGGCACCCATGGCGTAGGAGCTGCCGGCTTTTCCGATCAGCTCCTTGCCCAGCACGAGCGTGGCCAGCTCGGTGGAGCCCGTGAAGAGCTTCACGGTGCGGGCGTGCTTCGCGTCGAGGCTGTAGGTCTCGAGCACCTTCTGATCGGGCTTCTCGACGACGAGCGAGCCCGCCTTGATGGCCGAGAGCGTCCACAACATCGTGGCGACCTTGTACCCCTTCGCCAGACCGCTCTTCGGCGCCGACACGCGCCACGACTCGAGGCCTGCATCGACCGAGTCACGCTCGACGATCACCTCGGGCGCGCCAGGCACGGCGACCACGATCTTCGTCACCACCTGCTTCGCGAAGGGAATGAGCGATCGATCTCGCAGCTCGAGGGCGTTGCGATCGAACGCCGCCCTGGCGCTGGGACTCACCTGGGCCAGCACCTTGCCGTTCGCGTCTTCGCGCAGCGCGTAGATCGACTCGCCCGCGTCGGGGCCCGGCGCTGCGAGCTTGAAGGTGACGAGGCCTGTCGGGAGGGTGAGGGTGGCGGTCGCCAGCGGCGCGTCGAAACCGAGCGAGGCGATGCGGGCATCGGTCGGTTCTCCGGGAAAGGCGGTCGCGCGCTCTCCGCGAATGCCGCCGAGCACCGAGTTGACCGTCACCGTGTCGGCGAGCGTCGCTTCGGGGCGGGTCAGGCGCCAGAGCTTGTCGTCTCCGCGAACGAGCTCCCAGTCGTTCACCTTCGACTTGAGCGCGAACTTCTCGAGCGCCCGCTCGTCGATGGCGAACACCTCTTTGTCGCGCAGATCGAAGGTCGTCTTCGCGAGCGACCAGCGCACGCCGCCCTCGGCCATGTGCACGGTTCGGGTGCCGTTCTTGCGCATGTAGAACGTGCCATCGAACGGGTTCTCGATGCCGCCCTCGAGCTTCGTGGTGCGCTTCGCTCCGTCGACTTCGGCTTCGGCTTCGACGGTGAAGCCGGGCTGATCGAGGCCGTACGTCTTGAGCTCGGCGTCGGTGGCCTCTCCGTCGAGCGTCGTCTTGAAGCGCGCCGTCTGCAGCTGGCTCACGAGCCCATCGACGACCAGCGCGTCGACCTTCGAGTGCACCGGCGCCGTGATCATCCAGGGCTGGCCCGGAGCGCGCTCGAGCACGGTGGTCTCGTCTTTCGTGGTGACGGTGAGCCGGCTGAACTCGACGCGCGCTGCGCCTGCGTCTCGTCGGTCGGGCGTGTCGGTGGCAAAGAGCCGCTCTTCAAGAGCCTTCTTCTGGGCGGCCTTCTCGTCCTTCTCGTAGACGCCCTTCCACGCGAACAGCGCCACACCGCCGGCGATCGCCAACAGGCCGCCCAGCGTCACCAGCGTCTTCTGCATCTGATTCATGAGCGCGTTCCTTCAGCGGGAGCGGCGCGTGAGCCACACGGTGAGCCCGACGCCGATGAGCAGCATGGGCAGCACGTCCATCACGACGAGGCGAATGTTGCCCAGCATCGCGCTGTCGACCTGCAGCGCCGAGATGTCGCGGTCGGGTGGGCGAATGGTGAGCTTCTTCGGCTGATTGCCGAGCCAGCCCAGCGCGTTGAGCACGAGGTTTCGATCGCCCTCGATGCCGAAGAGATCGAGCAACACCTGGGTGTCGCCGAACACGACCAGCCGCGCTTCGTCGTTGCGCTTCGTCTCGCCAGCGATGGGGCGCTTCGAAATGGCGACCACGCCGAGCTGGCCGGCCTTCTCACCGGGGTCCAGCTTCGGCTCCTCGTCCGGCGTCGTCTCGAGCCACGCGTCGGGCGTGGTGAGCACGGTGTTCATCGCCGTGACGCCGTCGAGGGCGCCTTCGCGCAGCACGGTGATGGCGCGCGTCGCGTAGAACAGCAGGTTCAGCTTGCTGGCCCGCAGCGCGCTGACGGTCTCGTGATCGCCGTAGAAGGGGGCGACCACCAAGTACGGCTGATCGGGGTCGACGCGGGGATCGGCGACGACGCCGTTGTCGACCTGCAGGCCGTACTTCGCCAACAGCGCGTCGAGGCCGGGCTCGAGGCTCGCGTCGGTGAGGTAGAGGAACCGCCCACCTTCAGCCAGGTACTGCTCGAGCAGGCGTTTCTCGCCTTCGGTGTACGCCGAACGTGCCCCCGCGCTCACGATGATCGCGGCGTCGGCGGGCACGGTGTTGGTCTTGGCGAGGTTGAGCGTCTCGCAGACGTAGCCCTCGCCGATCAGCGCGGTCTTCACCTTCATGAGGGAGCGCGGCGGACCCTGCTGGCCGGGCTGCTCGTCGGGGGCCTCGAGCGGAAGCTCTCCGTGCCCTTCGAGGAAGTACACGGTCTGCTGCCCGACGGCCTGCAGGCGAATGATCGCGTTGGTGAACTCCTGCTCACCGCTCGCCGCGTCGGCGAGCTTCCACGGGTTCACCATGGTGGTGCTCTCGTTGGGCTGATCGGCGTTCAGCACGAGCACCGCCGCGAGCTTCTGCTGCTGCTCCCGAATCTTGTACTTCGCCACCAGCTGCGGCGCCTTGCGCGGGTCCTTCACCTCGAAGGTGAGCTTGTCGGTCTCGCCCGTGAAGCGCTTCAAGATGTCGTCGAGGCCATCGGGCAGGGCTTTCTCGGCGAAGATCACGATCTTGATGGGCTGCTTCAGCTCCTTGAGGGTGTCTCGCGTCTGCTGCGACAGCGAGAAGAGCTTCTTGTTCGTCAGGTCCCACGTCTGGTTGCGGCGGGCGACGATGAAGTTCGCGCCCACCATCAGCGCGATGAAGACGAGACCGATCAGCGCCGAGGACGAGAAGAAGAAGACCGAGCGGGCCCAGGTCGCGAGCTTGTCGCGGTTGGTGATCGCCGCGATCACCAGCAGCACCGCGCCGATGCCGAGCTTCGTCCAGAAGTACCAGTTGGCGCCCGTGGTGAGCAGGGTGATGAACGCGGTCGGGAGCAGCAACAGCCCGAGGCCCGAGGCGATGCGCGCGAGGCGTGACGTCTTGGGAGCGCTCATGATCAGACCCACCGCCGTGACTCGACCGCGCGGTGCGTGGCGAGCAGGAAGACGAGAATGAGGCTGGCGAAGAACACCAGCGGCTGCAGGTCGAGCACGCCACGCAGCAGGTTGCGCAGTTGGTACTCGAACGAGACGTAGTCGAGCACGTCACGCACGAGGCCGCCCGCGTTCGGGGCCGCGAGCTTGATGACGAGCCACACGAGCGAGACGCACAACGTCACGAGCCCCGCGATGATCACGGATTCAGTGAGCGACGAGATGAACGTGCCGATGGAGTGAATCGCCGCGCCCCACAGCGCCAGCGCGAGGAAGCCGAGCAGCACCACCGGCCACTCGAGCGTCATCGTCTTCTCTGCGGTGGTGGCCGAGAACGACGAGCCGAACGCGGTGAGGAGCAGGGGATAGACGAGCGTGGTGCTGATCGTCGCGATGACGATGCACAGCCCACCCAGGTACTTGCCGAGCACGATCTCGAAGCTCGTCAGCGGGGCCGTCATCAGCAGCTCGAGCGTCTTCTGACGGCGCTCCTCGGCGAAGATGCGCGCCGAGAGGAACGGCACCACGAAGAGCAGCACCACCAGCATCGTCGAGAACAGCGGCATCACCACGCCGTCGGTGAGGTTGCGCAGGTACTGGGCGTCGGGCCCGACCTGCTCCCACCCGCCATCCATCGCGCGAATCTGCTCATGCGCGTCTTTGAACTGAATCAGCAGGCCGATGAAGAAGAACGACGAGACGAAGCTCACGAAGGTGAAGACGATCCACGCCCAGGGGGTGGTCAGGTAGACCGTCAGCTCCTTCTTCGCGATCGCGATGATGTTTCGCATGGAGGACTTTCGCGGCTCAGTTCGCCGTCAGCTGAATGAACTTCTCTTCGAGGCCGTTCTCGCGGCCTCCGGTGATCGCCGCCATCGACTCGTCCGCGACGATCTTCCCGCGGTGAATGATCAGCACCTGCTCACAGATGGTCTTCACCTCGGCGAGAATGTGCGTCGAGAGCACCACCGTGTGCTGGCCCGCGAGCCCCTTGATGAGCTGCAAGACCTCGTTGCGTTGGCGCGGGTCGAGGCCTTCGGTGGGCTCATCGAGGATCAGCAGCTTCGGGTTTCCAATGAGGGCCTGCGCGATGCCGACGCGCTGCCGGTAGCCCTTCGAGAGCGCGGAGTTGAGGCGATCGAGCTCGCTCGTCACGCCCGTGCCCTTCGCGACGCGATCGATCTCGCTCTTCACCTGCCCGCGCGGCACGCCTTTGATCTCGGCGACGAACTGCAGGAAGCCACGCACGGTGAGCTCGGGGTACAGCGGCGGCGTCTCGGGCAGGTAGCCGATCTGTCGCTTGGCCTCGATCGGCTTCTCGAACACGTCGAAGCC
>JBEOKA010000475.1:0-11268 GCA_040275325.1 Myxococcaceae bacterium | reverse complement strand
CAGCGAGGCCCATACCCGGGAGGCAGCGACCATCTGGGTCGGTGTACCGAATTGGGTTGCCGGCGGCGTAGAGCCAGGGGTTCAGCTCATTCGGCGACTGGAGGTAGCTGGCTGCTCCGACGTCGTCGCGGCTCAGCCACGTTCCCGTTCTCGGGTCCTGCCAGCGCTGCTCGGCGTAGATGAGTTCGAGTGCTGACTCGACTCGGTGGCCAGTGAAGCCAGCTTTTCCCGGTGCCCGATCAAGGAGTCCGCCGGAACGATCGTACGTGCAATTCAGGCGCTGTCTGCCGTCGTACTGGTAGGCACCAAGCTCGGACCCAGAATTGTCAGTGGGTTGGCTGCGGGCCTGTGTGCAAGGAATGGTAGCGAGCGGCGCCGTCGTACCTGAATCATCAGTCGACGAGATGCTCCAGGAGCTCGGCCAGGCTGCACGCGCTGGGGCAAGCCGCTCCAGCGCAAGCGAAGCCGACGCCACGAGCAGCACGAACACGAGAAGCACACTCGGGGAAAGCCTCCGCACGCAAACACTCTACCTCATCCGCTGTGCTCCTCGACTCGATGGATGACCGGCTACGGTGCCTGCTCATGGCGACGTACCAACACGGCTACGACCGGCGCACCGCGTTTCAGCTGCTGAAGCAGGGCGGGCCGTTCTGGTGGAAGTTCTCTCACTGGGCGCGGCCGTTCGACGACCAGAAGATTCGGGCAATGCTCGCGGCGCTCTCGACGGAAGTGCGGAAGCGCAGCACCGGCTCGTTCTCGGCGGCGGCGCTGTTCATGATCTCGAGAATGGCCGACGTTCCGGACTCGCAGCTTCAGTCGACGTGGCGCGACACGATGGCGGCGCTCGATGGCTTGAACGCCTACGAGTTCGGAGCACGGAAGAAGAAGCACGAGAAGCTGCGCTCCATCGCGAAAGACCGGAGGCAGCTCTCGGCGTGGCAGGCGGCGGCGGTCGGGAGCGAGTGGATTCCAACAAACCTGCTCGCGCTGCTGCTGTGTGACGGCTCCGAGGAATCGCTCGACGCGTTGATGCCGCACGTCGAACGCGCGCGGAGTGACCGCGACCGGCTCGAGCAACTCGAAGCAGCGCGGGTCTTCGCTGCGCCATCGACCGCACGATTGTTTGCCGTGACCGACCAGAAACTCACCGCACTTCGGAGCGCCTCATCGGTGCTCGCGCTCGGCCGTGAGCTCGGCCTCGAGAAGAACGGTCGCGTTCGTGTACGCGTGCTCATTCCCGCGACCGAGGCCGTTCGTCGCGGCGGCACCACGCAGCAGTACTTCGCCGAGCTCGAGTTCGACTCCGACGCGAACCCGGACCTGCAGGCCTGCGTCTCGCACCGAACGACCTCTCCGACTTCGTACTCCGAGTGGTCGCGCGCGATTCCCTGCAAAGACCTCTCGAAGCTCCCGCGTGCGCTCGAACGTGCCGGCACGAAGCTCGGCGTGCAGTGGTTCTTCAACGACGCGAAGACGACCTTCCTCAGCAAGAAGCTGTGCGGCCCACTCCTCGACTGGCTGGGGCGCGCCGACAGGTCTTGATCATCTCTGCACAGCCGTTCAGTCTGTGCCCCGCATGACCGCGCCCCCGCAAATCCCCATCGACTTCAGTGCCTCCGCCCAGGTCCCGGTGCATGACGCGCTGAAGCCGTTCCACCCCGTCGTGCGCGCGTGGTTTCAGCAGACGCTCGGCGAACCCACCGAGCCGCAGATTCGCGGCTGGCCGCTCATTCGCGCGCGCAAAGACGTGCTCATCGCCGCCCCGACGGGTTCGGGCAAGACGCTCACCGCGTTTCTCGCCTGCCTCGACGAGCTCTTCGGCCTCGCCGCCGACGGCAAGCTCACCGACGAAACGCACGTGCTGTACGTGTCTCCGCTCAAGGCGCTCGGCAACGACGTGCAGAAGAACCTGCTCGAGCCGCTCGCCCAGCTGAAGGCCCGCGCGAAAGAGGCCGGCGTCGACCTGCCGGAGATTCGCGTGATGGTGCGCTCGGGCGACACGACCTCGAGCGAACGCGCGCAGATGGTGAAGAAGCCGCCGCACATTCTCATCACCACGCCCGAGTCGCTCTACCTCTACCTCACCGCCGACAAGGCCCGCGCCACCATGGCCTCGGTGCGCACCGTCGTTGTCGACGAGATTCACGCGCTCGCGAGAGACAAACGCGGCTCGCACTTCGCGCTCTCGATGGAGCGCCTCAAGTCGTTCATCATCCGCAAAGACCCGACCGCAAAATTGCAATGTATCGGTTTGTCGGCGACCACTCGTCCGCTCGAACGGCTCGCGCACTTTCTCGTCGGGAATGCCGAGACGCCATGCGAGCTCGTGCAGGTCGGCCACGTGCGCCCGTGGGAACTCACCCTCGAGACGCCCGAGGAAGAACTCTCTGCCGTGCCGACCCACGAGATGTGGGGGCAGATCTACGACCGGCTCGTCGCGCTCTCACAGACCCATCGCACGATGCTGGTGTTCACCAACACGCGCCGCCTCTCTGAACGGCTCGCGCACGATCTCGGCGAACGCATGGGCCACGAACACGTGCGCGCGCACCACGGCTCGATGTCACGAGAGCTGCGATTGTCGGCCGAAGAGCTGCTCAAGGAGGGGCGGCTCAAGATCATGGTCGCGACGGCCTCGCTCGAATTGGGCATCGACGTCGGCTCCATCGACCTCGTCGTGCAGATCGGCAGCCCGCGGAACATCGCCGTCATGCTGCAGCGGCTCGGTCGCTCGGGTCACCACAAGTCGGCCATCTCGAAGGGCGTGCTCTACGCGATGACGCGAGACGAGCTCGTCGAGTGCGCGGCGTTGATGCGCGCGATTCACGAAGGCCAGCTCGACGCCGTCCGCTTGCCCGAGGCGCTCCTCGACGTGCTCGCGCAGCAGGTCGTCGCCGAGGTTGCCGCCGAAGAGTGGGACGAACGCGCGCTGTACGACGTCTTCCGCCGCGCGATGCCGTACCGCGAGCTGTCCTGGGAGAACTACGAGAAGGTGCTTCACCTCGTCTCGGAAGGCGTGTCGACGAGCCGCGGCCGCTCGCGCGTGCACGTGCATCGAGACCGTGTGAACGGAAAGCTCAAGGCGCGGAAGGGCGCGCGGTTGATGGCGCTGCAGAACGGCGGAGCGATTCCCGACCTGTTCACGTACCCCGCCATCGCCGAGCCCGAAGAGAAGCAGGTCGGCACGCTCGACGAAGACTTCGCCATCGACTCCATGCCCGGAGACGTCTTCGTTCTCGGCAGCACCTCGTGGCGCATTCGACGAATCTTCGACGGCGCCGTGCGAGTCGAGAACGCCCACGGTCAGGCGCCGAACGTTCCGTTCTGGCGTGGTGAAGCGCCGGGCCGCACCGATGAGCTGTCGTTCGAAGTCGGGCGGCTGCGAGAAGACGTGCTCCAGCGGGACGACGCGCAGCAGTGGCTGGAGGAGACGCTGCGGGTGCCTGCGCACGCGGCCGAGTTGCTCGTGCGCTACCTGCGCGTCGCGAAGGCGGCGCTCACCGAGATTCCCTCGACGAAGACCCTCGTGGCCGAGCGCTTCTTCGACGAGGCCGGCGGCATGCAGCTCATCATTCACGCGCCCTTCGGAGCCCGCATCAATCGCGCGTGGGGCATGGCGCTGCGCAAGAGCTTCTGCCGCGCGTTCGACTTCGAGCTGCAGGCGGCGGCGAGTGATGACGCGATTCTGTTGTCGCTCGGTGAGCAGCACTCGTTTCCGTTGATGGACATCTTCGACTTCGTCTCGCCGGGAAGTGCCGAGCGCGTGTTGACGCAGGCGGTTTTGCAGGCGCCCGTGTTTGGAACGCGCTTTCGCTGGGCGGCGGGCCGGGCGCTGACCTTGTCGAGGCTGCGCAATGGAAAGCGGGTGCCTCCGCCGATTCAGCGGGCGCGCGCGGAAGACCTCATCGCGGCCGTCTTCCCCGAGCAGGTCGGCTGTCAGGACAACCATGGAGGGAAGGAGATCGACCCGCCCGACCATCCCCTCGTCAGCGAGACGATGAAGGACTGTCTGCGCGACTTCATGGATATCGATGGCCTCGTGCGTGTGCTCAAGGACATGCGCGAGGGCCGCATCACGCGCGTGGCCGTCGACCTGCCCGAGCCGAGTGTGTTGTCGCATCAGATGCTGAACTCAGCGCCGTGGACGTTCCTCGACGAGGCGCCGCTGGAAGAGCGTCGTGCGCGCGCGGTCTCGGTGCGTCGTTCGCTCCCCTCGACCGATGAAGCTGCGTTCGGAGCGCTCGACCAGTCGGCCATCGATCAGGTCCGCGACGATGCAAAGCCTGTCATTCGTGACATGGAAGAGCTGCACGACGCGTTGTTGCAATTGGGCGTACTGCCAACAGACGCAGCCGATGTGGTGCCGTGGGGCGACCTGCTCGAGGCGTCGCTGCTGCGATTGGCAGGCGAACGTCGCGCGGGTTCGTTCGAGGTGAACGGCCGTCGCTTCGTCTTTGCGGCCGAGCGTGTGCCACTGGTGCAGGCGCTCTTCCCCGAGGTCGGGTTGCCGCTGGCTCCGTTGCTGGGCGACTCGCCGGTCGAACGTGAAGACGCGGCGAGACAGGTGGTGCGCGGTTGGATGGAGGTGCTCGGCCCCGCGACGCCGACCGAGGTGATGGAGCGCCTCGCGCTCGGCCGCTACGACGTCGAAGGCTCGCTCACGCGCATCGAAGCGCAGGGGCAGGTGCTGCGCGGAACGTTCAGGCCGAATCGTGCTCCAGAAGCTGAAGTGGAGTGGTGCGATCGCCGGCTGCTCCAGCGCATTCATCGGCTCACCGTGGGTCGGCTGCGTCGAGACATCGAGCCGCTCTCACAGCAGGACTTCATGCGCTTCCTCTTCCGCTGGCAGCAGGTCGGGCCGCACGCGACGGCGAGAGGGCCACGTGGGCTCGCGACGGTGGTGGCTCGGCTGCAGGGGCTCGAGCTGCCGGCCGCGGCGTGGGAGCGCGACATTTTTCCCTCGCGCATGAAGCAGTACATCGGCGAGTGGCTCGACCACGCGTGCTTCGGTGGTGAGGTCGCCTGGGGCCGGCTCACGTTGCGCGAGCCGAAGCTGGTCGGTCCGCGGCGTGGAGACCTCTCCGGCATGGACGGGAACGAGCTGGTCGCCGCGACGAAACGGCCGGGGCTCACGCGCGTCGCTTCGCTCACCTTCGTGCAGCGGCAGGACCTCGACTGGTTGCTCACGGCGGCGCGGCCCGAAGACGCGCGCCTCGCCGATGGGCCGAAGCCATGGCCCGAAGACCTGTCTCAGGCCGCCCGTGATGTGCTCGCGGTGCTCGAACGTCGTGGCGCTTCGTTCTTCGCCGAGCTGAACGCCGGAACCCGTCGCTTGCCGAACGAGGTCGAAGACGCGCTCTGGGAATTGCTCGCGCGCGGCCTCATCAGCGCCGACGCCGTTCAGAATTTGCGTGTGCTGCAATCACCGAAATTGAAGCGATTGCAGCGGGCCCAGCAGCGGGGCGGGCCTGGACGGTGGACGTTGCTGGCTCCACTCGAGCGGCCGGAGCCAGAAGAAGTCACCGAGCGCCTGGCGATGTTGTTCTTGAAGCGCTGGGGCGTCGTGTTTCGCGACCTGGTCGTGCGCGAGCCGCTGTGCCCGCCGTGGCGTGAGCTGCTTCAGGTGTATCGCCGCCTCGAGACCCGCGGAGAGCTGCGCGGTGGCCGGTTCCTTCACGGCTTCGCAGGAGAGCAGTTCGCGTTGCCCGAAGCGGTCGATCTCGCGCGCTCGACCAGACGACTCCCGAAGAATGGCGAGGTCATCACGCTCTCGGCGGCTGACCCGCTCAACCTCACCGGTGTGGTGACGGCCGGTCCGCGCGTGCCGGCAGTGATGGGCCACCTCGTGCGCTACGTCGACGGGGTGCCCGAAGGCTCGATGCCAGTGGTCGTCGAAGAAGAGCTGCCGTCGTGAAGGTGCTGGCTCAGCTCACCGCTGACGGAGGCCTGGCGATCGGCAGCAGGGCGTTGTCGCTCGGCCGCTTGTCCTCGACGGCTCGTGACTCGGTGGCGCGGCTTCCGACGACGGTGCTGCTCGAGGTCGAGCTCGCGGGTGACGCGGTCGTGGCGCTCGGAGACGTGAAGCCTCACCCGCGCGTCACGGCGCTGCGGGCGGTCATCGACAACCGGCCCCACCTCACGCTCGAGGCCATCGCTGCGCTTGGTGCCCTCGTCGAGGACGACCTCGAGGTGAGGGTCGCTGAGGTCAAGGCGCTGCTTCAGTCCGGCCTTCGTCAACAGGCTGAGGCGGCTTTCCTCGCGCTGACCCGACACCCCTCGCTCGACCGGAAGACCCTCGAGCAGGCCTTCCTCGCGCTCGAGCGAGATGCGCAGAGCGTCGCAGCGTGCAGTGAGCGCTTCGTCAGCTGTTTCGAGGCGCTGGTTGGTGATGGTCCGGTTCGCTGTGCCGCGCTCCGGCTCGTCTCATTCGAGCGGTGGCCGGCGAGCCTGCTCGCGCGCGTGATTTCCGAGGGCGCGAAGGAGCGGTCGGTGTCGCCCGGAGACGTGGCCGAGCTCCTTCCCCTCGCGCAGCGGCTCGCGACGCTCGACCCGGAGTCAGGCCGTGCCGCCGAGGCAGACCTGGCTCGTCTTCAGGTGAAGCTCGAGAAGGCCGAGGCCCGAAGGCGCGCGAAGACCCTCGCGTCTCGCCCAGACTTCACGCCGCTGAAGCTGCCCGCGCACCTCGGCGAGGCATGGCTGCGGGCGTACGAAGACGACAATCGGCTCGGGTTTCTGCTCGTGAAGACGCTCGACGAGCTGAAGAAGCTCGCGACGAGGCTGGTGAAGGACCTCGACCAGACGATGCCGCATCGGGCGGAGCAGCTGCTGCCATTCGCAGACGACGGCGACGGTCGCTTCTTCGTGCTCGATTTGTCGCGGCCACTGAACGGCGACTTTCCCGTGCTCGTCATCTGCAAGGGCAGCGACGGCGAGTCGTGGGAGAACTCGATGTCGAGCGCGGCGTGGCTCGCTGAGGACGGCAAGTTGAGCTTCTGACGTCACGGACGACAGGTGTTCGTCGCCGTGCAGCGGGTGTTGTCGAGGCACGCGATGCTGCCGCAGTTCAGCGAGAAGCAGTCGGTGTCTCCCGGAATGGTTGGGGTGCAGGTGCGGGCGCACGCCGAGCGGAAGGTCGCTGAACCCAGGTCGTAGACGCAGCCGCACCCCGCAGGAATCGTCATCGTGCCGCAGGTGCCAGTCGCGGGCGAGAAGCCTCCATCGGCGAGCACGGCCATGCACTGAATGCCGTCGTAGCGATTGCAGACTGGCTGACGCCCGGGCACTGCGCGGCATCGCCCGGTGATGGGGTTCACGACGTACGGAAGAGTGCACTCACACGCCGCGCCGCCCCGAACGCAGGTGCCCTTGTCGACCGCGGTGCCATTCAGGGGGCCGCCGATGTCGTCGCAGCTCGTGGTGGGTCGCGCTGGTTCGCAGACGCGAAGGCCGCCGTCGCCAAGACTGAAGGAGCCACCGGCGCTGCCTCCACCAGTCGAACCGCCTGCCGTCGAACCGCCTGCCGTTGAACCGCCCGCCGTTGAACCGCCCGCCGTTGAACCGCCCGCCGTTGAACCGCCCGCCGTTGAAGCTCCACCTGCGGGTCCGCTTCCGCCTGCCGAGTTCCCAGCATCAGTCGTCATGCCAGCCGGTCCACACGCGCACACGACCATCATCGCCAGCAGCCGAACTCGCATGACCGGCGTTATGCCGGTGCTCCGAATCGGGACAACGCGCGTGCTAGAGACACTCCAGATGCGGCTCATCCTTGTCCTCCTGTTCGTCTCGGCCTGCGTCACCGCGCCAACGCACGGCGCCTGGAGTGACCGCACACTCGCCGCCGCGAAAGACGGCGTTTTGTGCAGCCATCGCGTCCCTGCGGCGTCATGCGTGCTGCACCACCCCGAGCTCGCCGCCGACTTCAAACGCGTCGGTGACTGGTGCGGAGAACACGCGGTGCCCGAGTCGCAGTGCCTCGTCTGCCACCCCGACCTCACCTTCGAGCCGCTGCCCGAGCTGACGTCGACGGCCGACGTGCGCTGGCTCACGAACGATGGCGCCGCGGTCGGGCCGCTCCCTGCGCTGCACGTCGCGGGCAAGGTCACCGTCGTCGACTTCTACGCAGACTGGTGCGCGCCGTGCCGCAAGGTCGACCGTCACCTCTTCTCGCTGTCGAACACGCGCGCCGACCTCGCGGTGCGCAAGCTGAACGTCGTCTCGTGGGAGACGGCGCTCGCGAAGGAGCACCTGCGCGACGTGCCCACGCTGCCGTTCCTCGTCGTCTACGGGCGTGATGGCCGCGAGGTGAAACGTGTGAGCGGGTTCGACCTGGCCGCGCTCGACGCTGCGCTCGCGGAGGCCAGCCGATGAGGTGGTGGCTGCTCACCTTCGTGCTCGGCTTCGTCCCGTCGCTCGCCGACGCCTGAGCGGGTTGAAGCAACCCCAATCTCCCGGTCGGGGGATCTCAGACGACGACGATGAAGGAAGGCACGCTGCTGCTCGGCGCGCGGTTGATGGGCACCTCGGTGAACGTCACGCACACCGTCTTCTGCCCCGAGATTGGGCCCGTCTGCGCGACGCGGCCCGAGCCTGCGCAGGTGCACGACCAGCAGTTCTTCATCGCCGAGCTGCGGCTGCTCGCCGAGCTGTCGATGCGCGACTGGCTCTCGGCCGAGCTGCAGCTTCCGCTCCGTGTCAGCGCGACCACCATCACCTTTCGGCGGCTCGACGGCACACCGTTCATTCCCGAGTCGGCCGACATTCATCACCGCAACGAAGTGCTCGTCGGGCTGTCAGATCCGTGGCTGCAGCTACGCGCGCGGCTTGGCAGCGGTGCGCTCCGAGGCAGCCTCAGTGCAGGCGCGACGCTGCCGGTGGGGCGAACCGAGCCGAACCCGTTCGCGCTGGGCCGCGCGGGGCTGGTGCACCAGCACATTCAGTTCGGCAGCGGCCTCGTCAACCCACTGCTCGGCGCCGAGGGCTCGTACGCGTGGGAGCGGGTGACGGCGCGCGTGACGGGCCTCGCGCAGCTGTCGCTCGACCAGAACCTCTACGGGTATCAGGCGGGCTCCCGGTTCCTCGCAGGTGCAGGCGTGAGCGTGCGCGTCGTCGAGGGGCTGATGGTGGGCGCGACCATCGACAGCGTGACCGAGCTGCCCGAGCGATGGGACGGCAAGGTCGAGCAGGACGGAAACGTCGGCCGCAGCGACGTGCTCGTCGGTGGACAGGTCGAGTGGCAGGTGGCCGGGCTCGTGCTGTCGCTCTCGGTGCGCGTGCCGGTGTTTCAGGTCTTCTTCGATGACGCGGCCGACAGCCAGCTGCGCTACCCGGCGATGGTTGGCCTGGGCGTGTCGCGGTCGTTCGACGTGGCGTCGCGGGAATGAGCCGAGCGTCAGCCCAATCGTGCGACGCTCGTCGACGCGAGCATGATCGCCTTCACCGACGTGCAGTACCGCGACACCGACGCGACCGCCGCGTGCGTCATCGCCGACCGTTGGAGCGCCGAGGCGGCGAGCTCGGAGTGGACGACCGTCATCTCGCCCATCGCGCCGTACGAGCCGGGCGCCTTCTACAAGCGCGAGCTGCCGTGTCTGCTCGAGGTGCTCCGTCGCGCGCCGCCGCTCACGCACGTCGTCATCGATGGCTATGTCTGGCTCGACACGCAGCGCGCTCCGGGACTCGGCGCGAGGCTGTACGACGCGCTCGACCGCCGCACGCCCGTCATCGGTCTCGCGAAGACGGCGTACAAAGGCAGCGAGATGGCGCTGCCCGTGATGCGTCCCGGCTCGGTGAAGCCGCTCTTCCTCACCTGTATTGGAATCGACGAAGCGCAGGCGCTCCAACTGGTGAGCCAGCTTCACGGCTCGCATCGCCTGCCGACGCTGGTGAAGCGGGTCGACTCGCTCGCGCGCGGGCGGTGATCGCTTTCGCCACGTGCCTGACACAGACCGAAGGAGGAGCCGCGGGGCTCCCGTGGAGGTCTCATGGTCTCTGGGCGCCTGGTGTCGGTGGTCGCGTTCTTCTTCGTCGGCTGTGGTGGGTCGGTCGGCAACACGAACTCGGCGACGGGCACCGAGGCCGACTTCAGCTTCTTCGTCACCAGCCTCACCGCGCTGCGAGAGCTCTCTGGCAGCAGCGACGGCTTTGGTGGCGACCTGCGCTTCGGAGAGACGGGCGCGGGTGCCGGCCTTCGCGGCGCCGACAAGCTGTGCGCCACCATCGCCGAGCGCAGCCTCGCGGGCTCGGGCAGCAAACCGTGGCGCGCCTTCTTGAGCGTGAGCGCCGACGCGAGCGGCGCGAAGGTCAACGCCATCGACCGTGTTGGAACAGGGCCCTGGTACGACCGTGTCGGCCGGCTCGTCGCGGCGACGAAGAGCGACCTGCTCGCGCAGCGGCCCGCCACCGCCGACGCTGCCATCATCAAAGACCTGCCCAACGAAGACGGCGTGCCCAACCACGCGCCCGACGGGCTGCAGGTCGACAACCACGACATGCTCACTGGCAGCGACACGAGCGGAAAGCTCGGGAGCGGCGGCACCTGCGCCGACTGGACGAGCACCACGGCCAGCGAGCGCCCGATGGCGGGCCATGCGTTTCCGCGCAACGCGGGCACCAGCAATGACTCCGCGCACTGGCTGTCGGCGCACGCGGTGCCGGGCTGCAAAGCAGGCGTCACCATCACCGACACGGGCGGCGGCATGGGCTCGTCGACGGTGGGCGGCGCGGGTGGCTACGGCGGCTTCTATTGCTTCGTGAAGACCGGTGACTGACGTGGTGTGGTGCGCCCCTCTTTCCCCGGGGGTCGCACGATGAAACGTCTTCTCGCTGCAGCGCTGAGCCTCGCGCCTTTCGCCGCGCACGCCTTCTGCGGCTTCTACGTCGCGGGCGGTGGTGCCGAGCTGTTCAACAACGCCACGCAGGTCGTGCTGATGCGTGAAGGCACGCGCACCGTGTTGTCGATGCAGAACAACTACCAGGGCCCGGCGGAGGACTTCGCCATGGTGATTCCGGTGCCCGTGGTGCTGAAGAAGGAGCAGGTGAAGACGCTCCCGCGCGAGGTGTTCGCACGCGTCGACACGCTCTCGGCCCCGCGTCTCGTCGAATACTGGGAGGTCGACCCCTGCTACGTCGAGCCGAAGTACGACTACGCCGAGTCAGGCGCGATACCGCTGCCCTCGGCCGTGGCGATGCCCAAGGGCGGCGCCGCTCCCCTCGTGAAGGTCGAGGCGCGCTTCGAGGTCGGCGAGTACGACGTCGTCATTCTCTCGG
>JBEOKA010000474.1:0-3712 GCA_040275325.1 Myxococcaceae bacterium | reverse complement strand
GGCAGATCGCGGTTGTTGTAGTCGAGATAGAACTTGTCCCACTGCAGGAAGGTGCCCTTGGCGAAGAGGCCAACGCCGAAATAGCGGGCAAAGAAATAGTCGGCGTTGAGGCCCCACTGCAGCACCAGGCCGTCCATGCCGCGGTTCTCGCCACAAATGCCGTAGCCAACGCCGAACATCGTCGACACATCGAGGCCGATGGGTCGGGTCTCTTTCTTCATCCACACCAGCTCGAGGGGGTGCCATGCCACGTAACCCGTGAGCATTCCTGCTCCGCCGCGTTGAGGCGTCGTGATGTCCCAGCCGGTGGCGGTGAAGTCGGCGCCGAGCGAAGCGTGCCCGAGGATGTTGTAGCCAGCGCGCAAGGAAACGGTGTGGCTGGTCACTGCGTCCGCTATGAAGACATCTGCGTCGGCAGCGGTTGCGGGCGCCTTCATCTGCCCTGCCAGGAGCGCCCGGTCGAAGGCCCAGAACCCCGGCCCGTAACTCACTGAAAACAAGAACCCGCCCTGAGAGAACTTGGGGGGATCGGCGAGCGCCGTCCCTCCGGCGAGCACCCCCAGCACAAGGGCACAACGAATCATGGAGCGCCCAACCGCCTCCGAATAAAAGGACCGTCGCATGCCTTCTGTCTCCGATTCCTTCCTGACTGGCGCCAACGTCGACTTTCTCGAGGCCCAGTACGCCCGGTACCTCACCGACCCGAACTCCGTCGAACCCAGCTGGCGCGACCTCTTCACCTCTCTTGCGCGCGAGGGCAAGCCCCTCGTGATCGACGGGCTCGAGCTGCCCCGGCCAAAGCTGAACGGCCACGTCAATGGAAAGACGAACGGCGCGGTGGCTTCGAGTGGTGCAGGTCAAGCCAACGAGCTGCAGTTCCGCGTCGACCAGGTCGTCACCAGCTACCGCCTGCGCGGGCACCTCGCCGCCACGCTCGACCCGCTCGGCTTCCCCCGCCCGCCGCTCGATCACGTCGCTGACGCGGCGATGGTGGCCAACGCGCAGGTCTTCACCGACGCCGAGCTCGCCTCGCAGGTGTCTCCGGGGCTCACGTTCGATGAGCAGCGCGTGACGGTGAAGCAGCTGCTCGAGCGCCTTCGCAACACGTACACGCGGCACATCGGCGTCGAGTACGCGCACATGTACAACTCGGAGCGTCGGCGCTGGCTCTTGCGCCGCATGGAGCACTCCGAGAACCGCACGAACTTCACGGCCGACGAGCAGCGGCGCATCTACACGAAGCTCGCCGAGGCCGAGGCCTTCGAGCACACGATTCACACCAAGTTCCAGGGCCAGAAGCGCTTCTCGGCCGAAGGTGGCGAAGCGCAGCTCGCGATGATTCAGGAGTTCCTCGAGCTCGGCGGCGACCTCGGCGTGAAAGAGGTCGTGTTCGGCATGGCCCACCGCGGCCGCTTGAACGTGCTCGCGAACATCATGGGCAAGCCGCCCGAAGAGATCTTCGCCGAGATCGCCGGCCCCGCCGACCCGTCGAAGTACCTGAACCGCGGCGACGTGAAGTACCACATGGGGTACTCGAACGATTTCGCCACGGCCGCGGGCAAACGCATTCACCTGACGATGGCGTTCAACCCGTCGCACCTCGGGTTCGTGCACCCCGTCGTCGAAGGCCGCGTGCGCGCCAAGCAGGATCGGGTGGGCGGTGGAGACGACGCGCGCCACGCCATCGTGCCCTTCGTCATTCACGGTGACGCCGCGTTCTCGGGCCAGGGCCTCATCGCCGAGACGCTCAACCTCGGCGGCATCAAGGCCTACGACACCGGCGGCACGGTGCACCTCATCATCAACAACCAGGTCGGCTACACGACCGAGGCCGAGCAGGGCCGCACGCCGCTGTACTGCACCGCGCAGGCGCAGCTGCTCGACATTCCCATCTTCCACGTCAACGGCGACGACGTCGAAGCGTGCGTGCACGTGATGCGCATCGCGGCGGAGTACCGCCAGAAGTTCCACACCGACGTCGTCATCGACCTCGTCTGCTACCGAAAGTACGGCCACAACGAAGGCGATGAGCCGCGCTTCACGCAGCCGAAGATGTACGCGGTGGTCGATCAGAAGCCGACCTCGCGCGCCATCTACGCGAAGGAGCTCGTCGCGCAGGGCCGCCTCACGGACGCCGAGGCGAAGCAGGTCGCCGACGCGACGCTGAACCGATTCTCGGAAGCGTTCACGAAGTCGAAGGGCGCAGGCTCGACGCTGGTGAAAGACCCGAGCCACCTGCAGGGCGTGTGGCGCAAATACAACGGTGGCTTCGACAAAGACTCGCCGCAGGTCACCACCGGCCTGCCGCTCGAGAAGCTGAAGAGCCTGCTCGAGCCGCTTGCGCGCACGCCCGAGGGCTTCACGCTTCACCCGAACGTGCAGAAGGGCGTCGTCAACGCGCGCCAGGAGATGCTCGCGGACAAGGCGCTCATCAACTGGGGCACCGGCGAGATGCTGGCCTATGCGGCGCTGCTGACCGAGGGCCTCAACATTCGCGTCTCGGGCCAGGACACCGAGCGCGGAACCTTCGCGCACCGTCAGGCCGTGCTGCACGATCAGAAGACCGGCAAGCAGGCCTTCCCGCTCGGCTCGTTCGGGCCCGGCAAGGCGCTCGTCGTGAACAGCCCTCTCTCGGAGATGGCCTGCATGGCCTTCGAGTACGGCTACAGCCTCGACTACCCCGACGCGCTCGTCGTCTGGGAGGCGCAGTTCGGCGACTTCGCCAACAACGCGCAGGTGATGATCGACCAGTTCCTCGCGGCCAGCGAAGACAAGTGGAAGCGCATGAGCGGGCTCACCCTGCTCCTGCCCCACGGCTACGAAGGCGCAGGCCCCGAGCACTCGTCGGCGCGCCTCGAGCGCTTCCTCGAGCTGGCGGCCGAAGACAACATGCAGGTCTGCTACCCGACGAACGCGGCGCAGATCTTCCACCTGCTCCGTCGGCAGGCGCTGCGCACGATTCGCAAGCCGCTGGTGGTGATGACGCCCAAGTCGCTCCTGCGCAACGCCGACGCGGCCAGCCCCTGGAGCGAGCTGACGCAGGGCACCTTCAAGCGCCTCATCGTCGACCCGAACGTCGACATTCGCTCGCAGGCCGTCACCCGGCTCGTGCTCTGCAGCGGCAAGGTGTACTTCGACCTCGCGCAGAAGCGTGACGCGTCGAAGGACTTCAGCGTGCACATCGCCCGGCTCGAGCAGCTCTACCCGCTGCCCGAAGAAGAGCTGCGCTCGTTGCTGAAGTCGTTCTCCTCACTCAAGGAAGTGCTCTGGGTGCAGGAGGAGCCGAAGAACAGCGGTGCGTGGCGCTACGTGCTCGAGCCGCTGATGAACCTGGTGAACGAGCTGCCGACGCGCCCGACCCTGAAGTACGTGGGCCGGCCCGAGTCGGCGAGCCCTGCCACCGGTTTCCTGTCCACCCACCAGTACGAGCAGAAGCTGCTCGTCGAAGAAGCGTTGTCGCGAGGGGCACATGTCCGTTGAGATCAAGGTTCCGACGCTCGGAGAGAGCATCACCGAGGCCGTCGTCGGCAAGTGGCACAAGAAGGTCGGAGATTCGGTCGCCGTCGACGAGCCGGTGGCCGTGCTCGAGACCGACAAGGTGACCATCGACGTGCAGGCGCCCGAGTCGGGCACCATCGAGGCCATCACCTTCACCGAGGGCTCGAAGGTGAAGATCGGCGACGTGCTCGCGAAGCTGGCGCCGGGCGCGGTG
>JBEOKA010000473.1:0-20001 GCA_040275325.1 Myxococcaceae bacterium | reverse complement strand
CGGGCTGCTCCTGGCGTTTGAGCAGGGTGATGAGCTCGTTCTCGGGCCCGGCGGCGGCGCCCAACAGGCGCGAGCCGAAGACGGCGAACACGAGCCCGACGACGACGACCGCGAGCACGAAGCCGAGCAGCTTCTGCCCTTCGTCTTTCACGGCGTCGCGGGGGCCGGCTCGGGCGTCGGCGCAGGCGCAGCAGGCGGAGGACCCAGGGCGGCGAGCAACGACTTCGCCTTCGGAGCCTGCTCATCGGAAGGGAACTGCGTGACGAAGAGCGCGAGCGCATCACGTGCCTTGTCGGCCTGCTTGAGCGCGACGTGCGCGTCGTAGAGCCCGAAGGCGACGTCGGCGTCGAAGCCGATGCCCGAGAAGTTCTTCTGCACGACCGAGAGGCGGTTCACGACGGCGGGCCACTTCTCACGCTTTCGATAGAACTCGGCGACGTAGAGTTCGTGGCGCGCGAGGCGACGGCGAACGTCTTGAATGATCTTCTTCGCGGGCTCCTGGAACTCGGACTTCGGGTACAGCCGCGTGAACTCGTTGAGCGAGATGAGCGCGCCCTTGAGCTCGACCTGGTCCTTCTCGATGGCGGGAGGCAGCAGGAAGAAGTCAGACGGAATGTCGCGGAAGTGCGACTCGGCAGCGCGGAAGGCGGCGTAGTCGACCTTCGGGTGCGTCGGGTGCAGACGCACGAAGTTCTGGTAGCGATCGCGCGCCTCGACGAACTTCTCCTGGTCCCACGAGCAGTCGCCCAGGCGCAGCTCGGCCTCTTTCGACGCCTCGAGGAACGGGAACTTGGTGCGGGTGAACTCGAAGTACTTCGCCGCCTCGAGGTAGTTGTGGCCCTCCATCGCCTCGTTGCCGCGCTTGAGGTTCTCGTCGGCTTCGGTCGAGTACAGCGGGTCGTCGTTGCCAGAGAAGAAGTTGCTGACGCTGGCGCAGCCGGTGGCGGCGACGAGGAAAAGGACGGGCAGACGGCGCATCACGGCCATGGTGCCTAGCAGAACGTCGACGCGAGTGCGGCATTACCCGGCCCGGAAAAACACCTCGGGCCGCAAACCGGCTCTTGAGCGCGAGGGAGCCGGCCGATGTGCGAACGCGGAGCTGCGCACGTTCGAGGGGAAGCGCGACGCTCCGAATCCGACCGTCGAGACGTCTCAGACGTCCGCGGCAAGCTTCAGCAGCTGCTTCGTATTCCGAGCGCACGTGAGCGCGGCGGTCTCGGCGTCGACGCCCTTGAGCTCGCCGACCTTCTTCGCGGTCTCGGCGACGTAGCCTGGCTCGTTCTTCTTCCCGCGGAAGGGAATGGGCGCGAGGAACGGGCTGTCAGTCTCGATCATCAGTCGCTCGAGCGGCGTGAACGCGACGGCCGCCTGAAGCGCTTCCGACTTCTTGTACGTCACCACGCCCGAGATGCTGATGAAGAAGCCCAGGTCGAGGTACTTGCGCGCGGCGTCGGTGTCGCCCGTGAAGCAGTGAATCATGCCCTCGCGCATGCCCTCGGAGCGCAGCACCTCGACGCAGTCGTCATGCGCGTCACGCACGTGAATGATGACGGGCTTGCCCACCTGCTTCGCGAGCTGACATTGCCGGTGGAAGGCCTCGAGCTGCGCCTCCTTCGGGCTGTGGTTGTAGAAGTAGTCGAGGCCGGTCTCTCCGACGGCGGCGATCTCGGGCAGGCGGGCGAAGCGCTCGAGGGCGAGCCAATCGTCTGGCAGCGCAGCGGCGGCGTCGTGCGGGTGAATGCCCATCGTCGGCGTGAGGAAGTCGGGGTGCGCGCGAGCCACGTCCAGGGCCGCGCCGAAGTCACCAGGCCGCTGGAACTGCCCGACGACGACGGCGTGCACGACGCCCTGCGCGCGGGCCCGAGCGATGACCTCTGCCGCTGCGGGAAAGTCCTTCGGCTCGAGGTGACAGTGAGCGTCGATCAGCTTCACGACGTGAACTCCTTGAGCATGGCCGCGAGCTCGGCCTTCGAGTCGTCTTCGGCGAGCACGAGGCTCGAGAGCCGTTCACGCGCCTTTGCGACGTCGAGCCGCAACATGCCTTCGGCGACATCGAGCTTCACGTCATCGGCGGTGAGCGGCTCGGTCAACACGCTCGCGAGATCGTCGATGAGGTGCTGATCACCGAGTCGGCCCAGGCCTCGCGCTGCTGCGCCGCGGCAGTCGTCATCAGCGGTCTTGAGAATCGTGAGCAGGCGCTCCTTCGCGCCAGGAGCCTTCACCTCGCCGAGCAGCTCGATGGCCATCGCGCGGTCCATCGACCAGCCCTTGCCAGCGCGCTTGAAGAGGTGCTCGACACCTTCGGAGTCTCCAAGTCGCGCGAGCGCTCCAGCCAGCTGCGTCTTGTCGAAGGCCGGCAGGAACCAGCCGTGAAACGCCTTCTTCAATCGAGGGAGCGCGTCTTTGTTTCCCAGCTGTGCGAGGGCCGCCGCCGCACGGAACCGCAGATCGGGATCTTCGAGCGCGGTCAGCAACGTCTCGAGACCGGCCGAGTGCTGCAGCGCCACCATGCCGCGCGCCGCCTCGAAGCGAACGGGGAAGATGTCGTCTTCGAGCGCGACGGCGAGGGCTCCACGCGCCTCGGGCAGCGCGAGATCGGCCAATCGGCCGACAGCCTCGACACGAACCCGATGCGCCTTGTCGCCGATGTTGCGAATGAGCAGATCCTTCGCCTCGTCCGGAGCCAACACTTCGGAGGCCAGCGCGAGCCCAGCGCAGCGAACCTCTTCCTGCTTGTCGTTGAGCAGGCGCACGACGTCGGCCGCGAAGTCGGGCAGCGCGTCGTCAGGCGCATCGGCCGCAGCGTCACAAATCGCCTCGGCTGCCTCTGCACGAATCACTGCCGACTTCTCGCGCTCGAGCGTGAGCAGCGCACGCTCACGCATCGACTGCCATGACCCGGCCGGTTGACTCACTTCACCTCCGAGCCGGGCGCGACGTCTCCCGGGTCGAGCAGGACGAGATCTTTCCCGCCCTTCCCCGCCGTGAGGATCATGCCGCGCGACTCGATGCCCTTGAGCGGCCTGGGCTTCAGGTTCGCGACGACCACCACGTTGCGACCGATGACGGCCTCCGGCGCGTAGGCCTCGGCAATGCCCGACACGATCGTGCGCGGCGTGCCTTCACCGAGATCGACCGACAGCTTCAGCAGCTTGTCGGCCTTCGGCACCTTCTCGCACGCGAGCACCTTGCCCGCCTTGAACGCCACCTTCACGAAGTCGCCGAACTCGATCTCGGCCGGCGGAGCGGCATCGAGCTTCTTCGGCTCTTCTTTCGCCTTCGGCTTCTTCTCTTCTGGTGGCGGCGCGTTGACGATCAGCTTCTCGACCGTCTCGGCCTCGAGGCGGTTGATGAGCGGAGACGGGTCTCCAATCTTCACGCTTCGATCGAGCAGCGGGTACGTCGCGGTGTTCGCCTGCGCGAGGGAGAACGAAGCGCGGCCCAGCTGCTTCGCGAGCTTCTGGGTGAGCTCGGGAACGATCGGCTCGAGGAGCGCGGTCAGCAGGAACACGATCTCAGCCGCCTCGGACAACGACTGGTGCGCCGCTTCACGCGTCTCGGGAACTTTGAGCTTCTTCCACGGCTCGGCGGCCGCGAGGAACTGGTTGGCCGAGTAGCCAATCTCGAGGATCTGCTTCACGGCCGCGCGCGACTCGAAGGTCGTGAACGCGTCGATGATGCCCTTCACCTTCGCCAGCGCGCCCTCGACCAACGGGCGGCCCAGCTCAGGCTTTGCGGGCGCGAGCTGCCCACCGAACTCCTTCGCGAGAAGGGTCAGCGCGCGATTCGCGAGGTTGCCCAGGTTGTTCACCAGCTCGGCGTTCGTGCGCTCGCGGAACTCCTTCAGCGAGAGATCGATGTCCTCTGGGCCGTTGCCGAGCAGCGACGCGTAATAGAAGCGCAGGTAGTTCGGGTCGAGCACCTCGAGGTACGGCCTCGCGTTGATGAAGGTGCCGCGCGACTTCGACATTTTTTCGCCGTTCACCGTGAGGTGACCGTGAATGTGCACGTGCGCGGGGCGCTTCAGCTTCGCGACCTTCAGCACCGCCGGCCAGAAGAGGCAGTGGAAGTAGACGATGTCTTTCCCGATGGTGTGAACGATCGTCGCGTCCGAGTTCTCGTCCCAGTAGTCGAGCGCGCTGGCCGCATTTCCGGTCTTCCTGGCCCACTGCTCGGTCGACGCGATGTACCCGATGGGCGCGTCGAGCCAGACGTAGAAGAACTGGTTCGTCTCGCCGGGAATCGGGAAGCCGAAGTACGGCCCGTCGCGCGTGATGTCCCAGTCGGCGAGGCCCTTCTCGAAGAACTGCCCGAGCTGCGCCGCTGGGCCGGGGTTCATGAAGGCGGGGTCGGCGATGGTCTGCTTGAGGAAGTCGCCATGCTTCGAGAGCAGGAAGACCGAGTGCGCCGACTTGCGCCACTCGAGCGCCTCGCCCGAGAGCGCGCTACGGGCGTCGATGAGCTCGCGCGGCGAGTACGTGGCGTTGCAGACCTCGCACGCGTCTCCGTACTGGTCGGGCGACTTGCAGTTGGGGCAGGTGCCGCGAATGAACCGGTCTGACAACCAGCGGCCAGCCTTCGCGTCGTACGGCTGCTCGACGTCTTTCTTGCCGATCGACCCGGCCTCTTTCGCGCGGCCGTAGATCAGGTTCGCGTAGTGCTGGTTCTCGGGGCTGTTCGTCGACGCGTAGTGATCGTGGCTGATCTGAAAATCGCGAAAGACCGAGGTGTGCTCTTCGAACCACTGGGCGATGAACTGCTCGGGAGAGAGGCCCTGCTTGAGCGCGTTGAGCTCGATGGGCGCACCGTGTTGATCGTCGGCACAGAGGAAGATCACGTTCTGGCCGAGGCTGCGCAGCGCACGAACGTAGATGTCGGTTTGAATGTGCTCGACGAGGTGGCCGAGGTGAATCGGGCCGTTCGCGTAGGGCAACGCGCAGGTGACGAGGGTTTTCTGGTTCATGACTAGCGCTCCTGCTCTCGGCGAATGACGTGCATCTGGGAGTCCCACGCAGCCGCTTTGCCGCAGAGGGTCCAGAAGAGGCGTTCGAGCACGAGGTTGCCGTCGCCGGGTTTGGAACCGCCCAGCTTCAGCGCGAGGTCGGCCTCGGCACAGGCGACGAGCGCGCGGAGCAGGTCCTGACGCCCCCACTGCGCGGCCGCCTGCATGCCCATGAAGGCCGCGTACGGGTGCGGCACCTTCGTCTTCGCGGCCTTCGCGTCGGCTTCGATCTTCGGAAAGAGGCGCGCCTGGAAGTCGTTGTAGTTGCGCGGCGGCTTGCCACCCGAGAGCTGCATCATGTTTTCGAAGGCGGCGACGAGCTTGCGAATGATGCTGGTGACGGCGCCGTGAATCGCGAGCGGCGCGGAGCCGTGCGCCAGCGCTTCGTCGAGGTACTTGTTGGCCGCCTCGAGGTTGCGCTTCTGAACCGCGTCGGAGAGCTCGAGCCACTCCTCTTCGCGCGCGTGGCCGACGAGCAGCTCGACGTCTTTCTGCGTGATGGTGGGGTTCGACGAGTGCAGCGCGAGCTTCTCGAGCTCACTGGCCAGCAGGCGGAAGTTGCCGCCCACGCGATCCTTGAGCGCATCCATCGCGCCGGGGCCGAGCTTCTTCTTGTGCGGCGCGAGCGTCTCGTTGACGAACTCGGTGAGATCGAGCTTCGCGAGGCTCGAGACGACCTTGAACTCGAGCAGCGTCCCGTGATCCTTCACGAGCTTGACGAAGGCGCCCTTCGATTCGAGCTCAGTGGCGGCGATGACGAGCACCTGGCCCTTCGCCGGTTTCTTTCCGAGCCAGTCGTTGAGCACCGTGTCGTCGCTCGACGGAGCCGTCACGTTTTCGGAGACGCAGAAGGCCTGCACGTCTTTGAGGAACTGCACGTCGACGTCGGCGAGCACCACGCCGAGCTCGCGCTCCCAGTCGTCTGGCTTCGGCGTACCCGAGGCCGAGGGATCGAGATCGCCCACGCCCCACCCTGCGCGCGCAGCGATCGACAACACGCGACGAGCCGCTTCCTTCTTGCGATTCGCCTTCCACGCTTCACGCGCGCGACCGAGCGCATCGGCGCGGCCCTTCTTCGGCGCGAGGAACTCGGGGTCACGCAGCAGCACGACCTTGCGACCACCGAACATGGGGAACGTCGCGAGCTCGGCGGCGATCTCCCTCGGCGCGGCGGCGTCGAGCGTCACGCAATTGAGATCGCCCGCTCCACCCGGAACCAGCTTGAGCAGCAGGCGCTCGGCGGCTTTGCGAACGAGAAACTCCTCGCCCACCAGCAGGTAGACGGGTGACTCGTTTCCAGCGTCGAGATCGTTCAGCGCGTCTTCGAGTTCGTCGCTCACGGCGCGGCGTTCTTCTCACGGAGCGCCGCCGATGTCTTCGCTTCGCGACGCTCCAAAAGGTGAGCCGTTCGGCCGTCAGAGCTTGACGCCGAGCGAGAGCGTCAGCCGGTCCTCCGTCGGCCGCAGATCGGGCGCCCAGCCGTCGACCGCCGACCCGGGCGCGCCCTGATTTCCACCCGGCGGTGTCACGCCTCCCGGCCCCGAGAAGTACGGAACGTTCGCCGCCCGGTGATTGAACTCGACCACGAACTTCACGAAGGGCACCGGCGAGACGTCGGCCGAGAGCTGCAGATCCCACGCCTGGTACGGGTCGCCCGGGCTCGCCGTGAAGTACGGCGTACCCGAGATTGCCGTCGCGCCGTTGATGGGCGGAATGAGCACGAGGTAGCGGCCGGGGTTGGTGATGGCTCCGCCGCCGAGGGTGAGGCCCACGCGGTTCTCCCAGAACCAGAGCCGGTGGTACGCCATGAAGCCGAGGAAGAACTGATCGGCGCAGCCGACGCCGCCTCCGAACTCGCAGCCAGCATCGACGGTGAGCGACGCCGCGGCGCGGCTCACGAAGGAAGCGACCTTGTCGTGGTACTTCACCATCACGCTGTCATCGGTGTGCACGCGCTTGCGCGACGGATTGCCGAGCGTGTCGGTGCCCACGTACTGATTGCCGGTGAACGAGAACCAGTGCGCGGGCCTCCATTGCACCTGCAGCCCAACGCCCGGCGCGTCGTTGAACTTTCCGTACGCTTGCCAGCCGTTCACGAGCCACGGCTCGATCTTCAGCTTGTCTGACGTGAAGAGCTGCACGCGCACGCCATTGAAGAACCACGGCGTATTCGAGGAGACGTACGAGGGTTGGTACGTCCAGTTGTCGAAGTTGTAATAACTCCAGAGCCCCACGTACGACATGAAGATGCCGGCCTGCACGTTGAGGCCGTGAAGCACGTCGAAGTGGTAGCCGCCGTAGGCCTCGGACACGTAGCGGTACGCGTCGTCGAGTCGCCACTGGCCCTTCGCGGGACTCGCGTCGTTTCGCGGCGTCGTCATCGAGTACAGCCCGAACTGCGTCATCAGCCGTGCGTGCACACCGCGGTAGTAGAAGTCGCCACCGAAGCCGAGCTGCGTGAGCTGAAACTCTCCGCTGCGAAACACCTCGCTCGAGCCCGAGATGGTGTGATCGACCGGGTTCGCGAAGCTGTGGTGGTAAACGGTGTCGACGCGCAGCTCTCCGGTGAAGGGGCCGTACGCGAGCGGACGTTGCGTCGGGCCTGCGTTACCTGGCGCCCATGAGAAGTCGGCGAAGCCAAACGCGACCTTCGAGGGAGCGAAGTCATCGGCCCAGGCCGAACCCGCCAGCGACACCAGCATCAAGAGCGTCTTCGAGTGCATGCGCGGAAGGTGCGTCGAAGCACCTCAAGGCGGTGTCAGGAGCGGACGTGTCGGCATCAACGAAGCATCAGGCACCAACCTTGCTCTGCACGCGCCGTCATGACGATCTCGAGACCTGTCGCGGCGTTGGCAATCGGCAGTCTGCTCTCGTGCGGCGTGCATGTCGTGACCGAGCCGTCGAACTTTCCGGACTCGGGCATCAGCTGTGACATCGATGGCGGGTCGGGCGCCGGCTCGCTGAGTGGCGAAGAGGCGTTCGTCGTGCGCTCGGCGTTCCAGCACTTCCAGTCGACCGTCGACAACGACTCGGGCGTGGTTCAGTCGAGATCGATCAGCATCTCGTTGAGCGGTGAAGCGCGCGGGTGTGGAACGAAGCCGCAGCAATCCCCCGTGGTCGGCCTGTCGCTCTTCGATCCCTCGGGTGTCTATGGGCCTGGTGACTACGTGGCTGGCTCGCAGCACCTCGCGGGCTTCTGCGCCTGTGTGAGCGATGCCGATGGAGGGCGCGGCGCGATCGTGGCGCTGGCCGATGGTGACGGAGGCGTGCGCATCGCGACGAGCGGCGTGGTGCGACTGACGGCGCTGCAGGCGTGTTCGCTCAGCGGCACGTTCGACGTCAGCTTCGCTGACGCGGGAGTCGACGCGGGACGGCTCACCGGCACGTTCGCGCCGATGTACTGCCCGTGACCAGGACGCCTTGTGGAGCCGCGTCGCTCCTGAAATGACTGCGGCATGCGTCATTCACTGGCGGTGCTGCTCGTCGTCGTTCTCGGTTGCGAACAACCAGCAGCCGTCGATGCGGGCTCGACGCTCGACGCAGGCACGAGACTCGACGCGGGCGCGATGCTCGACGCGGGCGCGATGCTCGACGCAGGCGCGACGCTCGACGCAGGCCAGGACGACTGCAGCACGGTCTTCGTTCGACTGTGTGCAGACATGTGCGATCAGTCTGGCAGCGGCCGAGCATCGACGAGCCCAGTGAGGCTCGCGACACGTATCGAAGGACCTGCTGCCTGCATCGAGGCCTCTGCGATCGGACCCAACGGCGCGACGCCAGCTCGACTGGTCGGCGCCGCGACGGGCCCCTGGAGCGTCGAGTTCATCGCCGACACGCCCGGCGCGTGGCGCGCGGTCGCGAGCCAGAAGGGGCGGCCGGAGATCGCGTCGGAGACCACCTATGTTGCCTACGCACCGCCAGGCCTCGTCCAGCCCTGCCTTCGTCTTCCACGCGCCTGTGAGCACCTGTCGGCGGGCAGCGGCACGGTGCGTTGTGACGAAACCCTCATGGCCTTCGACGGCGGGCTGATTGCGACGCTGGCTGACGGCGGCTTCTTCCTCGGAGACGCCCGCCTCGCGGTCATCGGCGCATCCCTCGCGCGCATCGACGAGCGCGGAGTCCACGGTGCGACAGTGCCAGCGTTGGGGTCACCGACGGCGTGGGCCATGACCGGGTCGAGCGCGCTCATCACCTTCCCCGACGCTGGCCTGCTGGTGCGTCTGGAGCGTGACGGCGGGTTGACGGCCACGACACTTCCGCGCCCGGCCGTGCCCCGACCCAACCTCACACCGTTCTTTCTCGGCGAAGACCAACCCGTGCTGGCGCAGGAAGGGTCACGCTTCTGCGACCTGGCAGGCCGCTGTGTGTCCGCCACGGATCTGCTGGGGATACCCTCGAGGTTTCACAGCGCTGACGGCGTCGCCATGAACTACACGTGGCAACACTTCACCGGCCCCCTCGCCGGCCGGCTCACGGCTGACGCAGGGAGCTTCGTGCTGGCCTACGGCAGCGTGGCAGGCATGGCCTTCACTGGCACCCTGCCCGCGCGACCGCTCTACAGGGTGGCCGAAGGCGTCACGCTCGACCCCCGACTCGAACGCGCGCTCGTCATCGCGAACCCGCTTCGTTTCGGCGCTTCGAGCGACGCGGTGTGGGCGGGGTCGGCGACGGAGTCGGTCGTCTTCTGCGAATAGCCAGGGACGTCACTCGACGGGGTGCGCCCTTCGACGGAACTGCGTGGGCACGTCGTCGAGCTTCTTCGCCATGCGCACGAGGCCGTCGTCGTCTTCGTAGATCCACGCCGTCGCTTTCGACGCCTTCACGCCGGGCACCCGCCACGGCAACACATCGGCGAGGCCGGCTGGAATCACGCCTGCAGAGACGCCCGCTGCGCTCATGAGGCCGAGCACGAAGCGTGAGAGCCGCTGACCGAGGCGCTTGCCCATCAACGCCTCGACGAGCCAGGTCTCGACCATCACGACGCCGACGACCAGCAGCGGCGCGCCGACGCAGAGCCAACCCGCACGCGACTGAAGGCCCAGCGCCTCCATCACCAGCGCGAGCACCACCACGCCGAAGAAGGCGGTGAAGAACGCGCTCGCCAGGCAGAGAAGGCGGAACACCTGCGGGAGAACAGAGCCGAGCGACGGCGCTCCCGCAAGTTCACGACTGGTTCAGAACTGCGCCCAGCCCGGCACGCGCGGGTACGGAATCGCGTCGCGAATGTTCTGCAGGCCGCACAGGTAGACGATGAGGCGCTCGAAGCCGAGGCCGAAGCCGGCGTGCGGCACCGAGCCGTAGCGGCGCAGATCGCGGTACCAACCGTAGTGCGCAGGGTCGAGGCCCATCTTGCGCATGCGCGCGTCGAGCAGATCGAGGCGCTCTTCACGCTGGCTGCCGCCGATGATCTCGCCGATGCCGGGCGCGAGCACGTCCATCGCGGCCACCGTTTTCCCGTCTTCGTTCATGCGCATGTAGAAGGCCTTGATGCCCTCCGGGTAGTTCATGACGACGACGGGGCGGCCGACGTGCTCCTCGGTCAGGTAGCGCTCGTGCTCGGTCTGCAGGTCTTTGCCCCACTCGGGCGCGTACTCGAACTTCTTGCCCGACTTCTTGAGGATCTCGATCGCCGCGCCGTAGTCGATGCGCTCGAACGACGAGTTGATGAACTTCTCGAGGCGCTCGATGACACCCTTCTGCACGCGCTCCTCGAAGAACTTCATGTCGTCCATGCGCTCGTTCAAGATCGCCTTGAAGACGTACTTGAGGAAACGCTCGGCGAGATCGGCGTCGTCGTTCAGGTTCGCGAACGCGATCTCGGGCTCGATCATCCAGAACTCGGCGAGGTGGCGCGTGGTGTTCGAGTTCTCGGCGCGGAACGTGGGGCCGAACGTGTACACCTTCGAGAGCGCCAGGCAGTACGCCTCGACGTTCAGCTGACCCGAGACCGTGAGGTAGGCCTCCTTGCCGAAGAAGTCCTTCGAGAAGTCGATCTTGCCGGCGTCGGTGCGCGGCAGGTTCGCGAGATCGAGCGTCGACACGCGGAACATCTGACCGGCGCCTTCGGCGTCGCTCGCGGTGACGATGGGCGTGTTCACCCAGAAGAAGCCCTCTTCGTGGAAGAAGCGGTGAATCGCCTGCGCGGCGTGGTGGCGAATGCGGGCGACGGCGCCGAAGGTGTTGGTGCGAACGCGAAGGTGCGCCTGCTCGCGGAGGAACTCGAGCGAGTGCTGCTTCGGCGTGATGGGGTAGTGATCGGGGTCGTCGACGAGGCCGATGACCTGCAGTTCGTCGGCCTGAATCTCCATCGACTGGCCCTTGCCCTGGCTCTGCACGAGGGTGCCGCGCGCAATGACGCTGGCGCCGGCCGTCAACTTCAAGACGCCGTCCTGGTAGTTGGGCAGCGCGCTCGGCGCGACGACCTGCACGGGATCCTGGCTCGAGCCGTCGTGCACGTTCACGAACGAGATGCCGGCCTTGGAGTCACGGCGAGTACGCACCCAGCCACGCACTTCCACCTTGGTACCTGCGGGGACCGAACCGTCGAGGGCCTTCTTCACGCTGATGAGTTGCATGGTGCGCGGGAGTTACCGTCGCCCGCCCTGCATCACAAGCGTGACGACGAGGTCACCAGGTGCGCAACGCCTTCGGCGGAAAGGTCCACTCCGGTGTGACGAAGGGCGCGTCGCTCGTCGGCGCCGGGAACCAGACGTCTCCATCGGCCTGCTTGAGCACGTGAAGGTTCTGCGCGGGCATGTAGCTCTGCGCGAGCATCACTCGGGTGGCGTCACCCTTCTTCGCGACGTCGAGCACGATGACGGCGTGGCCGGGGAAACCGCCTTTGATGACGACGTCTCCGGGCGCGAGGTCGGCGAGCGGCCGCGCTTTCAGCTGCTTCTCGAGCGAGCTCGTGCCCGCCCAGACGAAGACCGTGTCGAGGTACTGGCGGAAGCTGGCGCGGCTGTCGTCGGCCTTCGCGGTGGGGCTCCAGATGAGCGCGTTGCCTTTCGGCTTCGGGCGCTCTCCCGCCGCCCAGCGCTTGAACGAAATCGGAGCGCCCTTCCCCGTGTCGTTGAAGCTCACCTCTTTCGCCTTGCCAGTGCCGTACAGCCATTCAGCACGCAGACGCATGACGCCGTCGGCGCACTGCTGCAGGTCTTTCGTGCCGACGTCGATGTCGATGACGGCTGCGTGAACGCTCTGCGGACGTTTCAGCGAGCCGTCGTGGAGGAAGACGGGAGAACCTTCGGCTTTGAGCGGGAGTCCACGCAGCCAGGCGCCGAAGCTGCCGGTTTCCACCTCGACGCGCGTGAAGCCCTCGGGTGGAGCGAAGCGTTGTTCGATCGTCACGCCTCCATCGACGCCCCACGCGTACGGCGTCGCAGCGATCACCACCGAGAACAGTGCTTCAAGGCCCATACGCACCTTTCAAGATCGCGTCTTGATCAAGCCCGCTCTTGCGCGCTGCTTCGACGTCGAGCCCCATGCCATGACCCTTTCCGAGGCCGGTGAACTCGACCGTTGTGTTGCTCCACGTCGCGCCGGTTGGACACGAGGGCAGCTTGAGCGGACCGCGCAATTCCTCACACATCGATTCTTCGATGTCTTCGTACGGCGCGCCTTCGTCGGTGATGGTGCGCACGACCCGCAACAGGCCACCGCGCGACTCGAGCCGCGTGACCACCGAGAGCGAAACACCGAGCGCCTTCTCCACGTCTTTCCTCGGCCGCGACATCGTCCACGGCTCGTCGCCACCGCGAGAGAACGGCAGCCAGCCCGGCTTCTTGATCGGCTCGCGAAGCAGCGTCACCGCGTCGGTCTCGCTCGAGCGCGAGGTGCTCTGAAAGACCTGACAGTGCGTGGTGTCGCAGATCGGCCGCGAGCCGTGACGTTCGCGACTATCGACGTTGTGTGAGATCGCCCGGGCGAGCGCTGCGCGGGCTTCTCCGAGAATCGAGGCGTCTTCGCTCGCGAGCACGCCGGTCACGTAGAGCAACCGCGTGGTGCGGAAGATCGCTTCACTCCCCGTGCGCGCGCGCCGTTCCTTCTCGGTGACGGTCATTCCCTTTGGAGGCACGTACGGCGCGGGCATGTCGCGGCGGAAGACTCCCGCGTACGGGCGCCCTTCCGTCGTCTTCGGAATGCGCACGTCGAACGGAGCCGTGAGACAGACGAGCCTTCCTTTCGTGAGCACGTCGGCGAGGCGGCTCCACTCGTTGGTGAGCACGATCGGTCCGTTCTCTGAGAGCGCGAAGCCGGCGCGATCGCAGCGCACGTCGATCTGGCTCGGCGTGAGCAGCGAGAAGACCTGCACCTCGACGCCATCACGCGCGGGAAACTTCTTCGCGCGCTCGACCAGTTGCAGAAACTCGGCGGGAAACTGCCGCGGCGCACGACCAGGAACGGCCTGGACGATCACGAAGTCGTCCATCACGCCGACGAGCCAGCCCGCGAGCGGACGCGACGCACCGTCACGCACGGTTCCCGTCTTGGTGCCGAGGAGCGACAGACGATCAGACTCGGGCAGCTTCGCGAGCGTTCCTTCCTTTCCGTTGCGGCGCATGACCGCGATGAGATCGGGCCGTGCTTCAGCGAGCAGTCGATACGCCGCGGCGAGACTCAGCGGAGACAGCGCCAGCGTCGACCGAAGGCCGATGGCCTCGCTCATGTGCTCTGGCAGCCGCGACATGCCGAGCGAGAGAAAGACCGGCCCCCACGCACCGAACTGCTCCACGCCCGGGTTCTGCTCGGCCCAGTCGAGGAAGTAGCCATTGCATGAGAGCAGCACAGCCTCGGGAGCACGCATCGTCGCGGGCAGCACGTCTCCGCAGGCCCACTCCTGATCGCCCACGCGCGGCTTGAGCGTCGGCGTCGTCTGCGCTCCGGCCAACAGGAACGGCTTCAGCGTCGAACCGAACGGACGCGCCCTCGTCACGTCTCCTGATGACGCGAGCAGCTCGCCCGAGTGCCGGCTCATGATCACGAACGCGGCGTCTCCTGCGTCGCGATCGAGCACCGTCAATTCCTCAACCGAAAGCGCAGTCCACTTCGTTCGCCCCTCACACTCAGCGAGCCGGCGCGCGATCACCCGGGGAATTCGGTCGTCCGGTCCACGCGTCTCGACCAGCAGCCGCGCCAGTGCCTTGCGGGCCTTCTGGGTGTCGAGGTTCGTCGAGGCCTTCAGCACCTTCGCCGCGTCGGACATCGACTGGTAGTCGCCGTCACGCCACGCCTCGAGCTCGCCCGAGGTCGTGATGGCGAACGCCTCGTGAAACAGCACGTCGTCACTCGCGACCGGGCACGCCTGCAGCAGGAATTGATGCGCCAGCTCGTGAGCGAGCCACTCCTTCTCGACGCTCGTGAAGGCGCGCTCGATCTGCTGCCGAAGAAAGACGCGGCCGAGTTCGCTGCGCCCTGCTCTGCCGACGTCGAGCTTGCTGCGCTCGATGGTGATGGCCACGCGTGGCGTTGGCGCAGGCCGTGACGCATGCGCTTGAAAGACCGCGTCGAGCGCTTCCCAGCTCGCCACCGCCGAGCGCTGCACCTCGAAGGCGGGCTCCATGCCGGGAGCCACCGTGAAGCGTGGCACCGCAGCCAGAACGAAGAGCGCCGCCAGCATCGTCACTTCACGATCGAGAGCTTCGAGCTCGTCGTGCGGGCCGACACCTGGCTCGCGTACATGTCTTCGAGCGTCGCGGGCGGAGCCGTGAACGTGCCGGGGAACTGCGCGCGCAGCACATAGCCGACCACACGCGGGCTGGCCGACCACCAGGCCTTCTCTTCGAAGTACCAGGTGATGCGCTCGGGCGTGAACGTGCGCTTGCGAACGGCCTCGTGCGTGAGCGGCAGGCTGAGCGGAGCGCCGCGGTACTGTTTGTCCTCCTGCAGCACCGTGAACCCCGCGGGGATCGAGTCTTCCATCACGTAGTAGGCCGACCGAATCGAGCGCCACTTGTCGTCATTGCGCGCGTCGAGCGTGAGCTCCACGTAGAGATCTTCGCCCTGCTTCACCGACTCACCGTCTTTGAGCGCGACCTTCTGATCGCCGCGCAGCGCGAAGTACGAGCGCGAGACCGACATGCCTTCGCCCTTCGCCTGAACGTTCTCGAGCGGAATGCGCACGCGGGCCTTCCACGTGGCGACGCCATCGAAGTTACCGACCTTGAGCTGGTTCGCGCTCGGCTCGACGACTGCCGCGAGCCCAAGGCCCGAAGCGACGAGCTCTGCCTGCGAGCCCTCGAGCGACGGCGGCGTCAGCTTCTTCATCGCCTTGATGTCGCGCTCGATGAGCCACTGGCTGTGGAGCAACGCGGTGCTGCGCTCGAACGTCGACAGGTTCGTGTCGGCGAGCAGCTGCAGCACACGCGCGCGGGTACGATCGACGTCGGTGTCCTTCATGCTGGCCGCGTGCGCGAGGATCGCCGTGAAGCCGACGTTGCGCAGCGGGTAGCGGAAGAACGAGTCATCGGGCTTGAACACCGCGTTCGAGATGACACCCTTGCGTGACTCGTCGGCGAGCGAGGCGATGCGATCTTTCACGTCGGGCTCGTTCGAGACGCCGGCGTGTTCAGCCGCCAGCACCGCCAGCGCGAGGCCGTACAGATCCTCGGGCTTCGCGTTCTGAACGAGCAGGCGAACCTTCGCGGCCTGACGATTGCCCTGGAGCCGAGCGAGAACGTACGTGCGCGTCGCCTCGAGGCCCGGCGGCAGATCGGCCTTGTTGTCGAGCCACGCCGCGCTCTCGGTGAGTCGCGAGTCGTTCTTGTCGAGCAGGCCGGCCTCGGTCGCATACGCGAGCCCGTCGAGCGCGATCAGCGTCATCTCGACCGACGGCTCGTTGTAGCCGGAGAACCAGGTGAACCCGCCGCCCTTCACCGCCATGTCGAGAATGCGGCTGGTGCCCTGAACGGAGCGGCTCTTCGCCTCCGACAGCAACGTGAGGCTGTCTTTGTCGAGCGCGTCGAGGCGCTTGAGCTTCTCGAGCGTGCGGTAGAGCGCGACGTTCGGAACCGTCGTGGCGACGAGCTGTTCGACGCAGCCGTGCGGGTACACGAGCATGTCGCGCGCGTTCGACAACGCGAGGTCGACCATCGACGGAGCGAGCACGAGTCGGCTGGTGAGCACCTGCGCTCCAGCGGGGATCGGCAACGTCAGCTGACCGCCACCGAACGACGAGATCGCGACGTCCTCTTCAATCGCGGCAGGGAGCACGGCCAGATGCTTCACATCGGAGATCGGATCACCGATGCCCTTCGCCTTGATGCCGAAGGTGATCTCGCCCGACTTGTCGGCCTTGAGCTCGACGGGAACGATCGCCTCGCCGCCCTTCGCGAGCTTGAGCGTGTCGGTCTTCGCCTCGACGGTCGCAGCGCCCTGCCCCGAGTAGTCGAGCGTCACGGTGCCCTGCCCCGGCCCGTTCTGGCCAGGCGTCACGCGAATCGAGCCCGTCGCTGTGTCGCCCTGACGCATGAACTGGGGAAGGTTCGCGGCGACGACGAGGGCTCCGCGCGTGGCGAACTCGCTCGTCGACTCACCGAAGCGGCCAGAGGCATCGACGGCGACGGCGGTGATCGTCCACAGCGTCTGCATGGAGTTGAGCTTGAACGTCACCGTCGCGCGGCCGTCACGATCGGTCACGATCGATGGATTCCAATAGACCGTGTCGTCTTCCTTCTGGGGCTTGGTCGGCGGCTTCACGGCGGCGAACTGACGCTTCGGCAACTTCGCCAGCTGCATCGCGATGCGATCGCCGTAGCCGTAGCCCTGGAATTCGCTCGAAGCGAACGTCGAGACGTTGTCGCGACCCACCGGGTAGAAGAAGTCGACGATGCCCGGGCGGAACTCGCTCTGGAGCGCGTACACGGCCTTGTCGACCACGCCCACCGAGAGCTGCGCCTGAACCGGGCGGCCCAGGTGATCGGTGACGCGCATGGTGAGCGTCTGCGTGGTGAGCGGCGCGGCCTCTGACCGCTCTGCGTTGACCTCGACCGACAACGTGCGCTCCTTCGGCACGATGCGGAACCCGGCGATGCGCTCTTCCCACCGACCCGTGACCGACGGGTACGCGATGGCGGCGTAGACGGCGCTGCCGAAGCGCTTCTCGATGGGGAACTTGTAGACGACCGTCTGGCCCTTCACCGGCACGCGCTCGGTCTTGAAGATGCCTGCGCCCGTGAGCGTGACCCACACCGCGCCTTCGTTCGCTTCCTTCACGCCCCAGCCAGCGGGGAGCAGCGCGACGACCTCGGCCGTGTCACCCGGCTCCATCACGCCACCGAGCGCCTCGAGCGTCAGGTTCGGCACCTGCATGACGGCCTCACCGCTGCTGCCGAGCACGAGCGTCGTCGTCGTGCCCGTCCACGCGAGGCCCTTCTTGTCCTTCAGCGTGACCTGCGCCTCGACGACGCCGGGCTTCTCGCCTTTCACCTCGATGCGCGCGACGCCGTCTTCGGCCGTCGAGAACTCCGACTTCGAGAGGTTCGTCGTGGTGCCATCGGCGCCGAGGAGCACGAACTGCACCTCGCCCTTCGTCACGCCGTACGGCTTGCCCGAGAGCGTCGACGCACGAACCGAGAAGCGCGCCACGTCACCAGGCCGCGTCACGCGCTGGCGGGCGAGCACGGTGCCGAGCAGATCGCTCTCGGCGAGGAAGAACGTCTTCGATGCGTTCGCGAACGTGCCTTGATCATCGCGGGCCCGAACCGACAACGAGTAGCGCCACGGCTTGCGGGCATCGCCGTCCTGCAGCGCGGGCACGGGCACCGTGATCTCGGCTTCGCCTTCGTCGGTGAAGACGGCGGCCTGCTCCCACACGTCGCCGTAGCTTTCGGCCGAGCTGTAGAGCTTCTGAGGCACCGAGAGCCCGCCTTCGGTCGTCGACGGTGTTCCGTACGTGACGGCCGAGCCCTTGCCACCGAGGCCAGAGTCATCGACCCACGCGGGAGAATCGACCTGCGTGCGGTACAGGTACACGAGGTACTTGGTGCCCTTCGGCGCACCACCCGCGTAGCGACGCACGCGCAGCTTCGCCTTGATGTTGCCGCCCGGCGTGACCGTCTCTTCATCGGTGAGCACTTCGACGAAGAACGTCGGCTTCACGTACTCCTGCACGCGCGCCTCCGACTGGTGATCAGGTCCATCGACCTTCGCGGTGAGTCGCAGCACCCCAGTGGGCAGCCCGGTCGGAACCGTGAGCTGACCCGAGAACGCGCCGAACTCATCGACCTTCGCCTTGCCCTTCACGACAGGACCGTCCGACAACAACTGCACTTCGACCTCGGCCTTCTTCGGCTTGAAGAGCCGCGCGAGCGCGCTGTCGGGCTGACGGAGCACGCCGCGGAAACGCACGGTGTCTCCCGGCTTGTAGATGGGTCGGTCGGAGTACAGGAACACGTCGGGCACGATCGCGAGCGTCGAGAAGAAGTCGGTGTCGATGAGCGCGGTGTCGGTGCCGAGCGTCGCGGTGACGATGAGGCGCGGCTCGGTGGCGGTGAGGCGCACTTCGCCGTTCGCGTCGGTCTTGCCCTCGACGACCTGCTTGCCGGCCATCACCTTCACGGCAACGCCGGCCTTCGCCTGCTGATCACGCCCGGCGACGCGCACGAGCACGTCGTTGTCGGTCTGCTTCACGAGGGCGGTGAGATCGGTGACGACCATGACGACCTGGCCTTCGACCGAGCCCTGCACCATCTGCACGACGTAGACACCGGCCGGCAGCGGGTCGAGCTGAACGCTGCGATCCTGGTAACCCGAGTTTCCGTTCCACGCCTCGAAGCCCGGCACGGTGAAGTCGCGATCGTTGCCGCCGAGGTCGAGGTTGAGCCACTGGCTGCGCACGAGCTCCATGTTCGTGGGCACGCCGATGAGCCGCTCGGGGCCCTGATCGAGCTGAACGGGATCGGTCGCCATCGGCGCAGGCGGATCAGCGAGCGCGGGGATCACCGTCTTGCGGAAGGCGCCACCGAGAGAGAAGCGCAGCAGATCGACCGGGCTGCCGACGGCGTTGATGCCACGCGACAGCGCGCGGCCGGGGTTCGCCAGGGTCGGAGGCGGGTCGTACGCGCGACGCAGCGCCTGCTGGCTCTTCACGAAGGCCGACAGATCCTTCGGCTTCAAGACCCTCAGCTCGACCGCTTCCTTCTCGGCGAACGACACCTCGAGGCGCGGCGACTCGTTGGGGCCGAAGCTGCGTGGCACCGTGATGTAGAGCGGCTTGGCGAGGGCAGGCGCAGCGACGAGCAGCGCCAACAACAGACGAAGTGACTTCATGACCGGAACCCTCCCGAGACGATCTTCCCATCGGAGCCCACCGTGGCCGTGAACCCGACCGTGGGCAGTTCTTCGAGCAGCTTTCTGGCGGCCTCGATCTCCTGAGGGCCGGTGGTGGCGTTCGGTGCGGGGTGCTCCGAGAGCCAGCCGTCGAGCGTGAGCTGCGAGAGCACGCGGCCCAGGTTCACCGTCAGCGACAGCGAGCTGTTCTGCGAGACGCCCTTCACGACCGCTTGCGAGGCCTGCAGCATCGACGGCTTCTTGCCGGCGCAGGCTGACTGCAGGTCGGCCATCAGCTCCTTCGTCGACGCGTACGCGAGAACGCCGCATGCCTTGCCCGTCTGCAGCGCGCCGTTGCCCTTCGTCATCGCCTCGCCGAGCGCCTTCTCGTCATCGGCCTTGCCCCACAGCACGGCGACCTCGGTGTGCTTGTTGCCGCGCGGGTTCCAGATGATGGCGGCCTGGCGCGGCTCGCCGAGCTCCCACGTCTTGCGCGTCTTGTTGAAGTCTTCGCCCTCTTCTCCGAGCGTGTCGCGCAGCGCGGTAGCGGTCAGCTCCTTCGGCAGCTTCACCGCGACGAAGAGCACCACCCCGCTCTTCTCGGGAATCGCCTTGAGCAGCTCCTGTGACGGAGCGACGGCCGCGAGGCGACCACCACCAGCCGCGTTCGCCGCGAGGCCCTTGGGAACGAAGGCGTTGTTCTCTGTGGCGAAGTCGAGCGAGGCGACGTT
>JBEOKA010000472.1:0-3732 GCA_040275325.1 Myxococcaceae bacterium | reverse complement strand
CTGCATCTGAAACGCCTCGCTGTCGCCGGAGAGCGCCGGCGGCGGGAGCGGCGTGTAGACGCGCGTGTCGAAGACGAGGCCGGCGGGGAAGAACTGCGAGCCCAGCACGACGGGAATCATCTTGTCGTGCAGCGAGGGCGAGACGGCCACCCAGTCGTACGGCTTGCCGCGGTTGGTGCTCGTGTTGTGGTTGCCGCCATCGGGCAGCGAGTAGTCACTCGGCCACGGTCCTTTGACGACGACCGAGGCATCGAGGGCTCCGAGGCAGTTCTCGACGCGCGAGTCGGTGTTCAAGTCACCCACGAGGGCGACGTGCGTTTCTGGCGAGACGTTCGCGTCGAGCAGCTGCACCAGCGCAGTCGCCTCGCGGGTGCGTGCGGCGGCCCCCGCTCCCGAGAGCAGGTGGAGTGAGACGACCCACAGGTCGTTCGGGCCCGGCACGTCGATGACGGCCCAGGTGAACTCGCGATTGGTCGCCTCGGGGTCGTCCCACTCGCCGGCGTCGAGGATGGGGAAACGACTGATGACGCCGTTGGGAATCTGACCGCTGCCGCGCGTCCAGAAGAAGCCCGCGTCGAAGGTGGTCTCGACCCAGGCGTTGAGGGTCGCGACCGAGTTGTCGCCGACGTTGAACTCCTGAATGCCGACGATGTCGCCCTGGAGTGTCTGCAGAATGCGCTGCCCCTCGCCGAGGTCGTAGGTCTGCAGGTTTCCGCTGGTGAGGTTGGCCGCGATGATGCGCACGCGCACGCCACCGTCGGGAAGGCTCGCGTCGAAGCCCCGGCCTGCGTCGACTCCAGCGTCGAAGCCCGCATCGAGTCCTGCGTCCACTCCGGCGTCGACGCCTGCATCCACGCCGCCGTCGACACCAGCGTCCGCGGCGCCCGCGTCGGGAACTCCTGCATCGACGACTCCCGCGTCGACCTCGGTGCCTGCATCGAAGCCCGCGTCGATGACGACCGCTCCACCGTCAACGCCTGCGTCTGCGACTGGCATTCCTGCGTCCATCGTCGCGGGCGTGCCGCACGAGCACATCGCCACCACCACCAGCACCAGCGTCGACTTCCGTTGCATCAGACCGACAGCCTACCCGGCTCAGAAGTACGCCGCAGTCTGAACGACGACCTCATTGCGGCGCGCCGACTCGACGGGCTTGTCGGCTCCCGGCGTGTAGATGGGGCGGTTCTTCCAGTTGAGCGTCACCTTGCCGTGGTGGCCGAAGACGTAGAGGTTGAAGCCCACGTCGGTGATGACGGCTGGCGTCGCGTACGCCTGCAGCAGTGACGTCTGCACGCCCAGGTACGGCTGGAACCGAAGACCGTTCGGCTGCCACGGCAGCAACCACCCGGCCTCGGCGAAGAAGTGCTCTCCGGTGCCGATGAGGGGGGCCGCGTTGCCACCGCCGTTGAGCGACACGCCGCCCGCGCCCACGTTCATCACGCCGGAGTTGCGCACGTAGTCGGGCCCGAAGTCCTGGTGGTACCAGACGCCGTACGCGGTGAGCGCCCCCGCGCCTTCGATGGGCAGGTCGACGAACGCGTCGACGCCGGTGATGAGCAGGTTGTACGGCGTCTTCGTCAGGCCATCGCTCGACATGGCGAGCATCGCCTGAGGCTGAAACTGCGCGCCGGCGCCGACGTTGAAGACGCGCTTGCTGCCCAGGTACGTGCCCACGGTGTACGGCAGCACGTTCGACTCTTTGTCGAGGAACTGCATGGCCACGTAGAACTGGCCCTCGAGCGTGTTCGCGCGCGGGTTGAAGCTGATGCCGCCCGCCGCCGGTTCGCCCACGACCGAGAGCGGTTTGTTCAGCGCGATGCGGTAGTCGAGCCGGTTGAGCTGCCCCTTCGCGTAGAGGCCGAGGTTGCGCGCGAACTGATCGTTCCCGTCGATGGTGGGCCAGTTGACGATGGGCGCATCCATCATCAGGAAGTTGAGCGTGCTCGCGTTCGTCATGCGCGAGATGCCGTTCTGGTAGTGCAGGCCCGCTCCGAGAAAGAGCGCGTCTTTCACCGCCTCGAACTGCACCACCGCCTCGTGCACGAAGAAGCCGGGTTTGCGCGCGTTGTTGAACGTCTGGTTGTTGATGCCCAGGTGCGTGAGGATCAACACGCGCGGGAAGACCTGGCCGTAGAGCAGCAGGCGCACGCGGCGCAGACCGACGTCGGTCGTCCACGGAGCCGAGACGCCATCGACGGTGGTGCCCGGGTTGTTCTCGATGGCGCGGGTCCACACCTGGGCCCAGGTGATGGCGCGAATGTAGCGGTCGCCCTCGGGGTTCAGGTTCCACCGCAGGCCGCTGCCGTACTCCGAGGTGCCCTGCGCGGCGGCGAGGCTGGCGAAAAGACACACGACGAGACTGAGCGTGCGACGCATGGGTCCTCCACGGCGATGAGACGAAAGAGAAGCCGGGCGGCGCCCTCCCTGCCTGCATCGGGGGGAAGGTGAGCCGGTGGGCGGGGACACCGCCCGGCGGAAAATCAGGCGCGGTTGCCGAGCTCCATGCGCCGCTGCACCTCGGCGTACTTCGCGCGCGCTTCGGGCTCGCTCGTGAGCAGTGAGACGACCACGCCCATCAGCACCGAGAGTGGCAACGCGATGATGCCGGGGTTCTTCAGCGGAACGATGGGCGCCGCGTTCTTCAAGATGTCGACCCACACCGTGGGCGAGAGGACGATGAGCACCACGCTGACGACCGCGCCGGTGACGATGCTGGCGACCGCGCCCTTCGTGGTGAAGCGGCTCCAGAGCATCGACAGAATCAACACGGGGAAGTTCGAGCTCGCGGCGATGGCGAAGGCGAGGCCCACCATGAAGGCGACGTTCTGACCCTTGAAGACGAGGCCCAGCACGATGGCGATGACGCCGAGCGCGGCCGAGGCGACGCGAGCGACGGTGAGCTGCTCCTTCTCGCCGACGACGCCCTTGCGAATCACGTGCGTCCACAAGTCGTGCGAGAGCGCCGCGGCTCCCGAGAGCGTGAGGCCCGCGACGACCGCGAGAATGGTGGCGAACGCGACGGCCGAGATGAACCCGAGAAAGGGCGTTCCTCCGACGGCTTCAGCGAGCAGCGGAGCCGCCATGTTTCCGCCCGCGTCGACCGCCTTGATGGCGTCACGGCCGACGAGCACCGAGGCTCCGAAGCCGAGGATGAACGTCACCAGGTAGAAGAAGCCGATGAGGCCCGTCGCGTACACGACGCTGGTGCGCGCCGTCTTCGCGTCACGCACCGTGTAGAAGCGCATCAAGATGTGCGGCAGGCCCGCGGTGCCGAACATGAGCGCGAGACCGAGCGACACGGCCTCCACCGGGCTCGAGACCAGCTTGCCGGGAGCCAGCACTTCAGCGCCGTATTGATCCGCCGCGGCCGAGAAGAGCGCGAGCGGGTTGAAGCCGAACTTCGAGAGCGCCATCAACGCGAGCAGCGTGGCGCCCGAGAGCAGCAACACCGCCTTGACGATCTGCACCCACGTGGTGGCGATCATTCCGCCGAAGAGCACGTAGAGCAGCATCACCACGCCGACCGCGCCGACGGCCGCCTCGTAGGGAATGCCGAACATCATGCGCACGAGGTTGCCGGCGCCGACCATCTGCGCGATCAAATAGAAGCTGATGACGGTGAGCGTGCTGAAGGCCGCCGCGATGCGCACCGGCTTCTGCTTCAGCCGCGCCGTCAACACGTCGGCGAAGGTGAACTTGCCCAGGTTGCGCAGCGGCTCGGCGATGAGGAAC
>JBEOKA010000471.1:0-42223 GCA_040275325.1 Myxococcaceae bacterium | reverse complement strand
GCGCCTGCTTCAGGCCCTTGGGGCACGAGAAGCCGCGCGTCGCGACGTGCGCCTCGTCGGGGTGCACCTGCACGACCCGATTGTTCTCGACGGTGACCTTCAGGCCACAGAGGGCCTCACAGATTCGGCAAAAGGAATGATGTGTTCCGTCAGGCATGGCGGCGCTCATAACGCCTGCGCGTCAGGGCACCAATGTGAATGCCCGCCGTCGCGAGAGGTCGCCCAGGCCCAGGCGCCCGTCGACGTTCTCTCCCGTGCAGAAGAGTGAGCCGTTGCCCTTGCGCGCGCAGGTGTGAAAACGGCCAACCTGTACGTCGACCCAATCGGTGTCGGCGCCAACCTGCGTGAGGGCTCCGCGCGGGTTCACGTCGCCCAGGCCCAGCTGCCCTTCGATGCCGCGGCCCAGACACCAGAGTGATCCGTCGAGCTGAAGCCCGCAGGCGTGGAACGTGTCGGTGCGGAACAGGTGCCACGACGCCGTGCCGAGCCGCGTGGCCACGGGGTACTCGGAGCTGCCCGTCTCGAACGAGCCGCCCTGGCACCACACGCTGTCGTCGTTCGCGATCAGGCAGGTGCCTTCTTGGGATGACGACACGGCCTTCCAGTCGGTGCGCGTGCCGATTCTCGTGGGCGGCCGCACCTGCTGTGGAGAGCCGACGCCGAGCCCGAGGTGGCGACGATCGTTTCGGCCCCAGCACCAGAGCGAGCCGTCGCTCTGAATGCCGCACGTGTGGCCCTGCCCGGGTTCGATCATCCGCCACTGCGCGTTGCCCGAGATCGGCTGCGGAGAGGGCTGATCGGCGCCGGGGTGATTGTCGGCGAGCCCGAGCTGGCCTTCCCAGTTCGCGCCCCAGCACCAACCCGACGCGTCGGAGAGCACGACGCAGGTGTGGCTGTACGAGGTCGACAGCGAGCGCGCAGGGTGGGGGAGCGTGACGCGGGTGGGCGTCGATCTCGTGAGCAGATCTCCCACGCCGAGCTGCCCTGCCTGGTTGCTCCCGAAGCACCACACGCTGCCGTCGGCTTTGATCCCGCACGAGTGTTGCTCGCCAGTCGAGATCGAGGCCCAATCGGTGGCGTCGTCGACGAAGGCGGGCGTCTTGCGAAGCATCGTGTCGCCGAGCCCGAGCGCGTTGTCGGCGCCTTCGCCCCAGCAGCGCAGCCGGCCCGCGCGAATGTCGCAGGTGTGCCGTTGGCCCATGCTGAGGAAGCGACCGCCGCTGACGCTCGGTACGGGCATTCCGCCGTCGTACGGGAACAAGACGGGAAGCTCGGTCACGCACGCTGACGTGAGCAGACAGAGGAGTGCGAGTCTCACCACGCACCTCCCGCGCCGACCGTGAGCCCGCTTTCGAAGCCCGTCGTTCCCGTGACGCGTCGATCGCCGTCGAGGGCCGCGACGCCCGCGAGTGGAGCGCCTGCCGTGAGCCGCGCGAAGAACAGCACCGGCCTCGTCGCCCATCGCAGCTCGGCGCCGGCGCGAAGGGTCGAGAGCCAACCGGTGGCGCTTGCTCCAGTTGCGGGCGCACGTGAGGTGCCCTCGAGACGAACCCAGCCGACGCGGGCTCCTGCGACTGCTCCGATCGCGAAGCGCCCGAGCTGCAGCAGATCGAACACGCCATGCAGCGCGCCGATGAACGCGAGCGCATTCACGCGACCCGATGGTGCTTCGGAAGGAACGGCCGAACGGAACCCCGCCTCGAGCTGAAGATGAAACCGGCTTCCGAAACGATGGCGGGCGAAGACGTCGACGCCGCCGTGAAGCTGGCCACCGGTGAACGCTTCTCCAGCGAGCTGCGCACCAACGCTCCACGATGGCGCGAGCTCGGGTTCGACCGGCGCGAGGCCAGGCAGCTCACGACGCGCTTCCCGCAACAGCTCTCCCAGGCTCGAGCCGATCGTCAGCGCATAGCCATCGGGCGGCACCGCCGAGAGATCGAGCGAGCGCTGCAGTTGCCGCACCGACGTTCCCGAAGGGACCGCCACGGTGAGCGAGAGCGTGCCCGTCTCTGGCCAGTCGACGATCGCCGTCGCCTTCGCCGTCTTCACGTCGTCGATGGGACAGAAGCCGACCTGCCGCGCCTCGAAGCGTGACTCGTCACGAACGGCCGCTGCGATCGAAGGCAACAGCCCGGGTCCACCGAGCTTCAGCGCGAGCGTCGGCCACTGCGGGTCGCACGGAGCCTGCGCGAGCATCACCGTCACCACCGTCACCAGCACGCCAGCCCTCGGGAGATCAGAACGAGCAGAGAGCTCCGAGTGTCGCCGCGTGCACGCCAGCAGGGAAGCGCTTCAGGTAGCCGTCACGCGATTCGCGGCAGGCCGTCGCCTCTTTGCGATCATGGTGAAGTTGAACGAGCCGAGCCATGGCGTCTTCGGCGTAGGAGCCCTGCGGTGCCCTGGCGATCGCGCGCTCGAGTGACTTCACGGCCTCGGCGCTCGAGTGCAACTGGTCCATCTGCAGGCGTCCCAACTCGAAGAGCACGAGGCCCGAGCGGCTGTCGTCGGGGAACTTCGCGAGGAAGTCGGTGAACGCGTCAGCGGCATCACGAGCGCGACCCGCGCGACGGGCATCGAGCGCGGCGCGGAAGAGGGAGGACGGATCGTCAGGGAGGGCTGGAGTCGCGACAACTGCTGGTGTCTCGGGAGGAGCGGCCTTCGCGACGAGCTTCTTCTTTGGCGGCGCGGTGCGCTTCGTCGGCTGCTCCGGCTCCGCTGCGGGCTCGTCGACGTCGACTTCCACCGGCTCTGGCTCGACCACCAACGCTGTCTCGACCGGCTCGTTCCACGTCTGCCCGGCGTTCAGCACGGCGCGTTGCACGTCACCGATCCACACCTCGACCACGCCGCGATCGACGGTCACCTGCACCGAGGCGACCGTGGTGGAGCGGCGAACCGTGAACGCCGTGCCGATCACCCGCACCTCGACGCGCCCCGCCTTCACCACGAACCGCCGAGATGGCTTCCGCGCGACGTCGAAGTGCATCGAGCCTTCGTCGAGCCGCACGCGCACTTCGGAGGCGCTTGCGACTTCGAGCGCGCCCTTCGAGGCCGCGTCGGCACGAACGGTCGAACCCTCACGCAGCGTCGTCTGCAGGGGCGCCGTGCCCGCCGCGAGCATGGCTCCGGCTTCGAGCACGCCTTCGCTCGGCGCGCGCCGCAGCGAGGTCACGCCGATCACGATCGCGATCACTGCGACACCGACGCCCGCGAACACGAGCGGCTTCGAGAACCGTCGCTCGGGTCGCAGCGCCGAGTCGAGCCGTTGCCAGCTCTCGTCGATCTCGCGATCGGTGACGGTGTACTGAATGTGCTCCGACAGCGGCCCGTGCGGGTCAGCCATGGCGCACCTCCTGGAGTTTCTGATCGGCCGCTGAGATGCGGCGCTTCACGGTGGCGAGGGAGAGATCGAGCGCGCTCGCGACTTCGGTGAGCTCGAGCCCTTCCACCCGGTACAACACGAGACACAGCCGCTCTTCCGTCGAGAGCGCCTTGAGGCCTCGATACAGATCCTGAATCTCGGCACGCGTCTCAGGCGGAGCGTCGGCCGAGGATCGCACTTCGACTTCTTCATCCGAGGCGTGCCCGAACCCGAGCCGCGAGAGCAGGCGCCGGCGACGCAGACGACGACGCACCTCGAAGACGACGATGCCTCCGAGCCAGGTCGAGAAGGAGTCGGCGTTTCGCAGCTGCGCGATGCGCGTGAAGGCGTTCAGGAAGGCGTCGTGCGCGATGTCGCGAGCGTCTTCTTCAGGCGCGAGCCGATGCGCGAGGCCGATCGCCATGCGCGAGTGCCGGCGGAACAGCGCCTCTTGCGCCCAGCGCTTCTTCTCACGCGCCGCCGCGACGAGCGTCGCATCGCTCTCGGTCGAGGTCTGCCGGAAGGGCAGGACCCGTGCACTGTCGTTGGCGGCGGCCATCTCAGAGGGTGAGAAGCCCGATGAGCCTGCCACGGCTCACGTCATTTCAGGGTCCTGTGTATGAGAAAGGTTCGAGAGATCAGGTGGTTATGGCTTTTCGCGCGTCAGGGCGGCTGAGGTCACGGAGGGATTCAGCAGCGATCGGGCGTTGATTCGGAGCGTCTGGCCGGGGTGCTGGCAGAGCGTGAGGGGTCCCGCGCCCTTCAACACGAACAGCGATCGACCGAGCGCGAACTGCGCAGGAAGTTCGTTCGACTGGTTCGGAACGATCACGCGCTGCACTTCGGCGAACGACAGCGTCGGCGCGCCGCGAAGATGACTGTGCACCGAGATCATCGCCTTCGACGCGTCTGGCAGCGAGACGCCGAGGTCGAGTCGATCACCTTCGATTCGCTTCTCGTTCAGCACTGCCATGCGGCCGCGATGGCCTTCCATCACCACGTCGACCTTTGCTCCGTACAGCGGTTGCGAGAACTGCACCGTCAGCGTTCGTGCGCCGGGTGGAAGCGTGAACTCGAACTCGTGTTTTCCTGGCGATGACTTCCACGTGTTGCGGAAGATCGTCTCCATGTCGTGGGTGACGGTGACGGGATCACCGGAGCGGAGTTGCTCGTAACCGTCGGGAGCAGCGAGCTGCGGCGCATCGGCCGGGAGCGTCACCTGCTTCCACCCCGGCGTCGCATCTTCGAGCACGAAACACTGCGCGAGGACGATGGCGAGAATCACCGCGCCTCCACGCGCTTGACGAGCTGCGAACCGGCGAGGAGGAGCGCTCCGACTGCGATCAGGACGCCGATGCGCATTCCACCGAACAGGTGCGTCGTGTCGTAGAGCGTGGCCTTCGCGATCGCGGCGGCGAGCACCACGAAGCCGGCGTCACGCGGGGCGGTGTCTTCGAGCTTCCGTCCCAGCAGCACCGCGCCGAGACCGATCAGCGTCCACACGAGCGTGAGCACGAGCCGCCGGCCGAGGTCGTCGACCTGCAACGTGAGCAGGTGAAAGTACGCGCCGCCGGTCAGCATGAGCAGACCGAGCCCCAACGTCTGCCAGGTGAGGAACTCGGGCACGCGCAGCGGAAGTTCGGCAGCGGCGCCGGGAGGAACGGCTGCAGTCTGTTCACGCAGCATTCGAACAGCGACCCACGCGGCGCCGATGACCGGCAAGCCGACGCCGAGCAGCAGCAGCGGCAGCTTGAACGCGAGCCACGCCGCGCCGCTCACCATCGCTGCGATCAACAGCAGGGCAGGGGACAGCCACCGCATCGCGCCCTCGAGCTTCTGAAGGCTGAACATCGTCACGAAGCCCGAGACGATCACGGCGATCAGCACCGCCTCGAGGTTCAGCTCTTCCCAGCCGAAGATCGCTGCGAGTCCCAACAACCCAAGTCCTGCGAACTGCAACACGCGTGCGTCGAGCGACGGCTTCATGGGCGGCCCTTTCGAGTGGAGATCAGGCAGGCGAACGTGAGCTGTCGCTGCGCTATTCCACGCGTCGCCGCTGCGCAGATCGGTGCGCAACGTGGCAAGGTGCTCTCGATGCGTTGGCTCCTGCTGCTCTTGCTCTCAGGCTGTCTCGAGCCGCGCGTGTGCCGCGCCGACAACGAGTGTCCGTACGCGACTCGCTGTGAGATCGCCTTCGGCCAGGACGCCGGGGTGTGCCGCCAGGAAGGCGACGCCGGGTTGCCCTGATCTCACGGGATCTCGGTCGGAGCGCGCAGCGACGCCTTCGGCAGACCTTCCGAGCCCATCGCGCCCATCTTCCCCGAGAGCGCGCCGGCCTGTTCATGCGGCATGGCCTCTCGCGGCGATCGGTACACGTGCATCGGTGAGTAGAAGACGAAGTTCGAGACGCGGCTCGTGTACAGGCACGCGTACTGCTCGACCTGTTCTCCGAAGCGGGAGTTTTCGTTTCCCTCCTTGAAGTGCAGGCCCCAGTACTCGTTGAAGCCCGACTCCACGTCCTGCTCGAGCAGCTTCACGAGCGACGAGCACTCCTTGAGCGCCTTGCGAACGCGATCGAGCTCGGCCTTCGTGACGCGGAACTCTTCTTCGAGCTTCGTTTCGTCGCCGTCCTTCTTCTCGATGCGGCGCTCGACCTGGTTGAGGCGCGCCTTGCGTCGCTGCACCTCGTCGTCGAGCCGGGCCTGCAGCGCTTCGACCTCGGCGAGCGCGACGATCTCGTCCTTGCGCGACTCGAGGTAGCCGATCTCGTCTTCGATCTCCTGAACAATCATGCACGTGCGCCACATCGACGTCTTCTTCGACTTCAGAATGTCGCCGTAGATGTGATCGCCGACGTACAGCACCGACTCTCCAGCCGAGCCGGTGAGCTTCTCGAACGTCGCCAGGTTGCCGCCTTTGTAGACGCGGCCGCGCTCGAGCACCGTCGCTTCACCGAGCACCGAGTTGTCGTCCTTCGTCTGATCGACCTCGAGGAACGGGTTGTGCCCCGAGAAGAACTCGGGCTTGCGCGCATCGGTGACGACGAAGTCGAAGTAGTTCCTCCAGCTCGGGTACTCGGGCACCACGCCGTCGAGCAGGTAGCTCATCACCGCGCGCGTGAAGTCGAACGCCGAGTTCGTGAGCAGGAACAGCCTCTTTCCACCCGAGCGCAGCTTGTGCAGCGCAGGCCCCAGCTCGGGGTCCTTGAAGATGTACTGGCCGATGTCGCGGCGAATGACCGTCTTGAGCGAGTTGTCGCGGTGCACGGTGTCGATGGCGTCGCGAATGTCGTCGTAGAGCCTCGTGTAGTCGCAGGGCTGGCCGAGCTCTTTCTCGAGCAGATCGACGATGCCGGCGTACAGGCACGCCTCGGGCAGCGCGAACAACGTGTCGATCCACGCGTACTCGGGGTTTTTCAGGCGAATGCGCTCGTTGCGGTACAGCGAGTTCAGCGTCTCTTCCGGCAGCGGCGTTCGCCCATGGTACGCGCGGCCCACGTGGCCGAAGCGATCGATCTTCAGCAGGTTGCCCTTCGTCTTGTCGATGAAGAGGCCGCGCATGACGAAGGCGTGATCGTACGGAATGCGGCGAACGGCGTCGGGGTAGCCCTTGGCCGTCACGAGCTTCTCGATCGTCATCTGGTACGAGAGCTCTTCGAGGCGGCGCAGGTGATAGATCGCCAGCGTGTAGTCCATGTCGAAGCCGATGAGCTCGACGCGCGAGAAGTGCAGGTTGCGGTTGACGAACACCTGCCGCGGCACGGGAATCTCGGGGCCGACGCTCGACGACAGCACCTTGTGGAGCGACTCATCTTCGAGCACCGCGCGCGCGCGCGCCGTCGCCTCGAGAGCCTTGCTGCGATCGACGGGCCCATTGTTGGGGCCGTGAATGGATTCCACTTTTTTCCCTTCGACAGAGTGCCGTGACACGCTTCTTAAACGATGGCGGCGCGGCGCAGCAGCACGATGAATGACGACGAGCGGCGCAAGCTGCTCTTCCGCATCGACGAGCTCGAACAGCGCATGAAGCTGCTCGAGGCCCGCGTTCGCCGTGACGCTGCCGAGACCCGCAGCCGGGGTCGCATCGACGTCGGTCGGCCGGTCGCGCGCGTGGTGAGGACTCCGAAGAAACGGCCCCGCTGCCCGGGCTGTACGCTCGAGCTGCCGAAGGGGCGGCGCGGGGTTCAGTGCGTGTGGTGCGGCTATCGGTTCGACGCGTACGAGCTGTTCAAGAAACCGAAGGACTGATCGTGCACCGCCGAGGGCGGGCGCGGGCTACAGTCTTCACTCGTGTATCGGCTGCTGGGTCGCCTCGAAGCATCTGAGCTGAGCGAGCTCTACCGGGCCGAACGATCGGATGGCGAAGCCGTCGTCATCAAGCTGTTCCACCCGAAGACGACCGATCTCGCGTACGCGAAGGTCATTGGCGACTACTCCCAGCGGCTCGGAGGCATCACGACGCCGGGCATCGCGCGCGTGCTCCAGGTGGGTTCGTTCGATCACCGGCTCGCGATCGTTCGGGAGGATCTCGGCAAGTACACGCTCGGCCAGGCGCTGACGCGGCTCAACACGCGCGAGGTCGTGCTGCCTCCCGCCGTCGCGATCGCGTTCGTGATCGAGGTGGCTGAGACGCTCGAGGCCGCGCATCGCGCGCAGGTCGTTCACGGTGCGCTCACGCCAGGCAACGTGTTGCTCGGGGCCGATGGTCGCTCAGCCGTCGCAGACTTCGGCGCGCTCGAGGCGTTGATGTCGTCTCCGGCACTCAAGAAGGCGTTCGGTACGCGTGGTCGATCGAGCTATCGCGCTCCAGAGCTGAAGAGCGCAGGCGACGCCACGCCGGCGAGTGACGTCTACGCGCTCGGGGCGATGGCGTACGAGCTGCTGACGTTGAAGGAGGCGTCGGTCGGCCGCGATTCGTTGTCGACGAGGCAGGCCGAAAAGCTGCCTCCGCCGAGCCGGTTGGTCAGGCGACTGCATTCGCGCATTGATCCGATCATCATGCGCGCGCTCGAGCAGTCTGCGGGCCGTCGTCAACGCAGCGCGGCCGAGCTCGCTGAGTCGTTGCGGGAGTTCCTCTCGGCGCAGGGCGGGGTTCCCGGGCGTGAAGACGTGCGCAAGTTCGTCGAAGAGCTGTTCCCGAAAGACGTGGTCGTCAACGCGCTCGGCCCAGTGCCGTTTCAGAAGGAGTTCGAGCTCGACGACATCGCCGGCGTCAGTGATCTCGTCGCCGCCGAGCTGCCTGAGATCGCCGACCGCGCGCCGTTCTCGGGTGGCGCCATCGATGATCGAACGTCGACCAGCGACGGGCTGCCGGTGTTCGGTGAAGAGATCGTCACCCACTCGGGCGCGCAGACGCAGCAAGAGGTGCCCGCCGCGACCGTGCCTCCGCCGCGCATCACCTGGGACGCGCCAGTCGGAGCGATGCCTGCGGTGGCGAAAGACTCCGATGGGGCTGACGAGGTGTCTCGTCGCGTGAAGGCCATCGAAGACTTCGCGCCCAAAGACACGCTGCCGCCGACGCCGGTCGAGAAGAGTAGCGGCTCTGCGCAGGGCCTCAAACCCGTCGGCCCGAAACCCAAAGAGAGCACCGAGCGGCAGAAGCTGAAGACGATCGTCACCTTCGCCGTGCCGTTCAAACGCGACACCGACTACGTGCCGCCTGACTGGCGAAAGGAGCGCGAGGCCCGCAAACGCGCCGGCGTCACCGCAGTTCGGCTGGGCGCCGCGATCCTCACGTTCTTCACCCTCGGCATCGTGACGCTCTGGCTGACGCGCACGCCCGATGCGGTAGGCGATCTCATCTCGTGGATGCCGACGCCCATCGAGGTCGCGCTCACCAAGCTCCGCAACCCGAACTCAGCCGGTCCTCCGGGCCCGCCGCTCGCGCTGCCATCGAACCTGAAGTTGCCCGACTTCGACAAGCCGCCGAAGCACACGCCGGTGAAACAGAAAGATCCCGACCCCGATCCCACGCCGCCGAAGAAGATCGACCCACCGAAGCCGCTGAAGAACGTGACGCCGCCTCCGCCAAAGGGTGACTGCTACGCGCCGCCTCCGAACGGCCCGCAGGCGACGCTGACGGTCGAGCTGGCCCGGGCTGCGCGCGTCGAGCTCGACGGCGTTCGGGTGTGTGGCGTCGTGAACAAGCTGCCCGTCTCGCCCGGAAAGCACCTGCTGCGAATCGTCGACGGCAAGTCGAAGCAGGAATGGAAGTCGACGATGCAGTTCGAAGCTGGCAAGCAGAAGAAAGTAGCCCCGAACTTCCGATGAGCGAGACGACCCGCATCTACGTGGTGGAAGACCAGGCGCCGCTGCTGGCGAACCTGCTCAAGGCGTTGGCGGCCTTCCCCGAGATCGAGGTCATCGGCTCAGCGCGTGACGGAGAGAGCGGCGTCGACGAGATGGCGAAGCTGGTGCCGCAGCTGGCGTTGCTCGACCTCGAGCTGCCTGGCATCGACGGCATCGAGGTGACGCGCCGACTCAAGCGCCGCGTGCCGCAGGTCGAGGTGCTGATCCTCACCTCGTTCGACGATGAGCAGAAGGTCTACGAAGCGATGCAGGCGGGCGCGTCGGGCTACCTCGTCAAGCGCGTCGGCCCCGAGAAGATCCGCTCTGGCATTCACGAAGTGATGGCAGGCGGCACGGTGCTCGAGGCGCGCATCGCGAAGCGCTTCTGGAACTACTTTCAGTCGGTGCAGTCGAAGCCCGCGCAGCCGCAGAACCCGTGGAACCTGTCGCCCACGGAGATGGACGTGCTGCGCTACGTGGCGAAAGGCCTGTCGAACGCCGAGGTGGGCCGCGTGATGGAGCTCGAGCGCCGCACCGTGCGCACGCACCTGGGCCACATCTACAAGAAGCTCGGGGTGAACTCGCACGTCGACGCCGTGGTGATCGCGTTGAAGGCGGGGCTCGTCGAGCTGTGATCGTGTGCCTCGCGATGCTGCTCGCGGCCTCGCCCGAGCTGACGGTCTCTCATCGTCGCGTCACGACGCCTGACGGAGTCGCGCTCGCGGTCTACCGATACGAGCGGCCTGGCCCGAAGGTGTCAGTTCCAGTCCTGCTCGTGCCTGACGTCGGCTTCACGCGGGCGGCGTACGACTTCGAGGGGCGTGGCCTCGCGCGGTCGCTCGCGGAGTCTGGCCGTGCGGTCTTCGTCGTCGAGCTGCGAGGGCAGGGCAAGGCTGGGCCCGGCGTGTCGCTCGAGGCGATGGCGCGCGATCTCGACGGGGTGCTCGACGCGCTCGAGGTGAAGCGGGTCGATCTCGTCGTGCATGGCTGGGCCGGCTCGGTCGTGCTCGCGGTGAACTCGGACGATCCCCGCATTCGCCGGGTCATCGCGTTCAACACACCGCTGCTCGCCGAGGTGCCGAGCACGCTGGCAGAGAACTTCCTGCTCGACGGAGGCCGCTTCTCGACGCTCGCGAGCACGCCAGCCGGTGCCCACGTCTTCGAGCTGCTCTTCTCGATGTGGTCGAAGTTTCCCACGGGCACCGATCGCGCGTTCCTCGCGACGGGCACGCGTGATCTCTCGAAGCCGATCGCTGCTGAACTGCTCACGTGGATGCGCTCTGGCGATCTGCCGCTCGCGTCGGGCTCGGTCGTTGAGAGGCTGACCGCGTGGAAGAAGCCGACGCTGCTGCTCGTGGGGCTGGCCGATGGCTTCGCGTCTCCCGAGCTGTGTGCGGTGTGGCGTGAGCGCGCGGGTGGCTCGGTGAAGCTGCGCAGCTTCAGCCGCCTCGAGACGCGAGAGGACTTCAGCCACCTCTCACTGCTGCTCGGCTCGAACGCTCCAGCGATCGTCTTTCCGCTCGTGCACGACTTTCTGTCGAGCGAGACGCCATGAGAGCGCTGATCGCGATCGTGCTCCTCGCTGGCTGCGCGAACTTGCGCGTCGTTCCATTGCCGCCCGAGGCCGAGAAGCACCGCCCGAAGACGGAAGACGGCTGGGAACTCTCACTCGTTCGGTATCGCGCCGTTGGTCCCGTCACCGGAAGGCCTGTGCTGCTCTGTCACGGCATTTCGGCCAACGAACGGAACATGGATCTCGACGAGGGCCACTCGATGGCGCGCTGGTTCGCCTCGCAGGGCCGCGAAGCGTGGACGATGTCGCTGCGCGCGACGGGAGCCTCCGATGGACCCGATTCATCCAGGGGCCGAAACCTGCCGATTCGCTTCGATCACTACTGGCAGCACGATCTGCCCACCGCCATCAATCATGTCCGCAAGGTGAGTGGAGCCGACGCCATCGATTACGCAGGGCACTCGATGGGCGGCATGATCCTCTACGCGTACCTCTCGCAGGGCGGGCAGGGGCTTCACGCCGCTGCGGCGATGGGGGCTCCCACGCGGCTCGACTGGGGCACCGGCCTCGAACAGCTCATTCGCACCTTCGGGCCTGCGCTCGCGAACGAGAACGTGATGCTGGCGTCGCAGTTCGGCGCGGTGCTCACTGCTCCCCTGCAGGCCACCTTCGACGACGGCCCGTTTCAGCGCTTCTTCTACAACCCGCAGTCGACGCTGCCCGAGACGTGGCAGCGGCTGGTCGTCTACGGCACGGCCGACACGGCTGGTGGTGCCGCGAAGCAGCTGCTCTCGCTCGTCGAGACCAGCCGCTTCACCTCGGCCGACGGCACGCGCGACTTCCGCGCCGACATGGCGAAGATCACCACGCCCATCATCGTCGTCGCGGGCAAGCTCGATCGCGTCGCTCCGACGCCCGCCGTCAAGGACGGCTACCGCTCACTCGGCGGGCCCAAGCGCTGGCTGTTGATTACCCGCGCGAATGGAACCCTCGGCGAGTACGGTCACATGGACCTCGTCATCGGCGAACGCGCTGCTGACGAAGTGTTTCGCCCAGTGCTCGATTTCTTCAACCAGCACGAACAACCCCCGAGGAAGAACTGATGCCGAAGGCCAACCCCCGCTCCCGGCCCGCTCCTGTCAAACTGCAGCCTGCGCTCGAAGCGATCGCCGATTCAGTGATCGAGGCGTCTCTTCCCAATGGCCTCAACATTCGCCTGGTGCCGAACTCGTCGGTGCCGACCTGCAGCTACTACACGTTCTTCAAGGTCGGAGCCCGCAACGAGCGGCCTGGCATCACCGGCATCAGCCACCTCTTCGAGCACATGATGTTCAACGGCGCGAAGAAGTACGGCCCGGGCATGTTCGACAAGGTGCTCGAGTCGAACGGCGGCAGCTCGAACGCGTACACGTCGAACGATCTCACCGTCTACTACGAAGACTTCATGGCCGAGGCGCTCGAGACGGTGATCGATCTCGAGAGTGATCGCATGAAGTCGCTCGCCGTCACGCCGAAGATGCTCAAGAGCGAGCGCCAGGTCGTCATCGAGGAGCGCCGGCTGCGCGTCGACAACGAGATCGCCGGCATGATGGACGAAGAGCTCGGCGCGCTCGTCTACAAAGCCCACCCGTACCGCTGGCCCGTCATCGGGTGGATGGGCGACATCGAGAACATCAAGCGCGAAGACTGCCTCGAGTACTTCCGCACGTACTACGCGCCCAACAACGCCACCGTGTACATCGCGGGCGACTTCGACCCGAAGCAGGCGCTGGCGCTGATCAAGAAGTACTACGGCTCGATCAAGGCGGGCCCGGGAACGCCGCCTGTGCTCGACGCCGAGCCGGAGCAGAAGGGCGAGCGTCGCGCTGAGGTGCACCACCCCGCGCAGGCGCACTCGCTGATGATCGCGTGGCGTGGGCCGAAGGGTGATGATCGCGACACCTTCGTGCTCGACGTCGTGCAGTACGCGCTGTCGGTCGGGCAGTCGAGCCGGCTCACCCGTCGCCTCGTGTTCGACCTCGAGGTCGCGGTTGGCGTCAGCGTCGATTGGACCTGGCGGTTCGACCCCGGCACCTTCACCGTCGGCCTCGAGCTCAAGCCCGGAGGCACGCCCGTCGAAGCCGAGAACGCGCTGTACGCCGAGCTGGAGCGGCTGGGCACAGACGGCCTCGAGCCGCGCGAGCTCGAGAAGGCGAAGAACAACCTCGCCGCGACGCTCATGCGCGAGCTCACCACCAACAGCGGTCGCGCCCACGCGCTGGGGACGTACGAGATGATGCTGGGAGATTGGAGACGCGGCCTCGCGCTGCCCTCGGCCTACGAAGGCATCACCTCTGACGACGTGAAGCGCGTCGTCCAGAAGTACCTCGGCCGCGAGCGCCGCAACGTCGTCACGCTCATCCCCACGAACGGGGCCGAGGCATGAAGACGAAGAAGACCGAAACTGCGCTCAAGCTGCGCCCGTTGAAGCTGCCTCCGCACGAGAAGCGAAAGCTCGGCAATGGGCTGACGTTGCACCTGGTGCCTCGTGGGCCGCTGCCGCTCGTCGCGGTTCGGCTGGTGATGCGTGGTGGCAGCGTGTGGGATCCCGCTGGGCGTGCAGGCGTGGCCGACTTCGCGGCGCGGCTGTTCCGTCGTGGCGCCGGTGGACGAACGGCCGATGACTTGAGCGAGGCGATCGACTTCGTGGGCGCGGCCATGGGCGGCTACGCGAACGAAGAGAATGTCGTCGTCTCGTTGAGCTGCCCGTCGAAGCACCTCGAGGCGATGCTCGAGCTGATGGGGCTGGTGCTGTTGTCGCCCGACTTCCCCGAGGCCGAGATCGAGCTGGCCCGCCGTCGAACGCTCGCCCAACTGCAGAACGAGCTCGACGATCCCGGAGCGCTCGCCGAACGCGCCTGGGCTCGCGCGATGTGGGGCAACCACCCGTACGGTCACGAGACGCTCGGCCAGAAGAAGTCGCTCGAGTCGATGTCGCGCGACGATCTCGTGCAGTTCCACCAGACGCGACTGAGCCCCACGCTCGGTCATCTCTATGTCGTGGGTGACATCGACGTCGATCGCATCACCACCGTCGCCGAGCGCATCTTCGGCAGCTGGAGGGGCGGTCCCGAGTTCGCGCCGCTCGTGCCCGAATGGGACGGCCCAGCGAAGTCGGGGCAGGTGATCATCGTCGACAAGCCCGAGCAGACCCAGGTGCAGATGCGCATCGGCGCCGCGGGCGTGAAGCGCGGCCACGCCGATCACTTCCCGTTGATGGTGATGAACGCGGTGCTCGGAGGTGGCTTCACCTCGCGCCTCATCCGCGAGATTCGCGTGAAGCGCGGCCTCTCGTACGGCGCGAACAGCTCCTTCGACATGATGAGCGGCGCGGGCACGTTCCTCGTCAGCTCGTTCACCAAGACCGAGAGCATCAATGAGCTGATTGATGTGGCGCTCGGCGAGGTCGCGAAGATGCGCGCGAAGGGCCCGACGACCATCGAGGCCGATACGATGAAGCGCTACATCACCGGGCTCTATCCCGCGCGCCTCGAGACGAATGAAGCCGTCGCTGGAGCCGTCGCCGACGTGCAGCACTACGGCCTGCCCGAAGATTGGATCAGCGCCTACCGAGATCGGGTGAACGCCGTGACCGCGAAGGACGCGGCCACCGCAGCTGGCAAACACCTGTTCGACGACAAACGCGTGCTCGTGCTGGTTGGAAATGCCGAGAAGCTCGCTCCGAAGGTGAAGCGATACGGCGCCGTGTCGGTGGTGCAGCCCGCCGAGCTCGAGTGACCGTGCTGACGTTGCTGACTCCCGCGGGCCCGAAAGGGCTCATCGCCGTCGACAAGCCCGCGGGCATGCTCGTCATTCCTGGTCGCGCGGGTGAAGAGGTCGAAGGGCCGTGCGTTCGTGACGCGCTGGCGAAGCAGCTGGGGCGGCCGGTGATGATCGTGCACCGCATCGATCGCGACACGTCGGGGGTGCTGCTGCTCGCGCTCGACGCCGACACGCATCGCCAGGCCTCGATGGCCTTCGAGCACGGCAAGGTGAAGAAGACGTACCTCGCGCTGGTGCAGGGCGTGGTGCGCGCTCCGCTCGACATCGATCTGCCGCTGATGGAGGCGCGGAAGCGGAAGATGAAGGTCGCTCCCGAGGGGGTCCTGGGGAAAGAGAGCCGCACGCTCGTTCGGCCGATCGAGACGTTCGCGAAGGCGACGCTGGTCGCGTGTGAGCCGCTGACCGGCCGGCAACATCAGATTCGCGTGCACCTGATGGCGAAGGGGCATCCGCTGCTGGTCGATCACCAGTACGGCAGACGACAGCCGCTGCTCGAGAAGGATCTGGGCGGGCAGGGTGACGCGGTGGTGCTCGATCGCACGCCGCTCCATGCCGCTTCGCTCGAGATTGCCGAGCTGAACTTCAAAGCCGAAGCGCCGCTGCCGCCCGACATGACGGCGACGATGGCGAAGCTCAGAGGGTGACGCCGTTGGGCGCGGTGAACTCCGAGCTCGGAGCGTCTCCCGTGTTCACGACTTCAGCCGGCTCGAAGATCAACACCTCGGCCTCATCATCGGCGGCCGTTCGATGTTCGACGCCCACGGGAACGACCGTGAGCTGACCCGGGCCGAGCTCGACCACGCGATCGCGATACTCGACACGGAACACACCCCGCACGACCAGGAACAGCTCACTCGCCGACTCGTGCCGATGCCAGGGGAACACGCCCTTCACCTTCACGGCCTTCACTTCCTGGCCGTTGAGCTGCGCGAGCACCTTCGGGCGCCAGTGCTCGTCGATTCGCGCGAACTTCTCGGCGAGATCGATGCGCTCCGTATTTCAGCTCTCGGGCGTCTCGGGCGCGGCCGCCGCCTCTTCAGGCTCGACCGGCGCCGCCGGCTTTGCAGCCGGGTGCAGCTGATTGAACGACGGCTTCTGCCCACCTTCGCCCTTGCCGTGCACGAGCGTCTTCACGTCGGCCTTGAACGTGATGTCCACCTTGTCGACGCGCACGGCGCTCACGATTCCGAAGCCGAACGTCGGGTGATCGACCACCTCGTCGACCTTGTACGTCTCGCGAATCGAGTACTTCTTCGCCTTCGTCAGATCCTTGCCGCGGAGCAGTTCGTCGAAGCCGATCACCACCACCTCGGCCTTGGGCGTACGCGGCCGAGCCGGACCCGAAGACGAGGTCGAGGACTTCCTCGGCGCCGCGAGCGAGGTCGCCTTCTGCAGCGGCTGCGCTCCGCGGAACATGTGCTGCGAGTGGCAGGTGTTGCACTGCACGCGTTTGATCGCGGTGCCCACCATCGCGAGGATCGTGTGCGCGAGGTTCATGTCGCACTTGTTGCAATGGGCGTCGACTTCGCCGCCGACTCTGATCGCGCTCGGGGGATTCATGGCGGGCGCAAGTAGCATGCTCGCCGTCGGCCGCAAGGCTCGCCCGTACGACCCGGTGGAATGTCGAGGGCGCGCGGCGGGAACCAAGTATGGTGCCCGCGCCTCATGTCGACGGACACCACCCAGGTCCAGCCTCCTCCGAAGCGCCCGAACGCGCTGATGCAGGCCGTGGAGTCGATCGGCGGCTCCATCACCCGCACCGTCGAAGACATCGGCGGCCTGGCCTCGCTGCTCGCAGACGTGTTGCGCTGGGCCGTTCGCCCGCCATTTCGCGTCGCGAACCTGATGGCGCAGCTCGACTTCGTCGGCGTCGGCTCGATTCTCATCGTCGCGCTCACCGGCGTCTTCTCCGGCATGGTGTTCGCGCACCAGAGCGCCCGCGCCTTCGAGATGTTCAACGCCAAGTCGCTCGTCGGCCCGACGGTGACGCTCACGATCACGCGCGAGCTCGCGCCCGTGTTCAGCGCACTCATGGTGACGATGCGTGCCGGCAGCGCCATGTGCACCGAGCTGGGCACGATGCGGGTGACCGAGCAGGTCGACGCGCTCGAGACGATGGCCGTGAACCCGGTGCAGTACCTGCTGGTGCCGCGCGTGCTCGCGGGCCTCATCATGGTGCCGATGCTGGTGATGATCTTCGATCTCGCGGGCGTCGGCGGCGGCTACTTCGTGTCGGTCGCCGTCAAGGGCGTCACCGCCGGTACCTTCATCTCGCGCACGCAGCAGTGGCTCGACCCCGAAGACATCGCCGAGGGCCTCATCAAGGGCGCCGTGTTCGGCCTCTATGTGGCGCTCGTCGCGTGCTTCAAGGGCTACGGCGCGAGCGGCGGCGCGAAGGGCGTCGGTCAGGCCACCACCGAAGCCATGGTGCTCTCGGCGCTCGGCATCTTCGTGCTCGACTACTTCGTGGGCGTCCTCCTCCACTAGCGCATGGCTTCGACTCCGCAGCAGCCGATGATTCAGATCGTGGACCTGCACAAGTCGTTCGGGTCGCACGAGGTGTTGTCTGGCATCACGCTCGACGTGCCGGCCGGCAGCACGCTGGTGATCCTCGGCGGCTCGGGCAGCGGCAAGACGGTGCTCATGAAGCACATGATCGGGCTGCTCAAGCCCGACTCCGGTCGGGTGATCATCGACGGTGAAGACATCGTGCCGCTGGGGCCCGAGGGCCTCGAGAAGATGCGCCGCAAGTTCGGCATGGTCTTTCAGGCCGCCGCGCTCTTCGACTCGATGACGGTGTTCGAGAACGTGTCGTTCCCGCTGCGCGAGCACCGCAAGGAGCTGGGGGAAGAGCAGCTCCGGGCGCTGGTGAAAGAGAAGCTGAGCATCGTCGGCCTGAAGAACGTCGAAGAGAAGTACCCGGCCGATCTCTCGGGCGGCATGCGCAAACGCGTCGGCCTGGCGCGCGCGATCGTGCTCGACCCGAAGATCGTGCTCTACGACGAGCCCACCACCGGCCTCGACCCGATCACCACCGACTACGTCGACGAGATGATCCTCGACGCGAAGAAGGAGCTCGGCGTCACCAGCGTCGTCATCAGCCACGACATCGCGTCGGCCTTCAAGGTCGCCGACAACATCGCGTTCCTCTACCAGGGCCACATCGTCGATCAGGGCCACCCGTCGGTGCTGCGGCACTCCGAGAACCCGGCCGTGAAGCTCTTCCTCTCCACCTGGTTCGGGAAGAACTGACGTGCGCCAACGTCGCGTTCGGGTAGGGTGGGCGTCCCTGTGAAGAAGGTCTTCACCCCCTTCCGCGTCGGCCTGCTCGTCATCGCCGCCCTCGGCATTCTCTTCGGCTTCCTGACCTTCTCGAAGAAGGGCGGCATGGAGAAGGACGAGGCCGTCGAGGTCTACGCCTACTTCAAAGACGCCAGCGGCCTCGGCAAGAAGTCGCGCGTGCAGATCGCCGGTATTCCCGTCGGCGAGATCATCGGCATCGAGCTCGTCGGCCTGCGCGCGAAGGTCACGATTCGCATCAAGAAGGAGATCGGCGTTCGTCGGAACGCAGCGCTCACCAAGCGCTCGGAGTCGCTGCTCGGCGACTACCTGATCGATCTCACGCCCGGCACCGAAGAGGCGCCACCGATTCAGAACGGCGAAGAGATCAAGAGCGTGCTCGACGCACCCGGCATGGAGGCCGTCATGGGCAGCCTCCAGCTGATCGCCCAGGACGTGCAGCAGGTGACCAAGTCGCTGCGCAACGTGCTCGGCGGCGACAAGGGACAGGCGTCGCTCGAGTCGATCCTCGCCAACCTCACCACGCTCACCGCGGCCGTCGACAAGACCGTGCGCGACACCTCGAGCCGGCTCGATCAGATCCTCGGCAACATCGAGGGCATTTCGGGCGACGTCCGCCGCATCACGACGAAGGAGCAGGCGAGCATCTCGAACATCGTCACCAACCTCGACGTGATCTCGAAAGACGTGCGCGACGTGATCGCGACCGTGAAGCGCGTCGTCGGTGAGAACGAGGGCGAGGTCGAAGGTGGCGTGGCGAGCGTGAAGGAGACGCTCTCGAAGCTCGACCGCACGCTGGGCAACATCGAAGAGGTCTCGAAGAACATCAAAGAAGGGAAGGGCCCGGTCGGCGCGCTGGTGGCGAATGAGCGGCTCGGTCAGAAGCTCTCGGACACCATCGAAGACGTCTCTGACTTCGCGGGCCGCCTCACCGGCATGGAGCTCGAGGTCGGCGTTCGCACCGACTACCTGGTGAACCAGGGCGCCGCGAAGATCTTCGTCTCGGGCCGGCTCATGCCGAAGCCCGACAAGTACTACCTGATCGAAGCCGTCGATGATCCGCGCGGCAGTGTCGAGACGCTCCTCGTGCAGAACAACCCGCCCGGCGCTGGCGAGCCGGCCGTGCAGAAGCAGGTGCGCACGAAGGAGACGCTCAAGTTCTCGGCGCAGTTCGCCAAGCGCTACTCGTTCCTCACGCTGCGCCTCGGCATCATCGAGTCGACCGGCGGCGTCGGCCTCGATCTCAACGTGCCGATCAAGTTCTTCTATTACTCGCGCTGGCTCGAAGACGCGCTCGTGGTGAAGGTCGACGCGTTCAACTTCTCGGTGGAGCAGCTCACGCTGCCCCGCATTCGCGCGACGGTGCGCTTCACGCCCTTCGAGCACGTCTACGTGAACGTGGGCGTCGATGACGCGCTCAACAACACGAACCGCGACACGCTGACGAACAAGCTGATCTCGGGGCGCGACTTCTTCGTGGGCGCGGGCGTGTACTTCACCGACTCCGATCTGAAGTCGCTGCTGCCGCTGCTGCCCTCGCCGTAACTACTTGCCTGGGCCTTCACGAACGCCGATCGCGAGCTGCGCGAGCCCGGCGCTCTTGGCCATCTCCATCACCTCGACGACCTTGCCGTGCGGCACGCCTTCATCGGCCTGAACGATCACGAGCGTGTCGGGGTTCTTCGCCTTCGCGTCTTCGAGCGCCTTCTTCAGCTCGTCAGCGCTCACCACATCACCCGCCAGCACGAGCCGGCCATCGGTGAGGATCGCGATGGAGAGATCGGTCGAGTTCGCCTGCACGTCGGCGGCGCCACCCTGCGGCAGGTTCACCTTGAGGCCCGACTTCGCGCCCTGGCCCTGGTTCACGATCACCGAGCTGGTCACCATGAAGATGATGAGCAGCACCAGGAAGATGTCGGTCAGCGGCGTGATGTTGATCTCCGAGAACACCGCCTCTTCCGCGGCGGGATCATCGGACGAGCTGCCACTGGGCCCACGCGCAGCCATCGGTCAGCTCCCCTGCGCTGGAGCGGGCGTCGCAGGCAGCGTGGGCGCGGGCGTCGTGGTGACCTCTGGAGACGGCGTGCCTTGACGAGGCGCTTCCCGCAGCAGCTCGACGAACTCTTCGGCGATGAGCTTGAGCTCGACGTTGAGCCGCGAGAGCCGCGCCTGGAACATGTTGAAGAGCACCACGGCTTCGACGGCGACGACGATGCCGGCCGCGGTCGCCACGAGGGCCTCCGAGATGCCCGTCATCACCGCGGCCGAGCCACCTGATCCACCCGCTTCGACGTCGATGCCGAGATCGCGGAACGACTTCATGATGCCGGCGACGGTGCCGAACAGGCCCACGAAGGGCGTGGTCGCGCCGATCGTTCCCAACACCCACAGCCCACGCTTCATCTTGAGCGCGACCTGCTGCCGCTCACGATCGACCGCCGCGTCGAGGGCCGGGCCCGTGGTCTTCTGGGCACGATCGAAGCCGGCGCGGAACAGCTCGGCCGAGAGCGTCGTCGCGCGATCAGCGGCAGACCTTGCCGCCGGAACATCACCGCGCAGCAGGTGCTTCGCGATCGTCTGGCCCAGCTCGCGCGCCTTCGACCCTGCGCCCCACAGCGCCAGCAACCGCTCGATCGCGACGCCGAGAGAGAGAACCGAGGCGAAGAGAATCACCGCCATCGTCAGACCGCCAAGGCGGATGTAGTGCACCAGCTCGTCGAAGCTCATTGATGGACCCAAGTCATAGCGGGCCGTACTCTGCGACGCCATGACGCTGCTTCGTGGAGCCTTCGGCGTGCTCCTCAGCCTGGGCCTGCTTGGCTGCCCCCGATTGCCCCCGCTCGACTACGGCAAAGACGGCCCCGCGAAAGACGGAGCCGAGCTGCTCAAGCGCATCGTGGTGGCCGAGTCACAGGTCATCTCGGTGAAGGGCGACGCGAAGCTGATCGTCGACAGCCCGCAGGGGAAGGGCGCCGTGTCGCTGTTCGTGGCGGTGCTGCACCCCGCGCAGCTGCACATCGAGTCGCTCGACTTCTTCGGCAGGCCCGAGGGCATTCTCGTCACAGACGGTGAGCGCTTCGGGCTCTACGACGCGCGTCAGCGCAAGTACTTCCGCGGGCCGGCCTCGGCAGAGAACATGGCGCGCTTCGTTCCCATCGCGTTGCCGCCCAGAGAGCTCGCGTCACTGCTGATGGGCCGCGTGCCGCGCATTCCCGAGGAGTCGAGCGAGCTGTCGGTCGATGAGCCGTCACGTTCGTATTCTCTGGCGCTCAAGCGCGGGCCGGTCACGCAGCGGCTCAACGTGTCGACAGGGACCCACAAGGTGACGCGCTCGCGGGTCGAGGGGCTGGCGACCTACGCGATCGACGCCGAGGAGCTCACTGACTTCGGGCCGGCCACGCTGCCGAAGCACCTGACCCTCGACGCGCCCACGGCGAAGACGAAGGTCGAGCTGCTCTACAAGGACATCACCGTCAACGAGACGCCCGAGCTGACGCTGTTCGAGCTCGAGCCGCCCGAGGGCATTCCCGTCGTCGAGGTGCAGGCGAACGGGCAGGCGGTCAGTCCGTGAGCCGGAGGGCGCGCTGGGGGATCCTCCTCGTCGCGCTGCTCGCCGGGTCGTGCTCGAAGTGCGCCAAAGCGACGCCCAGTGCCGCCACGCCTGAGTGGCTCGCGGGGGCGTACGTTCCAGAAGAAGCAAAGACACCGCATCGCGGAGGCACGCTGACCGTTCGGCTCGCCACGGAGCCGCTCGGCTTCACGCGCTTTCACGATCGCCTCGGCGAAGGTCTGATCGTGCGCGCCACGACCGGTACGATCTTCGAGTGTCTGGCGCGGCTCGATCCCGAGCACCCCGATGGGCCAGTCGTTCCCTGGCTTGCGAAGTCGGTGAAGCTCGTGGGCGCAGCACTTCGCGTCGAGCTCGTGCCCGGAGTCGTCTTTCACGATGGCTCGGCGCTCACTTCGGCAGATGTCAAAGCGGTGCTCGAGACGATCCTCGACGAGAAGAACCCGACGGTGTCGATGCGCTCGTCGTTGGGATCAATCGAGTCGATCGCCGTCGCCGATGATCTGAACCTGACCATCACCTGGAAGAGTCCGCCGAGTGACTTCATGGTTCGCGCGCTGCTCGCGGCTGTTCCGATGATGCCGTCAGAGGCGCTCTCAGGTCCGTTCGATGAGCTGCCGATTCACCGCGCTCCGATTGGCACGGGCCCGTTTCGCTTCGAGTCGTTCACGCCGGGCGATCGCGTCGTGCTCACCCGCTTCGAGGGGCATCGAGCTTCCGCGCACCTCGATCGGCTCGTGCTGCGAATCGTGAAGGACGACAGCATCGCCTCGCAGCTCTGGGAGAAGGGTGAGCTCGACGTCATGACTCGAATCCCTCCAGCGACGTGGGTGGCGGTCGAGACAGCGCCGTGGGCGTTCAAGGGCTACCAGCGGTGGCGCATCGATGAGAACGCGTATTCGTGGATCGGCTGGAATCGGCAACGGCCGGTGTTCTCCGATGTCCGCGTGCGGCGCGCCCTCGCCATGCTGTACCCGGCCGGGATCGTCTCGCGCACGGTCGAACTGGGGCTCGAGTCGAGAACGTCATGCCCGTTCTACGTGCGCTCGCAGAGCTGTGATCCGTCGGTGGTGCCGCTCCCGTTCGATCCCAACGCCGCAGCGGGGCTGCTCGACGAGGCAGGGTGGGCGCTCGTCGACGGTCACCGCATGAAGGACGGAAAGCGACTCGAGTTTTCGTTTCTGCTGGTCACCACCTCGCAGCGTTTGACCCGCGTGACGGCGCTCTTTCAGGAGCAGCTCGCGAAGGCCGGCATCACCATGACGCTCGAGCCCGTCGACGGTTCGCAACTGGTCGCCCGAATGCGAACGCACGACTTCGACGCCGCCGCCCTGAGCTGGTCGAGCCCCGACGCCGTGACGGATCAGTACGAGCTGTTCCACAGCTCACAGATCGAGGGCGGGAAGAACTACGTCGGGCTGAACGACCCTGAAGTCGACGCGCTGCTCGTCCAGATCCGGGCCTCGCTGGGAGACGATCGACGCGCGCTCGAGCGCCAGCTGCACCGCGAGCTCTTCGACGATCAGGTCTATCTCTTCCTCACCGCGCGGCCTGCGCTCGACGCCGCGAAGCGGAGTGTGCACGGCCTTCGGCCCTCGCTCATCGGCTACGACTTCTCGAAGGCGTGGGTCGAGCCATGAAGCGGCTGATCGTCACCCGCCTCGTGTGGATGGTGCCGACCTTCCTCGTCATCACGGCGATCACGTTCGCCGTCGCGCACCTCGCTCCGGGAGATCCGCTGCAGCTCGGAGAGGAGGGTGGCTCGCAGGCCGCCGTCGAGGCCGCCCGCAAGGAACTCGAGCTCGATCGCCCGATCACGCTTCGGTACTTCACGTGGCTCGGTCGGCTGGCGCAGCTCGATCTGGGGAAGAGCGTCGTCGACCGCGCTCCGGTTGCTTCGAAGATCGGCGAGGCGCTCCCTCGCACGGTGCTGGTGTCGGGGCTGGCGTTGCTGGTCGCGACGCTCACCTCGATCGTGTTGGGCGTCTTCCTCGCGGCGCGCCGAAGTTCGTGGGTGGCGAAGGCGGGTGGAGCGGCCCTCGCGCTGGCTTCGGGCGTGCCGTCGTTCTGGGTCGCCGTGCTGGCGCTGTTGTTTCTCGCCACTCCTCGCGGCGTCGAGCTGTTCCCCTTTCAGGGCCTCGACACGCCAGCGCACCTCGTTCTTCCGGTCCTCTGCCTGGCCTGGGCCACCATCGCGATGCTGACCCGCTACGTGCGTGAAGGCGTCGCGACGGCGCTCGGGCAGGACTTCGTTCGCGCGGCGCGGGCGAGAGGGTTGAACGAGCGGCGGGTGTTGTTGCGCCACGCGCTCCCGAACGCCCTCGTTCCCGTCGTCACCGTGCTGGGCCTGCACCTGCCGCACGTCGTGGCTGGCAGCGTCGTCATCGAGCGGGTCTTTGGCATTCGAGGCATGGGGCTGCTGGCCTTCGAGGCGATCGGCACGCGCGACTACCCGGTGGTCATGGGCGTCGCGACGGTGATGGCTGCGGTGACGCTCGTGTCCATGCTGCTCACCGATCTCGCGGCGGCGGCGGTCGACCCCCGGCTTCGGAGCCCGCTCCGGTGACCCGCCTCGGAGCCCTCGTCATCGCGTTCTGGGTGGTGCTCGCGCTCGGCGCAGAGCTGATCGCGTCTGACTTGCCGATTGCGGTGCGAGTCGACGGCCAGACGTTCGTTCTGCCAGCGCTGACCCGCCCCGCGCCCCTGTTCGATCAGACGCAGGTGACGCTGGCCCCCCGCGCGGAGTGGATGATCGGCACCCTCGTGCCGTTCGGCCCGCTGCAGACGCTCGCGACGACGGGCACCACCCGAGTTGGCGCGCCTCCCTTCAGCCCCGATGCGCACCACTGGCTCGGCACCGACGATCTCGGTCGAGACGTGTTGGCGCGGCTCGTTCACGGCGCCCGGCTGACCCTGCTGATCGCGCTCGGGGTCGTGCTGCTCTCGACCCTGCTCGGCGTCACGCTCGGCGCGCTGGCAGGGTTGAAGGGTGGGGTGTTCGATCTGCTCCTCTCGCGCGTGCTGGAGATCGCGTCGACGTTTCCGACGGTGTTCTTCCTCATCGTCGTCGTCGCGGCACTGCGTGGCCCTTCAGTGCTGGCGGTGGTGATCGTGCTGGGGCTGACCCGCTGGCCCGAGGCTGCGCGGCTGGTTCGCGCCGAGGTGCTGCGCTTGAAGACCCTCGACTTCGTGCTGGCGGCCCGCGCGCTCGGCGCGTCTGAAGCTCGAATTCTCAGCCGCCACCTCATTCCCAACGCGCTGGGGCCGGTGTTCGTCTCGTCCACCTTCGCCGTCGGCAGCGCGGTCTTGCTCGAGTCGGCACTGTCGTTCCTCGGCCTCGGCGCGAGCCCACCTGCAGCAAGCTGGGGCGAGCTGTTGCAACAGGCCCATCGAAACCTGATCACGCCGGGCGCCTGGTGGCTCGCGGTGTGGCCGGGCCTGGCGATCGCGTCGCTGGTGCTCGCAACGCAGGCGGTCGGGAAGGGCCTCGAGCGAAGATTCGACGGACGGGCGTGAGGCGGTAAGCTGCGCCCGTTCATGGCTTCCATTCGTCTGGGCGATCTGCTCGTCAAAGCCAAGGTGGTCTCAGAGAGCCAGCTCAAGGCGGCTCTGGCCGAGCAGCAGAAGTGGGGCGGCCGGCTCGGCGAGATCCTCGTGCGCATGAACCTCGTCACCGAGGACATGCTGGTCAAGGCGCTGTCGAAGCAGCTCAACATTCCTGCAGTGAACCTCGAGGCAGTGCAGGGCGTACCACCGCACGTGCGCGCCAAGATTCCTCCCGACATCGCGCGCGATCTCGTCGCTCTGCCGCTTCAGCTGCGTGACGAAGGCAAGTCGTTGGTCGTCGCCATGGCCGAGCCGCAGAACATCAAGCACCTCGACACGCTGCGCTCGGTCTCGCGGCTCAAAGTGGTGCCGCAGATCGCAGGTCGCCAGGCCATCGCGCGCGCGTTCGCGCGGTTCTACGACGGCTCGGGCGACATCGATGACGTCGAGGGCAGCTTCAAGCTCGTCGACTCGCAGGGCCACACGATCATCAAGAACGTCGAGGAGATCGCGGCGAAGAAGCAGGCCGAGCGCAAGGCGACGAAGGAGTCGATCCCCGCCGCCCGCACCGCCTCGCTCGCCGATGTTCCCGCTCAGTCCACGACGGCTTCGATCGGCGGCAAGAGCCCCTCCGAGCTGCTGAAGGCCATCGAAGACGCGCAGCGCAAAGAGGTCGGCGCGCTCAAGGCCATGGTCGAGCTGTTGATCGAGAAGGGTGTCTTCACCCGCGACGAGTACCTGGCGAAGGTCAAGCGCTGAGGGACGATGCGCAAGAAGCTCGGTGAAATTCTCCTCGCATCAGGCGTGGTCACGCAGGCCGACCTCGATCTGGCGCTGAACGACCAGACGGCCGGAGAGCCTGCGCGCCTCGGAGATCTGCTCGTCGCGCTCGGCCGACTCACCCCGGCCCAGCTCGCGCGCGCACTCTCGACCCAGCACGCGATTCCGTACATTCAGCTGCCGCCGATTCCTTCCGACGTGCTGCGAGCGATTCCCCTCGAGTTCCAGCAGCATCATCGGCTCGTGCCCTTTCGGGTGACGGGTGACGCGATGTCGATCGCCATGGCCGATCCCTCCGACGCCGACGCGGTCGAAGAGCTTCGTGTCTCGATGAACAAGCGCGTGACCCGGTACGTGGCCGCGAGTGACGAGATCGACGCGCTGCACGCGGGCCTGAGCGGCACCTCGGTCGAGTTTCCACCACCGCCGCCCGCCAGCCGCGCCGCGCACTCACCGACCGCCGCCGAGCTGTTCGGTTCGCTCGATCTCGACGCTCCGGCCGAGAGCGCGCCGCTCGGCGATGAGCTCTTCTCGGGCCTCGACCTGCCTCCGCCGTCGACGGCTGATCTGCCGCCGCCGCCGATGATCGCTCCCGTCGCGTCGCCGAGCCCGTTCGAGGACTCGATTCCTCCAGACGCCGAGCTGATGCTCGACGAGCCCGTGCCCGACGCGAAGGCTTCGGCCCGCGATGAAGAAGAGCCCGAGTTCTTCGAGTCCACGCCAGCCGTCGTCGCCCCGAAGCCGCAGCCCCCGCCCTCCATCGCGCCCAGCCCCGCGCCCGGGTACGCCCTCTCGGACGATGTCTCGATCGAGCGCGCGGCCGAGGGGCTCACCTCGTCACCCAGCGGCACGTTCGACCTGACGTCGTCAGTCGAAGAGGTGGTCGTCGAAGAAGAAGCGCTGCCTGCGCCTGTCGCGGTCGAATCGTCTGGCACGTTCGAGGTCGCACTCACCGAGTCGGGCAACTTCGGCCCTGCACCCGCCCCCGAGCCTTCTGGGACGTTCGAGGTCGCGTTGACCGAGTCGGGCAACTTTGGCCCCGGCCCTGCCGTCGAGTCGTCTGGCACCTTCGAGGTCGCGCTCACGGACTCCGGCGACTTCGCCGAGCCGCCGCCGACCGAAGGCTCCGGCGACTTCGGCGCTCCAGCGGCGCCTGCTCCGAGCGCTGCAGATGACTTCTTCGCCGAGACCGGAGTGGCTGCTCCAGCGGTCGGCGCCGGCGCCTTCTCGAGCGACGTGGAAGAGGCCGTCTCTTTCGAAGAGCTGCCTGCCGATTCGACGCTCGAGTCGATCCCCGACAACGCCGAGCCGCTCTTCGATGAGGGCACCGCCGCTGAGGGGCTCTTCGCCGAGCCGCCAGCCGCCGCTGCGCCCGCGCCCTTCGAGTTCCCACCGCCTCCAGCTGCCGCTGTTGAGTCAGTCGCCGTCGAAGAGGCCGCGCCAGCTCCAGTCCCGGAAGAGGCACCGCCTGTCGAGACACCATCCTCCCTGCCGTCCTGGCTCGGGCCGGGTGGGGCGCCAGCCGACGTTCAGGCAGCCCCGGCGCTCGTCCTTCAGCCCGGCGAGTGGACTGGCAAGCTCGACGACGTTCCACCCTCGCGGCTGATCGTCGGCGCCGTGAAGGCGTTGGTGCTCAAGGGGCTCGTGACCGAGGCCGAGATCCTCGAGGCGCTGGCCAAGAAGTCGTGACGAGATGAGCGTGCTGGCGCTCGAAGGGCTCGAGGTCTCGGTTGGCGGTGGAGCTTCGCTCCTCGACGGCGTGCGCCTCTCGCTCGATGCAGGCTCGATCACGGCGCTCGTCGGAGAGTCTGGTAGCGGCAAGTCTGTGACGGCGCTCGCACTCTGCGGACTGCTGCCAAACACGCTGCGCGCGACGTGGAGCGCGTTCTCCTTCGACGGGCAGGACGTTCAGCGTCCCGCGCCGCTGCGCGGTCGGGGCATCGCGCTGATGCCGCAGGACGCGCTGGGCTCGCTCGACCCGGTGATGCGAATCGGCGCGCAGATCGACGAGGTGTTGGCTGAGGTTGCGGGGCTCGCTGCAGCCGATCGTCCAGCGCGGGTCGAGTCGTTGCTGCGTGAAGTCGGCCTCTCGGAGCCGTCGGTCGTTGCGCGCAGGTACCCGCATCAGGTCTCGGGCGGCATGCGGCAACGGGCGTTGCTCGCGGCGACGCTGGCGGCGGATCCTCGTGTGTTGATCGTCGATGAGCCCACGACGGCGCTCGATGCCTCGCTGCGACGTGGCGTGCTGGCGTTGCTTCGCGACCTCACGACCCGCCGCCAGCTCGCGCTGCTCTTCATCACCCACGATCTCGCCGCCGCCGAGACGATCGCCGATCAAGTGACGGTCCTCTACGCAGGCCGCATCGCCGAGCAGCGGAGCGCCAGCGCGGTGTTCTCGTCGCCGCGTCACCCGTACACGGCGGGGCTTCTCGCAGCGCGGCTCGACGGCGCACAGCCCGCGAAGGTGCTGGCCGGGTCGCTTCCGGCGCTTTCGGAGCGGCCTCCGGGCTGCCGGTTCGAGCCTCGGTGCGAGCGTCGTTCGCTCGAGTGCGCGACGCAGCCAGCGCTGCGCGAAGGTGTCGCCTGCCATCACCCGGTGGGCGCGTGAGCGTGCTCTCGGTCGAGCGCCTCTGTGTTCGGTACCCGGGTGGCTCGGGTGACGTGGTGAAGGACGTGTCGTTGTCACTCGAGGCAGGCGAGGTGCTGGGCATCGTCGGCGAGAGCGGCTCGGGGAAGTCGACGCTGCTCAAGGCCTGGCTTGGGCTGCTGCCAGCGTCGGCTGGGGTCGTGGCGTGGAGCGGCGTTGACCTCGCGAAGCTCTCGTCTCGCGAGCTGGCCACCCGTCGGAGCGCCGTGCAGCCCGTGTTTCAGGATCCCGGCGCGGCGTTGAACCCCCGCCTCACGATTCGCGCGAGCCTGAGCGAGCCCTTCGAGATTCATCGACGGCCAGTGAGCGAAACCGAGCTCGTGCGGTTGCTCTCCGACGTTCAGCTCGGCGCCGAGGTGCTCGATCGAAGGCCCCGCGAGCTCTCTGCTGGCATGAAGCAGCGCATCGCCCTCGCGCGCGCGCTCGCCTTGAACCCCTCTGCGCTGCTGCTCGACGAGCCGGTGAGCGCGCTCGATGTCTCGGTGCAGGCGCAGGTGCTCGAGCTGCTCTCGGCGCTGCGAACGAAACGGCAGCTCTCGCTGGTGCTGGTGAGCCACGATCTCGGCGTCGTCCGTGCGCTCGCGACCCGCGTCGTCGTGCTCTTCGCCGGGCGTGTGGTGGAGCAGGGCACCGTCGACGAGGTGCTGCGTGCGCCCCTGCACCCGTACACCCGATCACTCGTGTCCGATGCGGTGAGGCCGCCCGTCGATCGCCCGATCGCGAAGGAGCCGGGTTGCTCCTTCAGAGCGAGATGCCCGCTCGCGACCGCCGTCTGTGACGAGACACCGCGGCTCGAGGGCGCTGGCCATGCCGTGGCGTGTTTTCACGCGAAGTGACGCGCGAGCCTTGGCCGGGAGTCATCACTTCGCTACGTCGACCGAATCGTGTTCTGGCTCAGTCACCACACCCCCGACGAGTGGCACCGCTGCTACACGCTCGGGCCCTTTCGTGTCTGCGCGCGGTGTCTTGGCGTCTACCCGACGATGCTCGTCGGTCTGGTCGCGCTCTTCGCAGTCCACGCTCCGCTCACCCACGAGTGGGAGCTGCCGCTCGTGCTCGCGCTCACGCTCCCCGCCACCATCGACTGGGCGATCGGGCGGTTCAAGCCCCACGCTTTCTCGAACGCCTGGCGCACGTTCACGGGCGTCCTGCTGGGACTGGGACTGGCCAGAAGTCTGTTCATCCACCTCCAGCGGCCATTTCCGGCCGTGTTGCTGGCACAATTCGCGTTGGTGACAGCGGTCGCGTTGCCTGTCATTCTCGTGACTTACCGCCGTTCACGTCGTGGGTAGATCACCTTGGCGCGCCGCTCGTTGAAGAGGGTGCGACACAACGAGGAAAAGGTTGGGACCGCAGACTGCCGACGAGCAACTGATGCTCGCGTTCAAGTCGGGTGACGCCCGAGCGTTTGCCACGCTCGTCTCACGTCATCGTCAGCCGGTCTTCAATTTCATCCTGCGTTATGTCGGTCATCGGCAGCGTGCCGAGGACCTGCTGCAGGAGACGTGGCTGAAGGTGGTGCGCAGCAGCAGCGAATGGGAGCCAAAGGCCCGGTTCACCACCTGGGTCTACACGATCGCGAGGAACCTCTGCGTGGACAGCGCGCGGAAAGAGACCTTCAGGGCCACCGACTCGCTCGACGCTCCGGCGTCGGCCGACGAGGGCACCGAGGGTCGCACGAAGGGCGAGCTGGTCGCCGATGAAGGCACCGCGACTCCCGATCGTGGCGCGCACAACGCTCGGCTGCGGCCACTGCTCGAGCGCGCGATCACCAGTCTGCCGGCGGAGCAGCGAGAGGTGTTCCTCCTGCGCGAGTACCACGGCATCGGCTTCAAGGAGATCGCCGAGGTCACTGGCGTGAACGAGAACACGGTGAAGAGTCGCATGCGGTACGCGCTGGAAGGGTTACGGAAGAAGCTGGGCGAGTTCGGAGTCGAAGGCGAAACGTTGGATTCCTCGAGAACGGTGGCGGGCTGACGATGAGTGCGGGTGTGCACCAATACGAGGACAAGCTCCTCGACTACGCGTACGGCGAGCTGCCGGCCCATGAGGCCTCTGCCGTCGACGCGCACGTGCGCACCTGTGCGAAGTGCAGTCAGGCGCTCGAGCAGATCAAGGGCGTGCGCTCGGTCTTCGCGCCGCTGCCGATGGTCGCTGCTCCCGACGCCGGCCTCGAGTCGCTGCTCGCGTATGCCGATCAGCACGCTCGACGCGCGAAGACCGAGAAGCAGGCGCCCTGGAGAAGGTGGATCTTCGCGTTCTCTTCTGCCGCTGCCCTGCTCGTCGTCGGCGTCGTCGCCGTTCGTGCCTCGAAAGAGTCGCCACAGTCGGCCATGGACATCGTGGCCGGCGCCGAGAAAGAGACGCGCAAGGTCGACGCGGCGAAGTCGTCAGCACCGGTCGCTGCTGCACCTGCCGCAGACAACGACCTCGCGCCGACCGAGACGAAACAAGAGCCGCAGGTCTGGGACGAACGCACTGGCAAACGAGGGCTCGCCGACTCCAACTCCGAGGAGTACGCGAACAAGGCCGAACAGCTTCGCGAGAAGGCCCCGCAGCAGAAGCAGCTCCGCCTCGACGAGTCGCTTGCGAAGAACGACAAGGCGCCTGCCGAGAAGCCAGCCGAGCTCGACGCGCTCGCAGCAGGCAAGAAGGCGGCAGGTGGGGCTGAGCTGGCCGGGGCTCGTCAATCGGAAGGCAAGCGCCAGGCCCCTGCGAAGGAGGCAGCGTCGAAGGAGGCTGAGGCGAGCGGCGGCCTCGTTCAGGACTTCGCGAACAGCCGCGGTGGCTACGTGGGAGATCTCGCCAAGGACGCGAAGACGGTCGCGAAGCGCGAAGAGAAGGCGAACGTCGATGATCAGCTCAACGATGGCGCCTCGGTGAAGCAGTCGATGAAGGGCACGGCCTCACCGCCTGGCTACGGCGTTTCGGCAGGAACGGGTTCTTCCTACGGGTCAGGTTCGGCGTACGGCCAGGTGGTCGACGCTCCGAAGGGCAACGCGGAGCAGGGCCGCTCGCAGGCCGCGCCGCCTCCGCCGCCCGCGCAGGCACCGGCAGCTCCTGTCGTCACGGCCCAGCCCCCACCCGCTACCAAGTCTCCCCAGAAGGCGAAGGTCGCGAGCAACTACGGAATCATGCCGAGGCCCTCGGCGAACGAGGCGGCGGCTGATGAAGACGCGCCACAGGCCGTGACCGAGAGCAGCGTCGGTGACTCGAGCCTGCGCCGTCAGCGCGACCAGCAGCTCATGGTCGAGGCGCAGCTCGTTCAGTCACGCGCCGCCTCGAACCAGGGCGATCGTCGTGGGCAGGTCGCCGCTGCGGTTCGTGCACTGAGTGCAGGTGCCACTGGCTACGCCCGCGCCGAAGCCCTGAAGAGCGCGTGCGATGGCTACGAAGCGCTCGGCGAGTACGATCGCGCGCAGCAGTTCTGCGATCTGCTCCTCTCGGAGTTTCGCGGAACCGCCGCAGCGCAGCAGGTCGCGCAGCGTCGCAAGGCACAGCTCAAGGCTCCGGCTGCCGCGCCCGCTCGCCAGTCGGCCGACTTCGAGAGCGTCGACAAGAAGCCCGCCGACGTGCCCGCTGCCGCTCACTGAGCCCTCGCCAGACTCGCTGTGCGATGGCTGCCGACATCGGCGCCAACCACCTCTTGTCCTTTGACACTGCGGATTTGCGGTCGCTAGCATCGGCTCCGCGTTGCTCTGCGAAAATACTCTTCGCTGACGTTCCCTCCCGGAGAACTCCCCACATGCTCAAAGGCAAAACTCCGCTCATCGTCGCGCTTGGTCTCGGCCTCGTGGCAGGCGTGATCGCGTACTCAGCGGTGAAGAAGAAAGAGATGGATGTTCGCAAGGGCTGGAACCTCGTGCCCGTCGTCGTCGCGGCCGTCGACATCTCCGAAGGGACCGTCGTGACGATGGAGATGATCAGCCAGCGCTCGATTCCCGAGCAGTTCGTCACGTCGTCGGTCGTGAAGCCTGACTCCGCCTCGTACATCGTGAACCAGAAGGTGCTCGTGCCGCTGCAGGGTGGCGACCCGTTGCTCTGGAGCCAGTTCGAGACGACCAAGGCCGCTGAGCGCCTCTCGACGAAGGTGCAGAAGAAGGCCCGCGCGGTCACCATCGAGACCAAGGGCGCGCAGTCGGTCGGTGGCTGGGTTCGCCCGAACGATCACGTCGACATCATCGGAACGTTCAAGGACCCCGCGACGGGTGAGCAGGTCGCCGTCACGTTGCTCCAGAACGTCATCGTGCTCGCTACGGGCAAGATCACCGGCACCACCAACATCAACCTCGTGCCCGATGGTCAGCGTGAGTACGCGAACGTCTCGCTGCTCGTGATTCCCGAAGAGGCCGAGATTCTCGTGCTCGCGCAAGAGCTCGGCGCGCTGACGCTCTCGCTGCGCAACGAAGACGACATCGACGTGCTCGAGGAGCGCGGCCGCGCCACCATCAACACGCTGCTCTCGGGCGAGCGCACCAAGGTTCTGCAGGCGAAGCGCTTCAACACCATTCAGGTCATCAAGGGGTCGGCCGCGACCGAGAGCCGTACGGCCGCCCCGGCGGAGTAATCGACCATGCTGAAGGGACTCGTCGCGCTGCTGGTCACCGGGTCGGTCTTCTTCCTCTGCCTGGTGGTGATGGGCGTTCTCTCGAAGGCGTTCGAGCAGTACCAGGAGCGGTACATCGTCAAGTCGATGAACGACTTGTCCGACATGTTCCTCTTCATCGACCCGCGCCAGATGCTGGTGCTCAACGTCGCGTCGATGGCGCTGCTCGGGTTGTTCTCGTACTTCGTCATCAACCCGCTCGTGTGCGTCGGCGCCACGATCTTCGGCTTCTTCCTGCCGATGATCATGGTGAAGCATTACCGCAAGAAACGAATCAAGAAGTTCAACCATCAGCTCGTCGACGCGCTGCAGGCCATGGCGAACGCGTTCAAGGCCGGCCTCACGTTCCAGCAGGCGACCGAGCAGATCGCGAAGGACAGCTACCCGCCGCTCCAGCAGGAGTTCGGGTTGTTCACGAAGGAAGTGAAGCTGGGCGTGCCGATGGAAGAGGCGCTCAACAACATGGCCCGCCGCGTGGGCAGCGACGACATGGACCTGGTAGCGACGGCGACCAACATCTCCCGTCAGCTCGGCGGCAACATGGCCGAGATGTTCGAGACGCTGTCGAGCACCATTCGTGAGCGCTTCCGCCTCGAAGGCAAGATCGAGGCGCTGGTCGCCCAGGGCAAGCTGCAGGGCTGGGTCGTCTCAGCGATGCCGCTCATTCTGGGCGTGGTGCTCAACTACATGCGCCCCGACCTCATGCAGCCCATGCTCGATCACTGGTTCGGCTACGTGCTCGTGGCCGCGATCATCCTGATGGAGATCCTCGGGGTGCTCATCATTCGCCGCATCACCAACATCGACATCTGACGTCACAGGAACGCACGCATGGATCCCTTGACGACAATCTTGATGGTGCTGACGGCGATGCTGACCGTCGCCGCCGTCGCGCTGTTCTCGATGAGCCTCTACGCGAACATGCTCGAGCAGTTCGTGGTCGAGGTGCAGGAGGAGTCTGCAGGCGGTGTGCAGGGCGCCGGCGCTGTCGCCGTTCGCAAGCTGGGCACCATCAACCGTCGCTTCATGTGGCCCGGCTACGAGTCGGGCATGGGCCGCAAGCTCATCAAGGCGGGTGAGTCGAGCAACTGGAAGGCCGAAGACATCATGGCCTTTCAGGAGATCGGCTTCGTGGTCGGCGTGTTGTTCGGTCTGCTCGTCGCGAACTTCTTCAACGTCAACCTGCTGTGGTCGCTCGTCGGCGCGCTGATCGGCATCTTCTACCCGATCATCTGGATCAACGACAAAGTCACCAAGCGCCACCTCGCGATCAGCCGCGCGCTCCCGTTCAACCTCGACCTGCTCACGCTCTCGGTCGAAGCCGGTCTCGACTTCACCGCGGCGCTCGCGAAGGTCGTCGAGAAGGGGAAACACGGCCCGCTGCGTGAAGAGCTGAACCTCGTGCTCAAGCAGCTGAAGATGGGCAAGACGCGTGAAGAGGCCCTGAAGTCGATGATCCTTCGCGTCGATCTGCCCGCGCTCACGCAGTTCGTCACCGCGCTCATTCAGGCCGACAAGATGGGCACCAGCCTCGGCAAGGTGCTGCGCATTCAGTCGACGCAGCTGCGCATCGAGCGCACCCAGCGCGCCGAGAAGCTCGCCAACGAAGCCCCCGTGAAGATGCTGTTCCCCCTCATTGCCTGCATCTTCCCGACGGTCTTCATGGTGCTCTTCGGACCCATCGTGTTCGCGTTCGTGTTCAACAATGCGGCAGGAACCTAGGAACCAGTCGTCGATGCCTCCCCCTCCGTCGAAGAACCCAACCGCACGTCCTCGAACTGGCCAGCAGCCGGCCACCGCTTCGCGTCCGCGACGGACCGGGGTCGCGCCTGCTGCGAAGCCGTCCTCCAAGCTCATCTGCTCTGCCGGCCCTGCGTCGGGCCAGGAGTTCCCGCTCTCGGGAGACGAGGTGACGATCGGGCGAGCTGCTGACGCGACGGTCTCGGTCCCCGATACCTCGGTGAGCCGCAAACACGCGCTGCTGAGAAAGACGGAAGACGGCTGGGCCATCAGCGACCTGGGCTCGGGCAACGGCACGGTGGTGAACGGCGAGCAGGTGCCCGAAGAGCGCCCGCTGGCCAACGACGACGTCATCACCCTCGGAGACAGCGAGTTTCAGTTCGTCGACGGGAGTGGTGGCGCGTCGGCTCCCGCAGATTCCACCCTCGCTCCTGCGCCGCGAAGGCCGCCTGTTCGCACCTCGCGCGCTGGCGGGTCGAACGGCACCGGCCGCTCACGCCCGGTTCGCACGTCGCGAAACAGTGAAGACCCGGCCGTCGCTGCGAAGAAGCGCCGTCGGCTCTTCATCGTCGGAGGCAGCTCCCTCGCGGTCTTGATGGCTCTGTTCGTCGGCTACAAGGCGATCGCGAAGAAGCGGGAAGAGGCCGAGAACAAGGCGCGAGTTGCGATCGAAGCGCAGCGCAAAGAGCTCACCACCGCCTTCCAGGAAGCCAAGAACCTCACGAAGGAAGGGAAGTGGGTCGAGGCGAAGGCCCGTCTCGAACAGATCGCCGAGTTCGACCCGAAGTTCGAGAGCAAGTCGATCGCGACCTACCTCGATCGGGCGAACACCGAGATCCCCAACGAGCAGGCCCTCGAAGAGGCGAAGCAGGCGCTCACGTCGGATCAGCTCGGCAAGGCCGCCGGTGCGCTCGCTCGGGTGAAGAACACGATGATGGAGAAGCGCGCCAACGAGCTGAAGGAGCTGCTCGAGCAGAAGCTGGGCGACAAGGTGATCGACGCGCGCAAGCGCCTCTCTGCCAGCCCGCGTGACCTCGCGGCGATGGAGCAGGTGAAGGTGATGGCCGACGACGTGCTCGCCGCCCGGCCCGAAGACCGCGACGCGCCAGACATCAAGAAGCAGGCGGAAGACAACATCAACCGCATCAAGAACCCCAACCTGCCTCCGCCCACGCCCGAGACGCCGCACCTCGAGGTGATGGCCCGCTTCCGCAATGGCGATCTCTCTGGTGCCGTGTCGTTGGCGCAGGCCTGCGCGGGCAAGAACGCCCAGTGTCGCGCGTTGGAAGCGCAGATGCGCGAGTTCGAGGCCAGGTCGAAGAACCTCGAGAACCTGTCGTCGGCCGAGCTGCGAAACCTCTACAACCTCGACAAGAAGATCGCCGGCGGCCAGTCGAGTGATCTCTCGAAGCAGATTCGCACTCGGCTCGCGACCGTCTTCTACAAAGAAGCCTCGAACGCGAAGACGGTTCGCGATTGGGTCGCGGCGATTCAAAAGGCTCAGGTCGTGCTCGAGGTCGACCCCGGCCACCCCGGCGCCTCGACCATCATTCAGGAAGCCCGCACGCAGGCCCACGACATCTACCTGCGTGGCTACCAGCTGCGCGAGACGAGCCCCGATGAAGCCGCGCGGCTCTTCAAGGAGGTCATCATGATGACGCCTCCGGAAGACACCGATCATCAGAAGGCGAAGTCGCGGCTCGAGGAACTGCAGCGGCAATGAAGCAGGGCGATCTCTTTGGCGGGTCGTCGCTCCCCTCGAAGGAGCCGACGAAGCCCCGTGTCGAGGCTCCCGTCGTCGAGAAGCCCCTCGTCGTTCAGGTGTCAAAGCCCGTCGAAGCACGCCCGCCCGAGCCGCCAAAGGTCGAGGCCGAGGTTCCTGCGTGGAGAAAGCCGGCTGCGCCCAGGAAGGTCCTCTCGGTCTCCGAGCTCACGTACCAGCTCAAGGAGACGATCGAGCCGAAGTTCACGCGGGTGATCGTTCGCGGTGAAGTGACGGGCTTTCGCGGCGCCAACGCGCGCGGCCACCTGTACTTCGCGATCAAGGACGAGACGGCGCAGATCGACGTCCGCGTCTGGCAGACCCAGGCGAAGCTGCTCAAGTTCCAGATTCGCGATGGGCTCTCGCTGATCGTCGAAGGCGGCCTCAACGTCTACGAGGTGCAGGGGCGGTACAGCATCATCGCCCAGAAGGTGGAGCCCGAAGGCGTCGGCGCGATGGCGCTGGCCTTCGAGCAGCTGAAGGCGAAGCTGGTGAAGGAGGGGCTGATCGGGGAAGGGCGCTCGAAGCCACGTCGCCCGCTGCCCGTGCTGCCGAAACGAATCGGGGTCGTGACCAGCTCGTCTGGCGCCGCCTGGCGAGACTTCTTGAAGGTGCTTCACCGCAGGCACCCCGGTGTCTCGGTGCTGTTCTGCAACGCGCGCGTGCAGGGCGAAGAGGCCGCGATCGAGATCGCGCGCGGGCTGCGGTGGCTCGCGAAGACCGACGTCGACGTGATCGTCGTGACGCGCGGCGGTGGCTCGGTCGAGGATCTGTGGACGTTCAACGAAGAGCGCGTCGTTCGCGCCATCTTCAACAGCCCGATTCCCGTCGTCTCGGCCGTCGGGCACGAGACCGACATCACCTTGTCCGATCTGGTCGCCGACTATCGTGCGCCGACGCCGAGCGCTGCGGCCGAGGCCGTGGTTCCCGAAGTGGCCGAGCTGCGGCACCGCATGGCGATGACCCGGCGGCGGCTCGTCACGGCGATGCAGCGCAGGGTCGACCAGGCTCGCAACCGACTGCAGCAGCGCAAGGCCGCACTCGGCGATCCCCGGCGGCAGCTCACCTCGCGTCGGCTTCGGCTGTCGGAGCTGGGCGATCGGGTTCGGCGTGCCTCCGACCGGGCGGTTCGACTGCGGAAGCGGAAGCTCGACGAGCTCGAGGCCCGGCTCACCCGCGTTCGGCCGCAGACCCGACTCGTCGAGCGTCGTGCCGCGTTCTCGGCGCTCAGCGGAAAGGTGCGCGGGTCGCTCCAAAAACGAATGCGCGCCGAGCGTGCACGGCTGAGCGCGCTGCGGCTGTCGCTGGAGCGCGCTTCACCTCGCCCTCGGGTTCGCGATGGCCGCCGACGGCTCGAGAACGTGCGGAGCCGGCTGCCGGCCGCGATTCGCAGGCGGCTCGACGAAGAGCGAAGAGTGCTCGAATCGTTGAGCGCGCGGCTCGATGCGCTGAGTCCGCTCAAGGTGCTTGGGCGCGGCTACGCCATCGTGGCGCGTGAAGGCGTCGTCGTTCGGCGCTCGGCCGACGTCGGCATCGGAGATCAGTTGACGATTCGGCTCGATCAGGGCGATTCCCTGAAGGTGCGCGTCGAAGGCCGCGCCGCTGGGAAAGACGAGGAGTGACATGGCGACGAAGACGGCGACCGGCGGCAAGGTGCAATACGACGAGGTGGTCAAGCGCCTCGAGGGCATCGTTCAATCGCTCGAGGGCGGAGAGCTGACCCTCGAAGACTCGCTCGAGCGGTTCGCCGAGGGCATCAACCTGGTGAAGCAGGGCGAGGCGTTGCTCTCTGACGCCGAGAAGCGCATCGAGCAGCTGCTGACCGAAGATGGCCACACCGCGCCGATCGACGTGAAAGATCTGCCCGCCGCGCCGACCACCGCTGCGACGGCCAGGCCCGTTGCTCCACCAGCGCCAGCCAAGAAGCCTGTCGCGCCGGTCGAAGAAGACGACGTTCCGTTCTGAGCGACGAGGCCGGTGCGTTCGTGCCCACTCCGTGACAGAGGCGCCCCATGGGTTTCGATCTCGCTTCCTGGCTCCCGGGTGCGCAGCAACGCGTCGAGCGGCTGCTCTCTGCCCGAATGGATCTGCTCTCGCTGCGAACGCCGGCGACGCTCTTCGAGGCGATGCGCTACTCGCTCCTCGACGGTGGCAAGCGGCTTCGGCCGGTGCTGGTGCTCGCGTTCGCCGACGCGCTCGGCGGTGGTGGCGGCGTGGCAGAAGACGCGGCCTGCGCGCTCGAGTGCATTCACACGTACTCGCTCATTCACGACGACCTGCCCGCGATGGATGACGACGATCTGCGTCGCGGCCGCCCGACGAATCACAAGGTGTACGGCGAGGCGATGGCGATTCTCGCGGGCGATGCGCTGTTGACCGAGGCCTTCTGGCTCGTGGCGAAAGGCGCACCGGCAGAGCTCGCCGCGCGCGCCCGCATGACGGCCGAGCTCGCGATCGCGGCAGGCGCAGGCGGCATGGTTGGCGGCCAGGTGCTCGACATCGCAGACGATCGGCCGGCGGCGCAGGAGTACCTGATGCGGCTGCACCGCCTGAAGACCGGCGCGCTCATCAAGGCGTCGTGTCGGCTCGGCGTGCTGGCGGCTGGTGGCTCTCAGGCGGCCCTCGACGCTGCGGAGCGGTACGGTGAAGATCTCGGGCTCGCCTTTCAGATCGCCGACGACGTGCTCGACGTCACCTCGACCCCCGAGCAGCTCGGCAAGCCCGTGAAGGCCGATGAGGCCGCGGGCCGGCACACCTTCCCGGCGGTGGTGGGCCTCGAGGCCTCCCGTCGGCTCGCCCATGAGCTGGTCGAGCGGGCGAAGCAGGCGGTGAAGGTGGTCGAGCCGACGCCCGGCCCGCTCGCCGCCCTCGCGGACTACTCGGTGGAGCGCACGAAGTGAGCCTGCTGGAGCGCATCGCGTCGCCTGCCGACGTTCGCGCTCTGGCAGACGATGCGCTGCCGACGCTCTGCGCCGAGCTGCGCGAGGCGATCGTCTCGATCTGTGGCGCGGTCGGCGGTCACCTCGGCGCCTCACTCGGTGCGGTCGAGCTGATCGTCGCGCTGCATCGCGTGTTTCGAACACCGGTCGATCGGCTCGTGTTCGACGTCGGCCACCAGGCCTACGCCCACAAACTGCTGACGGGCCGGCGCGAGCAGATGGGCACGCTGCGGCAGGCAGGTGGCCTCGCGCCGTTCCTCGACCCCTTCGAGAGTGAGCACGACGCGTTCGGCGCGGGTCACGCGAGCACGGCGATCTCGGTTGGGGTCGGCCTCGTCGAAGGGCTTCGGCTGCGTCAGGCGCCGGGCCAGGTCGTGGCGATCGTCGGTGATGGAGCGCTCACGGGCGGCGAGTCGTTCGAGGGGCTCAACCACGCCGCGGTCTCGGGTGGCCGGTTGATCATCGTGATCAACGACAACGGCATGAGCATCTCGGCGAACGTGGGCGCGGTGGCGGGCATGCTCCGACGCGACGCGCGGCGGTTCTTCGAGTCGCTGGGGTTCACCTACGCCGGGCCAGTCGACGGCCACGACGTCGGCGCGCTGATCGGCGTGTTCCGGCAGGCGAAGGACTCGGGCAAGCCGATCGTCATTCACGCACGCACGCAGAAGGGCAGGGGCTTCGGGCCGGCCGAGTCCGACGTGGCGACGCGCGGGCATGCGATGGGGCCGTATGAGCTGCGCGACGGCAAGCTCGTGCGTGGGCGCGACGGGAAGACGACCTGGTCCGAGGCGTTCGCGTCGCAGCTCGAGTCGCAGCTCGCAACCAACCCGAAGCTCGTCGTCGTCACGCCGGCGATGCTCGAGGGCAGCTCGTTGGGGCGGCTCGCCGCGAACTTTCCTGAGCGGGTGTTCGACGTCGGCATCGCCGAGCAGCACGCCGTCACGTTCGCGGCAGGGCTCGCGAAGGCGGGGCTTCAGCCGATCGTGTGCATCTACTCGACCTTCCTGCAGCGGGCGGTCGATCAGCTCATCCACGACGTCGCGTTGCCGGGGCTGCCCGTGGTGTTCGCGGTCGATCGGGCCGGGCTCGTCGGCGCCGACGGGGCGACCCACCAGGGGGTGTTCGATCTCTCGTTCTCGCGGCCGCTGCCCGGCCTGTCGATCACCGCTCCGGTGTTCGGCGACGATCTGCCCGAGCTGCTGCGGGCGGCCGTCGAGCGAAAAGCGCCTGCGATGATCCGTTTTCCCCGCGGGGTGGTGACGGCTGCGCGCCCGGCTGAGGTTGCAGTCGCGACCGGTACCCGCTGGTTGGCCTCACACGAACGACCCGAGGCGGTGTTCGTCACGCATGGGCCGCTCGGGTTGCTCGCGAGAGAGGCCTGCCACGGCCGCCCCTTCGCGGCGCTCGATGTTCACGACGTCAACGCGATCGATCGACTCATGCTCCGGAGCGCCGCAGCGAGTGGGGCGCTCGTCGTCGCCGAAGAGGTGATGCCGAAGGGCGGCGTGTTCAGCGCCGTCACCGAGCTGCTCGCGCTCGAAGGGCTCACCTGTGCCGTTCGCCAGGTGTCGTTGCCAGCCGATCACGTGGTTCGTCACGGTGAAGCCCGCGAGCAACGAAGACAGCTCGGGCTCTCGGTCGAGGGGCTCGTGCACGCAGCGCAGTCAGCGAGGCGGCCATGAAGAAGGAGCGCCTCGACGTACTCGTGGTGGAGCGAGGCCTCGCGGAGAGCCGAACGAAGGCGCAGGCCCTCATTCTCGCGGGCCAGGTCGTGGTCGACGATCAGCGCGTCGACAAGCCGGGCACCCGGGTTCCCCTCGAGGCCGAGCTTCGGCTCAAGGGCGAGGTGCTGCCGTTCGTCTCGCGTGGAGGACTCAAGCTCGAAGCCGCGTTGAAGCAGTTCTCGATCGACGTACGCGGCGCGATCTGTGCCGACATCGGCGCGAGCACGGGAGGCTTCACCGACTGTCTGCTCCAGCGCGGCGCCGTGAAGGTTCACGCCATCGACGTGGGCTATGGGCAGCTGCACGAGAAGCTGCGCAAAGACGCCCGCGTCATCTCTCGTGAGCGGGTCAACGCGCGCCACCTCACCGATGATGAGCTGCCCGAGCTCGTCAGCGTCATCGTGATCGACGTCAGCTTCATCTCGCTCGAGCTGGTGCTGCCGGGCGTGCTGCCGAAGCTCTCGCCGGGAGGCGCGCTGATCGCGCTCGTGAAGCCGCAGTTCGAGGTGGGCCCCGCCCAGATCGAGAAGGGGGGCGTGGTGCGAGACGCGGTCGCGCGGCAGGCCGCCATCGATCGCATCGTGGCCTTCGTCACTGCCCGAGAGCTCGAGCTGATCGGCGTGAT
>JBEOKA010000470.1:0-8085 GCA_040275325.1 Myxococcaceae bacterium | reverse complement strand
GCCGGCGAGGTCGTCCGTCAGCTCAACATCTACTTCGAGCACATCGACGCGGTGGAACTCTCCTCCGACATTCTCGACGCGGCCCGCACGTACTTCGGCTCGGTGAATGAGGGCGTGTTGGCAGGCAACCCGAAGGTGAAGATCCACATCGCCGACGGTCGCAACTTCCTGCTGCTCTCGGAGAATCAGTACGACTTCGTGACGCTCCAGCTCTCGAGCATCTGGTTCGCGGGCACGGCCGATCTCTACAACCGCGACTTCTACCAACTGCTCAAGAAGCGCCTCGCGCCCGGCGCCGTCGTGCAGCAGTGGGTTCAGCTGCATCACATGACGCGCAAGGATCTCGCCGTCATCATCGCGACCCTGAAGTCCGAGTTCCCGCACGTGATGCTGTTCTTCCGCGGCAACCAGGGCCTGCTGCTCTCGTCGATGGAGCCGTTCTCGTTCGATGCAAAGGAACTCGCGCGACGATCGACGCTGCTGAAAGGAACGCCTGCCACGCGAAGTCTGCCAGGCGAAGATCTGACCGTGCTCACCGGCAACGTGCTGCTCGACGAGGCGGCGATCGATCGGTTCATCGCGCAGGAGCACGCCTTCATCTCGACCGACGACAACCTGTACCTCGAGTTCTCGACGCCGCGCGCAAACGCCGACGAGTCGTTGCTGCAGGAGGCGCTCGTGAACTCCCTCGGTGAACTCCGCGCACAGGAACTCCCGCTCACCGGCCTCGAGACCGAGGACGATCGCCTGCACGCGAAGGTGGCGTTCCTGCTCGGCCGCGGTCAGCTCGAAGAAGCGAAGGCGCTCATTCCACCCGAGCCATCACCGAGGCTCGCCGGGTTTGCACAGTGGCTGGCTGCGAAGCCGTGAGACGAAGCCGAAGCAGAACCTGATGAGCGGAGCCGCCACGGTGTCTCCGGGCCACCAGACAGGCGGCTTGGCGAATGTGGTTCTGCGCAGGCGGAGTCGAGCTGAAGAGTCAGACGCCAAAGAGGTGCGGTAGCACTTCGCCGCTCTTGCCGCGCGCGACGTGATCGAAGCGCGCTGCGTAGTCGACCGAGGGATCGACGTCGACGAGCCAGCACGAGCCGCCAACACGCCGTGCCGCATCGACGAACCCCGCAGCGGGATACACCTGCCCCGACGTGCCGATCGCGAAGAAGACGAGGTCTCTTCCAGCGCGCTCGATGAAGTCATCGATCTGCGCGAGGTGCGCGGGGTTCAGCATCTCTCCGAACCACACGATGTGCGGACGCAGCCTGCCGGTGTTGCACTCAGGGCAGATCGGCACCGCGTCGAAGTACGTCTTGTCGTCGTCGAACGGCACGTTGCACTGCTCGCAGCGTGTCTTGAAGAGTTCGCCGTGAATGCAGATCATTCGCTTCGAGCCGGCGCGCGCGTGCAGACCGTCAACGTTCTGCGTAGCGAGCAGCAGTCGATCACCCAACTTCTCTTCGAGCTTCGCGATCGCCAGATGCCCCGGGTTCGGAGCCACCTTCGCCGCACCTTCCCGCCGCAGACTGTAGAAGCGCCACACCGTCTTCGCGTCGGCGTCGAAGCCCTCGGGAGACGCGACCTCCTCGACGCGGCGCCCTTCCCACAGCCCGCCGCTACCGCGAAACGTCGGAACGCCGCTCTCGGCCGAGACGCCTGCGCCGGTGAGGATCAGCACCTTCGACGAGGCGCCCAGCTGCGGACGATTCACGGCCACACGGCGCTGAACACGGCCGACGCGCCTCCCTGGAAGAACGAGACCGAGACTGGTGGCGGCTCGGCGCCGGGGTTCACGATCACCACAACGAGGCCTGCGATCGCCATCACGCCGCCGGCGATCAACAGCGGCACCGCCGTTCCCTGAGATTGGTAGCCACGCGCATAGGCACGGTTCGCCGCGAGGCTCGTGCAGCCTGAACGCCCGCCCGCGCACGCAGTGTCGATCTCCTTCGAGGCGGCTGCGGTGTCAGCCAGAAAGACGCCACCCAATGCCCCGGCGATCGCGCCAACGCCGATGGCCGAGACGCCGATGATGCGGCTGGTGCTGAAGAAGGGCGTGGTCGCGGGTTCGACCGGCTTCACGACGTCGAGCGGCGGCGCAGGTGGCGGCGGCAACACCTCCGCGGTCACGACGGGCGGCGTCGGAGGAGGCGGCTCGGTCACGACCACCTTCGGAGGCTCTGGAGGCTTCACGGGCTCGACCGGCCGGTCCTTGATGCCGAACAGATCCTTGAGCGGCTTCACCAGGGTGGTGACGGTCTTCTGCGCAAGCGCGTCCTTCAGCGAGGCATCGGGGCCCTCGGCAGACGTGGTCGCCAGGCGCTTGCCGAACTCCTCGACCGAGATCGCCTCGACTGTGCCGAACCCGTCACCCAGCACCGAGCCCACCTCGACGAGCACCATCGCCGACACGCCCTTCGCCCGGGCCTTCTCGACGAGACACGGCTTCTTCTTCTTGCAGTCGCTGAGATCGACCGGCGCGTTGGTCGACGGAACGCCGGCCTTCGACAACGCCGAGGAGATCTCCTGCGCCAGCTCGAGCGCCCGTGTCGAGGGCACTCCGCTGCGCTGGCTGATGACGACCCAGGCATCGTTCACCGGCGCAGCCTGAAGCGCTGCGGCCATCACCAACACGCTCACCATGAGGTCACTCCTGCGCTTCGGTTTCGAGCCCTGAGATCTGCGCCTCGAGTCGATCGAGATCGTCGGCCGTGGTGGGACCCGACAGCTTCGCCCGCATCTTGTTCACCAGGTTCAACTTGAGCGCGTCGTCGCGAAGCACGGGCTCGAGCTTCTTCAGGCGGGCGAGCAACTTGTCGGCACGGCTCACCTTCTCGACCGGCTTCTTCGGCTCGACCACCTTCACCGGCTTCGTCGGCTCGACGGTCTTGATCGGAGCGACCGGCTTCGGTGGCTCGACGGCCTTGACCGGCTCCACCGGTTTGACTGGCTCGACGACCTTCACCGGCTCGACTGGTTTCTCTGGCTCGACGGCCTTCACCGGTTCGACCGGCTTCTCGGGCTCGACGACCTTCACCGGCTCCACTGGTTTGACTGGCTCGACCACCTTCACCGGTTCGACTGGCGCAACGACGACGGGATCTTTCGGCGCGTCACCACCGGCGAACATCACCGCCACGCCGACGCCGATCACCAGCACGAGCGCCGCACCCACGTACAACCCCGTGCGAGAGGACTTCGGCAGCTCATCGACGACGTCGGGCGTTCGATCGGTGATCGCCTGCTGCGCCGGAGCGTTGACGACGGGCCGCTTCACCACCTCAGCAGTCGCGTTCACCGCCTCGAGGTGCATCGAAGGGCTCAGCGACACGTTGGGCTGGGCCGCCAGCTCTGGCATGCGGGCGCTCGACTTCGACAGCTCCTTGCGCAGCGGGACGATGATCTTCCGCGCGTCGTCGGCGCTCGCGAAGCGGTTCTCTGGCTTCTTCTCCAGCAGCTTCAGCACCCACTCGTCGATCACGTCGGGCAGCGAGAGCACCTTCTGGGAGGGCGCCTGAGGCTTCTCCTCCTGGTGCTTCATGATCATCTCGACGACCGACGTGGCGGTGAAGAGCGGGTGGCCGGTGATGAGCTCGTAGGCGATGCAGCCGACCGCGTAGAGATCGAGCGCCGGAGACACCATGCCACCGCGCGCCTGCTCGGGCGCCATGTACGCGGGCGTGCCGACCATCAGGCTCGCGTTCGTCTGAGGCGTCGCGCCGATCACCCCGAGCTTGGCGATGCCGAAGTCGAGCACCTTCACGTAGCGAGTGCCGTCGCGCTGCTGGCACAGGAAGATGTTCGACGGCTTGAGATCCCGGTGAATGACGCCGGCGGAGTGCGCCGCGCCCAGGGCCGAGAGCAGCTCCTCGAGAATGGTGAGCACCTCGACCAGCGGCATGATCTTCCGCTCGTCACGCAGGGTGTTGATGATGTGCTCGAGCGACTCGCCCTCGAGGTACTCCATCACGATGCACTGGCGCCCATCGGCGAGCTGACCGAACCCGAAGACGTCGATGATGCCGCGGTGCCCGACCTGGTTGACGGCGCGCGCTTCGGCGACGAGGCGCTGCACGACGTCGGGGTTCTCTGCGACTTCGGGGCGCAGCACTTTGATCGCCACGCGCTTGCCGATGACGGGCTGCTCACCCTCGTAGACGATGCCCATGCCGCCTGCGCCGAGCCGGCCCTTCACGACATAGCCAGAGACCTGCGAGCCGATGACGGGATCGCGATCGTACGCCGACAGCAACGCCTCGGGCCTCATGGGCCGAATGGTGTCTTCGTCGCCCGTGGGCTCTTCGCCGGTGAGCGTGTCGTTCTGCCGGCCGCTGTTCACCAGCGCCCGCAGGGGCTTTCGATGGGTGTCGTCGCTCATACGGGGCGGCAGGAGTGTACCGAAGATCAGGCCGTGGGTCTTTGTCGCCAGGCTGCCACGTCACGGCGGCGTGCGTGCCCACTGCTTCGCCAGTTGGGATGATCCTGGCTGCTGGTTCGCCATCTGTGCACTGCGCGCCACACGGGCGCGACGAAGAGCACGCCAGCTTCGACTGGACTCGACAGCAACAAGATCGTGAACGGCACGAGCGCCCCAGTTCGCGACTCATCGAGAAAGCGGACGAAGCGCAGCGGCTGCGTCAGCTCCACGAACGTGCGCAGCGCTTCGTCGCGCCTGGCGATGCCATCGTCGCCCTGGGGCGTTGGGTCGAACCACGCCGAGTCGCCTTCGCTGCGGTCGTTGAAGAACTCGTCGTCGAGCAACTCAGCGCGGAGCGCCTCGAGCGACACTGGCGCGAACTGAACGTCGAGCCGTGCGCGGTCAGCAGGCCACGCCACGAGTTCGTCATCGAGCGTCGACGGCTCCCATCGAGACGGCGCGGAGCCGGCACAGGCCGCCCTCCACGTTCCGGTCGGGGCCGAAGCGACGCTCGCAGCGAACAAGACCACTGAAACATCAACAACTTGAACGGCAGCTCGCCGGCAATGTCAGCCCCACCTGCTACGAGTTCGAATCATGCGTCAGGCCTATTCGATGCGGGAAGTGGCGGGGCTGTTGAGCACCACGGCGGACTCGGCGCGTGCGCTCGTCGAGCTGATCTGGGGTGAGCCTCGCGACGTGTTCACCTTTCAAGATCTCGTGTTGCTGCGCACGGCACGCGGGCTGATGGAGCGTCGCGTCTCGCGCTCCCGAATCGCGCGTGCGCTCGAGAAGCTGCGCCGCCAACTCGCCGATGAGCGGCCTCTCTCGTCGGTCGCGCTCCAGCAAGAGGGCGAGGAGCTGGTCGTCGGGCTCGGTGAAGCCCGCTGGAACGCCGAGACCGGTCAGTCGCTGCTCGACTTTCACCAACCTTCACGTGCCGCGACCTGGCTCAAAGCTCCGGCGCAGCGAGACGCAGACGCACTGTTCGCTCGGGCGGTCGCTCAGGAAGGTGAAGAGTCTCCCGACGCGCTGGCCACGTACACGGAAGCGTTGGCGGTCAATCCGCTCCACGCCGACGCGCACGTGAACCTGGGTCGGCTCCTTCACCAGCGCGGCTGTCACAAGGAGGCTGAAGCCCACTACACCGCGGCGCTCGTGGCGCGCCCAGCCGACGTGACGGCCACCTTCAACCTCGCCGTGGTGCTCGACGATCAAGGCCGCATCGACGAGGCCATGGGCCGGTACCGCGAGACCCTGGACCTCGACCCCCACTGCGTCGACGCGTACTTCAACCTCGCGCGCCTCTATGAGCGAAAGGGAGAGAAGATCGCCGCCATTCGCCACCTCAAGGACTACCGGCGGCTGTCGAATCAGGCCCCGGCGTAGCTCACTGGGCGCCTGCGGCGGGCCGCAGACACACCGAGACCGAGCCTCCATCAGACGCGGGCAACGTGCTGTCGCACTTCATCGCCCCGCGAGACGAGGTCGGGCACCCATTCATCATCGCGCACGAGACCGAGCAGTAGCCCTGCGGGGGGCCGTCATCGACCGCCTCGAGATCGGTCACGCAGATCTGCTGCTCACACTCGGGAGAACCGAACTGAATGAGCCGGCGATTCGTGGCTCCCGGCGGCGCGGGCTGCAACGTCGCACAGCCACCATCGGTGCCGCGCGGACAACACGGAGCGTCGACCGGCGTCGTGCACGCCACCAGGCTCCACAACCCCACCGCTGCAATGACCGGCCTCATCGAACGACCAGACGACCACGTTCCCGTCACCACCTCAACCCTCCGTGCAGACCGAGCATCGAGGGTGTGACGTCGAGCCCCAACAACAGCTCGTCGGTCAGCCGCCCGTTCAGCACCGCCAACACCACATCGAACCCGAGCAGGAACGCGCCCTGAATCAGCAACGCCTGACCGAGGCCGACGAAGCGCGGGTCTGACGTCGCCTCGCCCCGCTGCCAGAGGAACGCGCCCGCCGCCAGATAGGCCACGTCGAGCCCGGCGTTCACCAGGAGCACCTTCTGCTGCTTCTCACCCTCGACCAGGCTCTGTTTGGCGTCGAATGACTTCGGGTCCCTGCCCCAGTCGGAGATCAGCCCCACCACCCCCAGCGCGAGGTTCACCACGTTCCACGCGGCGTTCCCGAGGTGCAGCCAGCGCAGCCGCTCGTCCTTCTCGAGCCCGAAGCCCACGCCGCCCACCACCATGTTCCCCACTGCCCAGCCACTGAGCACGAACATCGCCGTGCGGTTGGTCGACAGGCGCCTCTCGTTCCACGCGGGGAGCTCCACGGGCGCGGCCGACATCGACAGGCTGACGATCAACGAGAGCATGCGAGGCGTACGGCTAACGGTTTTGTTTGTTGCCCGCCGCTGCATCTGCTGTGTCGCTCCACGCCGATGGCTCTCGACCCCGCCGAGCTCCTCACTGCCGCGAAATCCTCCCGAAAGGCGCTCAAGGCGGCGCTGCTCGGCTGGTTCGATCACAACAAGCGCGATCTGCCCTGGCGCCACACGAAGGACCCGTACGCGATCTGGATCAGCGAGGTCATGCTGCAGCAGACGCAGGTCGATCGCGTCATTCCCTACTATCAGCGCTTCCTCGAGACGTTCCCGACGGTGAAGGCGCTCGCGGCCGCAGAGGTCAGCGACGTGCTCTCGGTGTGGCGGGGCCTCGGCTACTACTCTCGCGCCCGCAACCTGCACGCCGCCGCCATTGAGCTCTCGAGCCGGTTCAAGGGGAAGCTGCCCAGCACGGTCGAGGAGCTGCGATCACTGCCTGGCTTCGGGCGGTACACGGCCGGCGCCGTGGCCTCGATCGCGTTCGATCAAGCAGCGCCCCTCGTGGACGGGAACGTCGCGCGCGTGCTGTCGCGGCTCTTCGAGCTCGAGGGCGCGCCCGGCGAGAAGACGCGCGAAGCGATGCTGTGGAGCCTCGCGGAGCTGCTCGTCGAAGGTGAGCGGCCCGGTGACTTCAACCAGTCGCTGATGGAGCTCGGCGCCACCGTCTGCACGCCCTCGAGCCCCACCTGCCTGCTCTGCCCCGTGCAGTCGCATTGCCGCGCGCTCGCTGCAGGCCGCGTCGATGAGCTGCCACCGCCGCGCAAGCTGCCTCCGCGGAAGCGCCTCGAGCTCGCCGTCGCCCTGAGCCACCGCGATGGCAACGTGCTGCTCGCGCGCCGGGCCGAGAAGGGCCTCTTCGGCGGCCTGTGGGAGATGCCCGCCCTCATCGTCGAGCCGGGCGTGAACCCCTACGCCTCGCTGAAGAAGCTGTTCGGCAAGCGCTCCACCATCGGGCCCGAGATGCTGGTGCTCGAGCGCACGCTCACCCATCGCGATCTCGTGCTGCGCCTGTTCCCAGTGGCGCTCCCGCCGCGGCTCAAGCTGCCGCCCGAGGCCTACCTCGAGTGGAAGTGGGTGCCGCGTGAAGAGACGAAGGCGCTCGGCATGAGCTCGGCCATGGAGTCGGCCCTCGACGAGGTGCTGCCGCTCGAGGCGATGAAGGGGCGGCGGCCGAAGAAGAAGTGAACCGCAGCGCGTTACGCTTCTCTTTCGCGCTCCTGCCTGACGCATGTAGGGTGCTTTTCAGATTCACGTGCTCCCCGCCCGGTTTGCATCGTTTTTGCTGACTCTGCTCCTCACCGGAGCGATGCCCGCGCGCGCCG
>JBEOKA010000469.1:0-13604 GCA_040275325.1 Myxococcaceae bacterium | reverse complement strand
ACCTGGATCTCGGTGACGTCGGTGGAATCGGATCTCAGATCGACCGGTGGTGACATGCTCGCGCGACCCTGGCCAACCCGGCGGCGAGCGCGATGGTGCTCAACAACCTCGCGTGGGGCGCGCTGGTGACGGGGCAGGATCTCGACTTCGCGCTGAAGCTCGTCGACGAATCGCTCGAGCGCGACAGGTCCTCTGCTGCTGCGAAGAGCACCCGCTGCTGGATTCGCGTCGCCCGCAACGAGGCCGAGCTGGGCCTGCCCGACTGTGTCGCGGCGGTCGCGAGCGCGAACGAGTTGATGGATCGCGGCATGGTCGCCTTCATCCAGAACCGGCCTGAAGAAGCGATCCCACTGTGGGAGGAAGCGGCGAAGCACAGCCCGCTCGATGCGACTGATCTCGCCCCGTGGCTCGCGAAGGCGCGCGCTCAGCTGCCGGTCGATGACGACGCCGGCGTTCCCTGAAAGACGGGGAAGAGCCGCTTCGTGTTGGCGAGGATCGCTGCGTCCACGACCTCGAGTGACTCGCCGCGTGCGCGCGCCATCGCTTCGATGATCAGCGGAAGATACGTCGGCTCCGAGCGTTGGCCGCGATGCGGGTGCGGCGCCTGATCGGGCGCGTCGGTCTCTGCCATGAGCCGCTCGAGTGGAACGCTCTTGAGCGCGTCGATCGGCCGCCGCGCCTCGATGAAGCTCACCGGCCCCGCGAACGAGAAGTGACAGCCGTACTTCACGTACTTCTTCGTCAGATCGGCCGAGCCCGAATAGCTGTGCATGAGCAGACCCGCCTGGGGCAACGGCTCGGTCTTCAGCAGCTCGAGCAGCTCGGGGTGCGCGCGAAGGCAGTGCATCAGCAGTGGCAACTTGTGCTTCCTCGCGAGCGCGAAGTGGGCGCGGAGGATGCGCAGCTGCCGCTCCATCGGGACCACCGCTTCGGTCGGCCCATCGAGGCCACATTCGCCCACCGCGATCGCGCCGCCCTTTCCCAGCAGCTCGTCGAGCAATGAGAGGCTCTTCTCGTCATCGCGCTCGTCGAGGTCGGGGAGGAACTGCGGGTGAATACCGAGCCCCACCTGCACACGCGCGTCACGTCTCGGCCACTCGAGCAACGGCGCCCACGTCGCAGGCGCCACGCCGGGCACGATCATTCCCGTGAGCCCCGCCGCCCACGTTCGTTCGAGCACCGCGTCGCGGTCCTCATCGAACCGCGGCATGTCGAGGTGGCAGTGGGTGTCGATCACGAGAAGTTCGGCGTGATGCCCTCGGCCTTTGCCTTCGCCAGCAACGCCTCGTGATCGGTCGCTGAGACCTGCGTCGCCTCTTCGATCAGCATCACCGGCACGTCGTCGTCGACCCGGTACTTCCGCTTGAGGCGCGGGTTGTAGAGGAACCGATCGGCCGAGAAGTACAGCAGCGGCCCCTTGTCTTCAGGGCACGCGAGAATGTCGAGGAGCTTTGGATCGAGCGCCATGCCCGTGGCATAGCATCGCGGTCATGCCGATGGTCGACCTCCACCTGCACCTGCTCCCCGAGGTCGACGACGGGTGCAAGTCGATGGGCGAGACGCTCGCGATGGCGAAGACGTTGGTGTCGCTCGGGTTCACCGCCGCTGCGCCCAGCCCGCACAATCGCCCCGAGTACGCGAACCGTGACATCGCGCTTCAGCGGCTCGACGAGGTGAAGGCCGTGCTGCAACGCGAGGGCATCGCGCTCTCGCTCGACGTGAACGCCGAGAACTTCTTCCTCGACGAGTCGCTGCTGATGAAGCTGCCGACGCCCGAGTCTCGGCGCATCGGCACCGCGGGCAAGTACCTGCTGGTCGAGGCGCCCTACACGTCGCCGCTTCCGCAGCTCACCGACGTCGTCTTCCGCATGAAGCTCAAGGGCGTGACGCCGGTGATCGCGCACCCCGAACGCTGTCTCGAGTTCGAGCGAAAGGGCCGTGCCGCCGAGGCGGTTCAGTCTGGAGCCCTGCTGCAGCTCGACGTCGGCTCCCTCATCGGCCGCTACGGAAAGTCGGCGCAGAAGCTCGCGAAGCAGTTCCTCGATGAGGGGCTGTACGCGATCTCGGCGACCGATCTGCACTCACCGGTCGGCGCCGAGCAGTGGGTGGCAGAGAGCCTCAAGGCGCTCCAGAAGCAGGTCGGCGCGAAGGCGTTCGCCCAGCTGACCGAGACCAACCCCGCGCTGATCCTGAATGGGCAACCGGTAGCCTGAGGTTCATGCGGGTGCTACACGCCGCGACGGTCGTCCACTCGGAGCGTGTCAGTGGGTAAGTGGATCAAGTTCATCGTCAGCCTCGCCATCACGGGCGTGTGCCTCTACCTGACGTTCAAAGACACCCGCTGGCCCGAGATGCTGGGCTCGCTGAAGAGCGCGAACTACGCGTGGCTCGTGGCGTACCTCGGCGTGCTGGCCGTCATTCACATCTCGCGAACGGCGCGCTGGGGCAACCTGCTCTCGGGCCTCGAGCACGTGCCCTTCAAGAAGCTGAACGAGGCCTCGGCCATCGGCTTCATGATGCTGATCATCCTGCCGTTCCGCCTCGGTGAGTTCGCGCGGCCGTACCTCATCGCCGAGCGTTCGGGCATTCGGCGCAGCGCGGCCATGACGACGGTGGTGCTCGAGCGAATCGTCGACGGCATCATCATCGCGGCGATGCTGCGCGTTCTGCTGTTCTTCGTGCCCACCGAGTCTCCGAACATCGATCGCATCGCGCTGGGCTCGAACGTCATGTTCCTCGTCTTCGGCGGCGGGCTCACCTTCCTCATCCTCGCGCGCTGGCAGCACGACCGCGTGATCGGGCTGATGCGGGCGATCCTCGGCCGGTTCTCGGCGAAGCTGGCCGACCGCGCGGTCTACGTCGTCGATGGCTTCGTGAGCGCGTTGAAGCAGCTGCCCGACGCGAAGAACTTCGGCCTCTTCACCTTCTGGACAGCGGTGTACTGGGGCGCGAACGGCTACGGCATGTCGTTGCTGACGAAGGCGTTCGATTGCTCCAACGCGGCGCCCGGCGTCGTCTGTGAGCCGCTGACGTTGACGGTGTTCCAGGGCTTCGTGGTGCTGTCGGTGCTGATCGTCGGCCTCATGATCCCCGCAGCTCCGGGCAGCGCCGGTACGTTCCAGGCGTTCGTGCTGCTGGGGCTCTCGGTCTTCGTCTCGAAAGACGTCGTGAACTCGAGCGGCATCGCCTACGCGAACGTGCTCTGGGTGATTCAGATCCTGCAGCAGCTCGTCTTCGGCATGCTGTTCCTCTTCCTGTCGCAGGGTTCGTTCAAAGACATCGCCGGCAAGCTGTCGAATCAGGACAACGACAAAGCGGAGAGGGCGGCAGCGTGACCATCGACTGGAAGGCGTTCGTCATTCTCATCGGGGCGTGGTTGTTCTCGCGCTTCGCTCCGGCGCCCGAGCGCATCAAGCTGCTCGTGTTCGCCGCCGCGTGTTTCGGCATTGCGGGGCTTCGCGCCCTCGACGGGCTGGGCGGAAACAACCTGATCTTCGTCGTCATCGCAGGCGGGTTCGGCGCCTTCTACGTCGTGCGCGCGCTCAAGCTGCCGAAGGGCTGATTCTGGCCGCGGGGCAGGGCGCTGCGGGCTACACTCCGGCGCTCGATGGCGTCTTCCCAGCAGGAAACCGTTCGCCTTCAGGACAAGCCCGACTCGTCGACCCGCGCGCGGCGGTATCGGCTCGTGGTGGTGAACGAGTCTGGCTCGTCGTCACACGCGCTACCGGCGACGGGGCAGGTGGTGCTCGGGCGTGGAGATGACGCGACGCTGAAGCTCGACGACGCCGCTGCCTCCCGCCGCCACGCGGTGCTGCACATGGGCGCCGTCGTTCGCCTCGAAGATCTCGGCAGCGCCAACGGCACCACCGTTCGCGGCCGCAAGCTGGGCTCGGGAGAGTCCGTCGACGTGTTGCCGGGTGACTCCATCGAGCTCGGCACGTCGCTCGCGGTGCTGCAGACCGACGAACTCTCGGGCTCCACCAACCCGTGGACGCTCGTCACGCACACGCGCTTCCTCGAGACCATTCGCGCGACGAAGCCGCCGTTCGGCGTGCTGCGGTTTCAGGTGCAGGCGGCTCCGGGAGTTGCGCAGGCGGTGCTCTCGGCCGAGCTCTCACCGCATGACACGGTCGCGTCGTTCGGGCCGGGCCAGTTCGAGGTGCTGTCACCGGGGCGCAACACCGAAGCGGCGACGAAGTTGATGGAGAAGCTGTCGGCGAAGCTCGTCGCGAGTGGAGCGCGGGTTCGCGCTGGCGCTGCGAGCGCTCCCGTCGATGGCACCGACCCCGATCAGCTGCTGGCCGCATGCGCTGCGCCGTCGTCACAGCCCACCGCAGGCTTCCTCGTTCGCGACGACGCGATGGTGTCGATCTCCCGCCTGATGGATCGCGTGGCGCCGAGCCAGATCAACGTGCTGCTCCTCGGTGAGACCGGCTCGGGCAAAGAGGTGCTCGCTGGAGAGATTCACCGCCGCTCGAAGCGCGGGTCGGGTCCCTTCCTCAAGCTGAACTGCGCGGCGCTCACCGAGTCGCTGTTCGAGAGCGAGCTGTTCGGCCACGAGAAGGGCTCGTTCACCGGCGCCGTGAAGCAGAAGCTCGGCCTGCTCGAGACCGCGAAGGCCGGCACCGTGTTCCTCGACGAGGTCGGCGAGCTGCCCGAGTCGCTGCAGGCCAAGCTGTTGCGCGTGCTCGAGGAGCGAAAGGTGATGCGCGTCGGAGCCACCGCTCCCGAGCCGATCGACGTGCGTTTCGTGTTCGCCACCAATCGCGATCTCGAAGCCGAGGTCGAGCGCGGCGCGTTCCGGCGCGACCTGTACTACCGCATCAACGGCATCTCGATCTCGATCCCTCCCCTCCGCGAGCGCGTGGGCGAGATCGAGCCGCTCGCGCGTCAGTTCCTCTCCGAGGCCGCGCAGCGTGAAGAGAAGCCGACGCCCGAGCTGACGCCCGAGGCGATCGCGATGCTGAAGTCGTGGCCGTGGCCCGGCAACATTCGCGAGCTCAAGAACGTGATGGAGCGTGCGCTGCTGCTGGCCGGTGACGCGCCGATCACGCCCGACGCGATCGCCATCGACGGTCACGACGCGCCTGACACCGTTCCTCTCACCGGGAACAACCTCAAAGACGAACGGGACGCGGCCGAGAAGAGGGTGGTGCTCGAGGCGCTCGAGAAGACCGGCGGCAATCAGACGAAGGCGGCCGAGCTGCTCGGCATCTCGCGGCGCACGCTGGTGAATCGGCTCACGGCCTATGGGCTGACGAAGCCGCGCAAGAAGGACTGATGGAGTCGTTTCGGGGCAACGCGCGGTACCAGATCGTTCGTGAGCTGGGCGTCGGCGGCATGGGCGTCGTCTACGAAGCCATTGACGGGGAGCGTGGTGATCGTCGCGTCGCGCTGAAGGTGTTGCAGGGCCAAGACGCCGACTCCCTCGTGCGCCTCAAGCGCGAGTTCCGCACGCTGCACGACGTTCGGCACCCGAACCTGGTCTCGCTCTACGAGCTGATGGCCGACGGTGACACGTGGTTCTTCACGCTCGAGCTGATCGACGGCGTCGACTTTCTCTCGTGGGTTCGGCCGACGACCGCACAGCTGGGCGGAGCCGCGACGACGGCCGATCTCGCGAAGACCGTTCGCTCTGCAGTGCCTCCGAGTGTTCGGCTCGATCTGGAGAAGGTGAAGTCGTCGTTTCGCCAGCTCGCCGAGGGCGTCTCGTTTCTGCACTCACGCGATCGCGTGCACCGCGATCTCAAGCCCTCGAACGTGATGGTGACGAAGCAGGGCCGCGTCGTCATTCTCGACTTCGGCCTCGTCGCCGAGCTGGGGGGCCCGAAGAGCCTCACGGAAGAGCAGGGGAAGGCGATCGTCGGCACCGTCGCGTACATGGCGCCAGAGCAGGCGGCGTCGGGGCCCATTGGGCCGAAGTGTGACTGGTACGCGTTCGGGGTGATGCTGTTTCAGGCGCTGACCGGTCGGCTGCCGTTCGAGGGCTCGCCCGTCGACGTCATGCTCGACAAGCAGCGCCGGCCCGCGCCGAGCCCGAGCGAGCTGAACTCCGGCGTGCCTCACGAGCTCGATTCGCTGTGTTCCCGCCTGCTCAAGACGCAGCCCGGCGAGCGGCCCGATGGAGCAGAGGTGCTCGCGGCCCTGGGCTCGATCGCCGTTCCTGTCGCGCCTGCCGTCACCTTGCTGGGGCGCACCGATGAGCTCGCGCGGCTCGAGCGGGCGTTCGACGCGACGAAGACGACTGGCCCTCGCGTGGTGCGCGTGCAGGGACCGCCCGGCATTGGAAAGACGGCGCTGCTGCGGGTGTTCGCCCAGCGCGCCGATGCGCTCGGAGCGGTCGTGCTCTCGGGCCGCTGCCATGAACGCGAGACCGTTCCATTCAAAGCCATCGATCCACTCGTTGATGCCCTGACGCGGTACCTCGGCGCGATGCCCCAGGAGCGCGTCGACGCCATTCGCCCACGCGACGCGTTCCTCCTCGCGAAGATGTTCCCTGTCTTGAATCGGGTGCCCGCGTTCCGGGAGGCGCCGGTGCGAGAGGTCGCCGAGCCCATCGAGCGTCGCCGCCGCGCCATTCTCGCCCTGCGTGAGCTGTTCGAGCGCCTGGGTGAGCGCGTTCCGCTCGTGGTGCTCGTCGATGACGCGCAGTGGGGAGACGCCGACAGCGTGGCCTTGATGGAGGCGCTGCTCAGGCCACCCGAGCCGCCGACCGTCTTCGTGGTGACGTCGATTCGCGATGACGGCCCGGCGCTTCCAGCAGGCACCGTTCCCGTCGAGGTCATGAACCTGGCGGGCCTCTCCTCTGAATCCGCGCTCGAGGTCGCGAAGCTGGCCGGCGTCGAGCCTTCACGTGCACAGGCCGTGGTGACCGAGTCGGGTGGCAACCCTCAGCTGCTCCTGCAGTTGCTCGAGTCGGCGGGAGAGGGCGAGGTCACGGTCGAGGGGCTGTGGCGCCGGAAGATTGCCCGCCTCGATGAGCCCGCGCGTCGCGTGCTCGAGGTGATCTCGATGTCTGCCGGCCCCATCGACGGAGCGCTGGCCCTCGAGGTCGCGAACGTTCACCAGAACCAGGCCGATCTGATTCCCCAGCTCGAGAACGCGAGCCTCGTGCGCCTGCTGCCAGACGAGAAGCGGCTCGAGGCGTGGCACGAGCGCCTGCGGGTGACGATCGCGTCGGGCGTCGAGGCTGGTCGAACTCGGGAAGTGCACGAGCGCCTGGCGAAGGCCCTCGAGAGCCGCGCCGATGCCGATCTCGACGCGGTGTCGTTCCACTACTCGGCCGCAGGGTTTGGCGATCGCGCAGCTGAGTCGACGATCAAGGCCGCCACGCGCGCACGGGAACAGCTGGCCTTCGCCCGCGCCGCCGGCCTCTTTCGCCGCGCGTTGGAGTTGCTGCCAGTCGACGATCAGCGCCGCTTCGGGCTCGCGGTCTCGCTCGCAGACAGCCTCGCCAACGCTGGCCAGGGCAAAGAGGCCGCCGAGGCCTACGCCCGCGCCGCGAAGGAGCCGGGAGCCATCGCTGCCATGCTCGAGGAGCTGCCTCGGCTGAGCGCAGAGCAGCTGCTCGTCAGTGGCCACGTCGACGAGGGGCTCGCCGCGATGTCGAGCGTGTTGGCGCGCATGAACATGACGCTCGCGAAGACGCCGGCGCGCGCGGTCGGAGCGCTGCTCTTCCGTCGGGTTCATCTCGCGCTGCGTGGGCTCTCGTTCGACGAGCGCCCGGCGACCGAGGTCGGGGCGTCGATGCTCCGGCGTATCGATGCGTGCTGGTCGGTCTCGGTTGGTCTGGGAATGATCGACACCATTCGCGGCGCGAGCTTTCAGACCCGGCAGCTGCTGCTGGCGCTCGACGCGGGCGAGCCGTGGCGCATCTCTCGCGCGCTGGCGGCCGAAGCGGCGTTCGTCGCCACCGAAGGGAAGGGCACCGAGAAGAAGGCGCGTGGGCTGATCAGACGCTCGAGGGCGATCTGCGAACGCGTCGGTGATGCGCGCCTGCGCGGGTTGCTCGCGTTCTGCGAAGGGCTCACCCGCTTCCTGGTCGGAGACTTCCGCGAGACGAAGGCGCGCGTGGCCGAGGCCGAGACGCTGTTCCGTGAGGCCGGCCTCGAGGTCTCGTGGGAGGCGGCCAGCTCACGGCTCTTCTCGATCTGGTCGCTCTTCTACCTCGGTGAGATCTCGGAGCTGTCGCGGCGCATTCCGGTGCTGGTGCGTGAGGCGCAGAGCCGCGGCGATCGGTACGCGTTCACCAGCCTGACGGTGGGCCTCGCGAACGTCTCGCTGCTCGCCGCGGGAGAGCCCGAACGCGCCCGCGCCGCCGTCGAGGCCGCCATGCAGGCCTGGCCCTCGAAGAGCTTTCACTTTCAGCACTACTGGGCGGTGCTCTCGGAGGGGCTCATCGGGCTGTACGAAGGCAGGCCCGGGCCGGCGCTCGACAAGCTGCTCTCGGTCTGGCGTGAGCTCGAGCGCACGATGCTGCTGCGAATTCAGAACGTGCGCATCGAGGCGTCGTCGCTGAAGGGGCGGCTCGCGATCGCGGCGGGGCGGCCAGAGCTGGCGCGTGAGGCCGTTCGCCAGCTGTCGAAGGAGCGGGTCGGGTGGGCGCGCGCGCAGGCGAAGGTGCTCGAGGCGTTGCTCGACCCCTCGCAGGCGATGACGTGCCTGTCGGAGGCGATTCCATTGTTCGATCAGCACGGCATGCGGTTGTTCGCCGCCGCCGCGCGCCTGCGGCTGGGCACCTTGCAGCCACCCGAGCTCGGCGCTGCCAACGTTCGCGCGGCCCGTGCGTGGTTCGAGACGCAAGACGTGAAGGAGCCGGAGTCTTTCGCCCGAATGTTGGTGCCTGCGTTGGAGCAGAAGCTCATCGTGGCGTCGGGCGCCTGAACCGCTTCAGGTGTTCGAACCTGTCGGCCGTGTCGCTCAAGATCATGTCGAACTTGGGCAGGTGCTGCACGTCCAACGTGAGCTCTTCCAGGCCTCGGAGCAGGCCACTCGAGGCCAGCTCTTCGAGGTGCTCCGGCATCAGGCCGCCAGAGAGCCACAGTCGCTTCAGCGCCGGGGTTCGATCGCCTGCGAGGAACGACGCGGGCCAGCGCTCGGTGGTTGGCTCGAGCTGGAGCGACCACTCGATGAGATTCGGAAACCAGACGGTCTCGAGGCTGCGCAGGAACTCAGCAGCGTCGACGCCGAGCGGGTGAAGATGAAACGTTCGAAGCTCGCCAGCGCTCACGCCCTCGAGCGAGAGGCGCAGGTTGGTGACCATCGTCTGCAGTCGAGCGAGCTGCCGAGGCCAGTCGAGTGAGCCCGCCTCGAGGTTGAGCCCGGTGAGCCGCAGCTCGACGACCGTCGGGGGCAGCGCCTCGAGGCTGGCGTCGATCGCGTCGAGCGAGTCCTCAGGGCCGAACTCCCACTCGACGACGCGGAGCAGCCGAAGCGCGGGGTGGGCCAGTACCCGGCGCAGCGTCGTCGCACCCTGGCCTCTCGTCGTTCGAACGAAGCCACGTCGCCAGTCGGTCTCGGCGAACTCATGACGCAGCCCCGTCGCGATGGCCCGTCGTTCACGCTCGATGCGCGGCGTCAGGGTCGTGCCGCCCACGCGCTCGCGCTCCAGCTCGAGGCGCAGCAGCTCGCCGAAGGCGCTCTCTTCCTGGAGCAGCAGATCGGCGAGCACCTCGAGCCTCGTGACGTCGTCAGGCGTCTGCTGAATCGCCTGCCACGCCTGCTCGAGGGCCGCCTGCATCAGCTCGTCACGGTGATCGACTTGAGGCCGACCATCGAGTCCCGCTGCTCCTGCTTCGTCACGAAGTCCTGAATGGTGCGGGCCAGCGTCGCCGACAACAGCCCGATCATCGGCAGGTGCTCGCCGCCCTCACAGGTCGCCTGGCCCGCGTGATCCTCTGCGTCGGGAGCGAATCGCGCGTCCCACCGGACGAGACCGAACGAGCCGTCGCCCGAGATCGCGGCGTGCACGAGCGGCAGGTTCTTCGCGCGCGCGTGCTCACTGACGATCCGGCGGCTCTCGGCGTTGTCGAAGCAGTCGACGATCAGCGCCGCGTCCTTCGTGAGCTGGTCGACGTTGTCCTTCGTGACGCGCACGCCGAACGCCTCGGCCTTTGTGCCGTAGAAGTTGAGCAGCTGCACCTTCAGCGCCTCGGCCTTGTTCTTCCCGAGCGACTGCTTCACGAACGCCTGGGCGAGCAGGTTCTTCGACTCGACCTTGTCGAAGTCGACGAAGACGAGGGTGGCGTCGAGGGCGCGACAGAGCACCGCGGTGGTCGAGCCCAGCGCACCCACTCCGAGAATCACGATGCGCATCGACTGCTCCTTCTTCGAGGCAACCGGAGCACGCGCCTCCGGTGGAAAGAACGCGTGCTCCAGTCTCAGTCAGGCGCCGAACGGAACCTTCGGGCGCAGGTACAGCCGCTGACCGTTCTGCAGACGGTCGATCACGAAGCCATCGAACGCCGCGGCCGGCAGGTGCGGCAACGCGAGACCAGGCACCTCACCCGAGCGAACGACCTCGAGGGCGATGCGCTTGATGTCTGCGTCCGAGACGCGGCCATCCATCTCGATGGGGTAGTCCGCCGACAGACCGTTGTAGGTGATGTTCAGGATCGCCATGTTCGTTGCCTCCGTTGAGGTCGCTTCGACGCGGGCGCCCCGACCGAACTGACGGGTTCAGCCCAGCCCGTCGGCGTTCTTCAGATCCTTCAAGCGCAGGCCGTTCTTCTTGAGCAGGCGATAGAGGCTCTGCATCGACAAGCCGGTGCGCTGCTCGGCGATCTGCATGTCGAAGTTCGCCTGCTTCATGACCTCGGCGAAGTAGTGCCGCTCGAAGTCGCCGACAACGCGATCTTTGGCCTCGTGGTACGGCAGCTTCGAGGCGATCTCGATCAGCGTCGTGTGATCGGTGCGCTTCTCGCCCTGCACCAGCAGATCGAGCCAGCTTCGGTTCCCCGTCGACTGCATCAGGGCGCCGCGCTCGAGCACGTTGCGAAGCTCACGAACGTTCCCCGGCCAGTCGTAGCCCTCGAGCAGCGACAACGTCTGCGGCGAGAGATCGAACGGCACCGACAGGCCCTTCACGAGGTGCCGGGCGAGCAGGGGAATGTCGATCTTGCGCGTACGAAGCGGCGGCAGCCGAACGCGCGCGACGGCGAGGCGGAAGAACAGCTCTTGCCGAAAACGGTTCTGCTGCACCTCTTCGGCGAGGTTGCGAGCGGTCGAGGCGATGATGCGCAGATCGAGCCGACGCGCGGGTTGGCCCGCCATCGGAGGGATCTCCTTCGTCTCGAGCAGCCGCACCAGCTTCGGCTGCACGTTCGCCGGTAGCTCACTCACCTCGTCGAGAAAGAGCGTGCCGTTCTTCGCCGAGAGGAACGCGCCGTCTTCACCGAAGAGCTCACGGTCGGCGTTCTGCTCGGACAACATCGCGCAGTCGACGACGCGGAAGGGGCCGTAGCGCTTCGCCGAGAGCGCGTGCACGGCGCGAGCAGCGAGCTCTTTGCCAGTGCCCGTCTCGCCCTCGAGCATCAGCGTCACGTCTTCACGCGCGATGCGGCGCAGCTCGGCGAAGACGATGCGCATGGCCTCTGACGTGCCGACCAGCTCACCGAACGTCTCGGCGTCGAGCAGCTCGATCTCGGTGTCGCGCGTCTTGCGCTTGATCGACAGCCGCGTCTTGCCGAGCGTGATCTTGTCGCCGGTGTCGATGAACGCCTGCAGCACCTGGCGGCCCTCGATGAACGTGCCGTTGCGGCTCGAGAGATCACGAAGGAGCAGCCCCTTCATCGTTCGCTCGATCTCGAGGTGGCGGCGGCTCACGGTGGTGTCGGTGAGCACGAGGTCGTTGGTGGGATCACTCCCCACGCGCACGAGGCCTTCGAGCGTCGACACCTTCTTGCCTTTGTCTGGACCAGCGACGACCTCGACCGTCCACTCCCGTACGGGGACCCGGCTGATCGTCTCGCCGGGAATGGTGACGGACTCCGTCAAATCAGGAGGACTCACGGCGCGGGAGTCTACTCCTCAGCCCTCGGAGCACGAGGCTTTTACGAGGGAAATCAGTTCGAGGCGCCGCTGAAGTCGCACACCTCGATCGTCTCGGCCGCGGTCTGAATGCGCAGCTCTTCGCGGTGGCCTTCGGCGTCGCCCGCCATCTGGAACGGCATCGGGCGCGAGAAACGAATCGTGACGTCGGTCGCCAGGAAGTCGTGCAGCCCTTCGGGGAACCAGGTGCCGTTCCACAGACGCGGCAGGTTCGCGAGGATCTGCGTGGTGGGCAGCTTGCCGACGCGCAGATCGAACATGCCGCGACGCTTGCCCGCGAAGGGGAACATCTTGAGCTCGTAGCCGTAGAAGGGCACCGTGCCCGCGGCCGCCATCATGAGGGGGCCTTTGAAGAGCGTCGCGCCCGGGCCGAACGTCTCGGCCGGCTTGCCATCAGCGCCCATGCGCCACGCCAGCTGACCCTGATTCACGACCTCGCAGTCGACCGAGTTCGAGTTCATCAAGCAGTACGGCACCGTCTTGAACGCGACCGATGTGAAGTAGCCACCGGGCCCAGACATGAGCTTCGCGAGCGGGCCATCGGCGAACGTGTTCTTCACCGAGTTGTAGTCGTTGAGCAGCTGCCCATCGATGCCGAGGCCGGCGAAGGGCGTGCGCTTTCCATCGATGAGCAGGAGATCGATCGTGCGCGTGCCTGGCACCTCCCCTGAGCGGGCGCGCAGCACATCGTCGAGAATGCCGTCACCGCGCGACGACGACGCCTTCACGAGCGCCGCGACCGAGTTGCCCGTGCCCAGCTTCAGCACGCCGAAGCGGGGCATCGCCGTCGAGTGGTGATGACGTCGGCGACCGACCTCCGACACGATCTCGTTCACGAAGCAGGTGAGGGTGCCGTCACCGCCGCCCAGGAAGACCGTGTGGTAGCCGCGATCGACGACCGTCTGCGCGATGCGCCGCGCGTCGAGCTCCGACCGGGACAGAAAGAGGTCGCCCTCGGGCACGACGTGCGAGAGCGAACGCACCACCTTCGGCGTCACCCGGCGCGCGTTGGCGTTGAGCAGCACGGCCACCCGGTGATCGACGTCGAGCCGCGGCGGGACCTGCTCAATCGTGCTGCGATAGGGCTGAACCCACATGGTGGCGGCCTCCTGCTCAGCTCCCCCCAATGCGGCTGGCGGGCGGCGTCAGGAGCATGACGCTTGCCAGCCAGACGATCGATTGAAGCATTTGAAGTCATTGGGGAACGCGCACGGCGTCATGACCTGATTGGCACCCGTCGGTGGCGGTCACTGCGAAGCCGGTTACGCGCTTGACACCCCATTGAGCGGGCGTTGCCACGCAAGCCCATGGAAGTGCTCCAGCTCGATTGACACCCGAAGGTCGCTGGTTAGGTTGCGCACATCTCGGGCCAACAAAAAGCCCGGCGATTTCAAACATTTGGCGCAATGCGCTGGAGGCAGCACATCATGGGCAAGATCATCGGAATCGACCTGGGCACCACCAACTCCGTCGTCGCCATCATGGAGGGCCGCGAGCCGAAGGTGATCGTGAACGAAGAGGGCAGCCGCATCACGCCCTCCGTCGTCGCGTACACC
>JBEOKA010000468.1:0-13356 GCA_040275325.1 Myxococcaceae bacterium | reverse complement strand
AAGCGGTGCCGCCAGCCGAAGCGGTGCCGCCAGCCGAAGCGGTGCCGCCAGCCGATGCAGTTCCGCCAGCCGAAGCGGTGCCGCCAGCCGATGCAGTTCCGCCAGCCGATGCAGTTCCGCCAGCCGACGCAGTTCCACCGGCCGACGCAGTTCCACCGGCCGACGCAGTTCCCCCGGCCGATGCAGTTCCACCAGCCGATGCAGTTCCACCACCTGTCACGCGGCCGCCGGCACTCCCACCACCAGCGCCACCATCAGCAGTGGGGTCACAACCGAACACGACGAGAGACAAGCCAACGAGCAGAGTGGTTCGCACAAGGGACATGGGGTCGCACCGTAGCGAAAGTCGCATCGTCGAAGTCGCCGGCGTACCTGGTCCGTTTCATCCGGTTTGCTTCGGACAGGCGATTTCCTCCTGCCATTGCGCCAGACGGAGCCTCGTTGGGCGGCAGCACGAGCGCCGGTGAGCCGGTGACGCGAGAGAGCGTCGTGACTCGCTTCGAGGCACGCCTCCCGTGCAAGTGCCCGGTCTGGTTGATCAATCAGGTCGAGCGGGGCGCGCGGCACCTTCGTTATTCATTTTGGGTGAAGAACCGACGGCGCAACGTGCGCATCCGGGCATCGCTCCGCTTCACCTTCGCGTGGAGCGACGGCAAAGACGCCGTGACCGATGAGCCCCGCGAGTTCTTCGAGCTCTTCCGCACCATCGATGTGAGCGCTGGTGGCGCCCGCGTCACGCAGCATGTCTCCGGTGGGCTTCGGCCGAGAGTCGGCGTCACCGGTCAGGCGGCCTTCGTGCTCGACGGGGTCGAGGTGCGCACCGAAGCGACCGTGGTGCGTGCGCTCAACGACGGCTTCGCGGTGCGGTTTCGGTCGCTGTCTCAGCCCGATGAGAGCCGCGTCGTCGCGTGGATCTTCCGGCAGGAGGCGCTCGCCCTGTCGCGTCGCATTCCGGCCTGATCAGCACGGAGCGGCGATTCCGTTCGTTGTCTCAGCCCGCTCTCGCATCAGCACGTGCCCCACGGAACGTCACGCTCGGGCTGCTGCGGCTTCGGTTCGATGCGCACCACCTTCACCGCCCGCGCCCGCCGACGCCGCATCAGCACGATGAAGGTGGTGACGAAGGCTCCGATGGCTGACGCGGCGATGACGCGATGAAGGTGGCGCATGTCCGCCGGTCTGAGCACGGAGCGTGCCCGCTCGTTCCCGCAGGAGCTGTCGCGAGCCGCTCCACTTCGGCTCAGGTGTGCGGTGCGACGTGTTCGACCGTGGAGCAGCGAAGTCACAACGTCAGCTCGTCATCGGGCCACTGCGTTCTCGCGTGCAGCAGGTGCTCACGACCAATGCTGTGCAAGTACTCCTCGAGCAGCACCGACCACTGAAAGCCCTCGGCCTCGCCGAACGCCGACACCGAGCGCAGGTGCTTCGTCACCGGGTGCTCGAGCTCGGTCGGGAGCGCGTTCGACGGCAGCAGCCACAGCTCGCGAATCGTCCACCACTCCTTCGCGCCGGCCGTGCTGCCATCGAGGCGGGCGGCGAGCCGAACGGGAACGCCGTGCTCCCAGCGCTCGAGGCTCACCTGCCAGCCGTCGTGCTGCCCGACGTCGCTGCGCACCTTCGCCAGGGGGCCGAGCCACGCCTCGCGATTGCGTTCGAACAGCTTCGTGAGCCGCTTCAGGTGCGTCGCCGAGAGGCCCGACGTCGCGCGCTTGAGCGACAGCGTCATGTACTCGCCGCGCTCGTCACCCTCGGCGCTCAACGCATCGGCCACCACGCGCCGCAGGTCGTCGTCTGCCGGCCGCTCTGCCAACCGCTCGAGCCAGTTCGCCAACTGCATCACGCGCGCACTCTCGCATGGTTTCTCAGTTCGATTCCGCCTTCGCTCAGACCTCGCATCGCGCGGCAGTCATGAAGGAGCCAGCAGTCGCGCTCAGCTCGCGTCTTCGCTTTCGGCTTCATCTCACGGGTCGTTGTTGACGCTCAGCGTCCGTGCGTTCACAAGCGTCGGCATGAGCACCACGAACTGGGACGCAATCACTGCGCACGTCGAGCACCGGGTGACGTTCAGCGAGACCGACGGGCTGGGCTACGTGCACCACGGCAACGTCGCGCATTGGTTCGAGCGCGGCCGAGAGGCCTTCTTCAGGCGCTTCAACGAGCCGGCCGTCGACCTCGTGCGCAAGGGCCACTGGCTCGCGATGCGGCAGCTCAACGTTCGGTACGACAGCTTCATCGGCTACGAGGATCAGCTCTCGATTCGCGTCGCGCTCACCAAGCTCGGCCGCGTCGCGATGGACTTTCACTACCGCGTCGACAACCTCACCACCGGCAAGCTGGCCATTCGCGGGCACACGAACCTCGTCGCCGTGGAGCCCAAGCCCAACGAGCCGCCGGTGCTCGGCCGCATTCGCTTTCCGCGCGCGCCGTTCGAGCCGCTGAAGGTCGACCCCGACGCCTTCTACGGAGCTCCGCAAGGCGCGTGGAAACCGCCGCGCTGGGAATCCGAGGAGGGCTGATCAACTGCGTCGCCACTTCTCGCGGTGTTGGCGTACCCCCGCCCGGCACGAGGCCTGCTCTCTCGAGCGCCCGATGCGCTTCGTCCTCGGAAAACTGATGGTGGTTGGCGTGTGTGTGCTCTCGGCGTGCGGCGTCGACCAGCTGCCGACGAAGGGCACCGAGAACGGGCGCACGGTGTTGACGGCGGCCTGCACCGGTGACGACACCTGCCCCTCGGGCATGATCTGCGAAGGCTGCAACGGCGCGAACGACGCGGTCTGCATCCCCGGCTGCCGCACCGACGCGCAGTGTCCCGCGCGCTTCGTCTGTCGTGGTCCAGTGACCTGTCTCTCGTGTCCGTGTGCTCCGGGTTGGTGCGAGCTCGACCCGTGCCGCGACGTCGATGGAGACGGCTACGCGTTCACCGACGACCCCTCCATCTCGTGCCCCGGCAAACAAAAGGGCGACTGCAACGAAGCGAACAAAGACCAGCACCCGGGCGCGAAGGAGCTCTGCGCGAACGGCGCCGACGACGACTGCGATGGGCGCGTCGACCGGCAGGACCCGTCGTGTCAGATGTGCACGAGCGAATCGCTCGTCTGCAACGACTCGAGCGAGTGTGGCCAGACGCAGCCGGGGCAGGTGAAGTGCGAAGCGGGCTGTTGCCAGTCGTGTCCCTCCATCTCGTACCCGTCGTGTGGCACGGGCAAGACGACCGTGGGTGGAGGGCTCGATGCCACGACGGGCTGCCGCGTCTCGCGCGTCTGTGTCGACTCCGCGACGTGCCAGAACGCAGGCTACGACGCGGTGTGTGGGGTCGACTACGCGACGTACCGAAACCCGTGTCAGGCCGCGCAGGTCGGCGTGGCGGTGCTGCATCGGGGCAGCTGCCGGTGGGACGAAGGGGAGCCGTGCTCGACCTCGCAGACGGGCACGCAGGGCACGTGCGGCGAGAACCTGTACTGCCGCAGCGACGCCGAAGCGGGGAAGCGGTGCACGCAGCTCTTCGCGTGTCGCGTCGACGCCGACTGTCCCGCAGGCGCGACGCCACCCTCGTGCGGAGAAGACGCTGGCGTGGCGCGGTGGAGCTGCGTGTCGAACCAATGCGTCGCGCGCTGTCAGTGAAGTCTCCTGACATCTTCGGGGGAATTCCCGGCCCATTTCGGTGACGACAACCTGGAATGCCCAGCGTCTCGTCCATCGGCAGCGCCACCTCGACCACCCGCGCCCGCACCTCTCCCGGCTACACGGCCGCACCGTCCCTCGATGACGTGCTGGCCGGCCGCGAGTCGGTGAAGCGGGGCATGGAGGGCGACTCCGTTCGCTGGCTTCAGCAGAAGCTCGGCATCGAAGACGACGGCAAGTTCGGCCCTGCGACGGAGAAGGCCGTGCGCGCGATGCAGAAGCGCAGCGGGCTCGAGGTCGACGGCATCGCGGGGCGGCAGACGATGGGCCGCCTTCAAGATGGCTATGAGCCCGGGCCCGTGAACCCGACGCGCCCCACCGAGCCCGCGCCCGAGGGCACTGGCACGAAGCGCCCGTTCCGTGGCTTTCACGAGGTGTCGGAAGAGAAGCTGCGCGACGCGTTGCCGCCACAGGCCAAGCACCTGGCGAAGACCTTCATCGACACCGCGCGCAAGTACGACCTCGACCCGCGCTTCCTCGTCGCCATCTCGAAGTTCGAGACCGGCGGGTGGACCTCGAGTGCCTTCAAGAACAAGAACAACGCGATGGGCGTGTCGAACTCGAAGGGCCCCATCTCGTTCGCGCGCGCGGAAGACAGCATCGAGCGAATGGCGAAGGGGCTGGCGAACCCGAAGGGCTACTACCGGAACGCGCAGACCATCGGGCAGGTCGGAGCCATCTACGCTCCGGTCGGCGCCGAGAACGACCCCAACGGCACCAACGGGCACTGGCCGCGCAGCGTGGGGAAGTTCACCGACGAGTTCGCCCGGATTCTGGGTTGAACCATTTGAAATCACTCACTCATCATCGGGTGAGTAGATTTTTCGTGGAAAACTAGTCACTCCGTAACTAATCAGCTCCGCATGTCGGTTCGGCATGCGGTTCTCGGGTTGCTGCATCAACGCGCGCGTCACGGCTACGAGCTCCACGCGGCGCTCACCTCGCTCGGTGGCGGTGAGGTGTGGGACGTCAAAGCGGCGCAGATTTACGCGACGCTCGACCGCCTCGCGGAGTCGGGCCTCGTTCGTGAACAGCCCGGCACGCAGAGCGGCGGTCCCCAGCGACGGCCGTTCGAGCTGACCGACGCCGGGCTCGCCGAGCTGCGCACCTGGTTCTCGATGCCGGTGAAGAACGGCTACCAGCGCGACGAGTTCTTCCTGAAGCTGATGCTGGCCATCACCTCGGGCGTGCAGGAGCCGTATTCGGTGCTCCGCACGCAGCGCACCAGCCTCTACCGCGACCTGCACGAGCTGATGTCGCTGCGGCAAGACGCGGCGTCACGCGCGGCGCTCGCGCAACAACTTCAACTCGAGCAGGCCGTGATGCACGTCGAAGCCGACCTGCGCTGGCTCGAGCTCATCGAGGGCCGCCTCGATGACATGGCGAAGCAGACGACGGTGGAGCCGGCTCCGAAGCCGCGCGGCCGCCCTCGCAAGAACCCGCAGTCACCCGATGGAGAATGACATGGCGCTCATCACTGCAACGCAGCTCGTGAAGACGTACGCCGAAGGAGCGACCGCCGTGCGCGCACTCGCCGGAGTCTCGTTGACGCTGAACGAAGGCGACTTCGTGGCGGTGATGGGGCCCAGCGGTTGCGGCAAGTCGACGCTGCTCCACCTGCTGGGAGGCCTCGACCGGCCCGACGCCGGCACCGTGACGCTGGGCTCCGATGAGCTCACCAGGCTCGACGACGAGGGGCTGACGCTGGTGCGGCGGCGGCGCATCGGCTTCGTGTTTCAGTCGTTCAACCTCGTGCCGGTGATGAGCGCGGTCGAGAACGTCGCGCTGCCGCTCACGCTCGATGGCATGCCGGCCGCCGTCGCCGAGGGGAAAGCAAAGGTGTGGCTCGAGCGGCTCGGTCTGGGAGACCGCGTGAATCACCTGCCCGACCAGCTCTCGGGCGGTCAGCAGCAGCGGGTGGCCATCGCGCGCGCGCTGGTGACCGAGCCGGTGCTGGTGCTCGCCGACGAGCCGACGGGAAACCTCGACTCGAAGGCGGCTGACGACATCGCGCGGCTGCTGCGCTCGTTGAGTGACGAACACCGGCGCACGGTGTTGATGGTGACGCACGACCCACGCATCGCGGCGTCGGCGCGGCGGCTGGTGTTCTTGAAAGATGGCGTCATCGTCGATGACCAGAACCTGTCGGCCTCGCAAGAGACGTCGAGCCGGGTGCGCTCTCAGCTCGAGGCGTTGTCATGAGCGCGACCACCACGCTGGCGCTGCGCTACCTGCTCCGCCGCAAGACGCGCGCGGCGCTCACCACGACAGCCATCGTCTTCGGGGTCGCGCTCGTCGTCGCGATGGGCGGCATGGTGCCGACGCTCACGGCCTCGCTCACCTCGAGCGTGTTGTCCTCGGTGGAGCAGGTCGACGCCTCCATCTCGACCGCGACGCAGGCGCCATTTCCTTCCGACGTGCTCACGCGCGTGCGCTCGATGCAGGGCGTGAAGCAGGCGAGCGGGCGCGTGCAGGGCATGGTCGCGCTGCCTGCGAAGTCGACCCTCCTGCTCGACGGCAAGCCGCTCGCGTCGCTGCAATTGGTCGGCGTCGACGCCGATGAGCAGCAGCCCGTGCGCCCAGTGACGGTGACCGACGGCAAGCCGCTGCGAGAGCTCGGCGCCGACGACCTCATCGTCTCGGAGACGCTGCGTGACGGCGCGAAGCTGAAGCTGGGCGACTCGTTGCTCATTCCTTCGGTGCAGGGCAGCCGCACCTTGCATGTCGCCGGCTTCGTCGCCGCGCGGCCGGGTGGCATCGAGTCCGTGTTCGTCGCGCTCCAGACCGCACAGGAGACGCTCGGGTTGAACGACGGGCTCTCGCAGGTCGACGTGCGCTTCACCGAGGGCGTCGATGCAGAGGCGACGAGAGCCGGTCTGCTGAAAGAGCTCGGCCCCGGTTACGTCGCCGAAGCGTCACACGGAAACTCGCAGCTCATCGACCAGGTGACGCGCGCCGCGATGCCGATGCAGGCGTTCGGCGTGCTGGCGATGGTGATGGCGGGCTTCATCATCTTCATCACCTTCCGCACGGTGGTGGTGGAGCGCCGCCGCGACCTCGGCCTGCTCCGCGCGCTCGGGGCCTCTCAGCGCACGGTGCTCGCCATGGTGACCATCGAAGGGCTGTTTGTCGGCCTCGCGGGAACGGTGCTGGGCATCATCGTCGGCATCGGCATGGAGCGCCTCGTCATCTCGGGCCTCGCGCCGGTGTGGCGCAGCCAGGTGGGCCTCGTGCTCGAGTCGCAGCCCACGTCGCTGAAGACGTTGTTGGTGGCGGTGCTGCTCGGCGTCGGTGGCAGCGTGCTGAGCTGTCTGGTGCCGGCGCGGCAGGCGAGCCGGGTCTCTCCGCGTGAGGCGATGCGACCGTCGGGTGGAGACGCGCGCGTTCCCGTGAGCCGGGTGCGGCTGGGCGTCGGCGTCGGGTTGGGTGTGCTGGGCCTCGTGGGGCTGCTCACCGGCGTGTTGGCGTGGCAGAGCCTGGGCGCGCTCGCCTTCATCGTCGCGGTGTTCCTCGTCGGGCCGTCGAGCATCGTGCCGCTCACCGCCGTCTTCCGTCGCGGCCTCGACGTGGTGATGGCGCAGGAGGGAAAGCTGGCGCAGGGCAACGTCGCGCGGCAGCGGCACCGCTCCTCCATCACGGCGTCGGTGATGACGGTGGCGCTCGCCATCATCGTCGCGCTCGCGGCGCTCACGAACTCGACCATCGAAGGCGTCGTCTCTCAAATCGACCGCACGCTCGGCGCAGACTTCATGGTGATGCCTCCGACGATGATGGTGGGCAGCGGCTCGGTCGGAGCGTCGGGTGAGCTCACGCGCTCGTTGGCCGAAGTGCAGGGCGTCGACGTCGCCACCAGCCTGCGCATGGGCAGCTCTCGCTCGGGCACGTTGAACGTCACGCTCGTCGGTGTCGATCCGCAGGCGTACCCGAAGGTGGCCGCGCTCGACTTCGAAGCAGGTGGCCCTGACTCCATCGCGCAGCTCTCGCAACCGCACACGCTCGTCATGAACGCGGTCTGGGCGCGGCAGACGGGCACGAAGCTGCAGGACCAGGTGGAGCTCATGACGCCGTCGGGCCCGGTGCAGTACCGGGTCGTGGGCATCGGCAACGACGTGCTCAACAACCGCGTCGCAGCGGCGTACCTGTCGCAGGCGTCGCTGCAGCAGGACTTTCAGGTGAGCTCCGACACGCTGGTGTTCGTCGACCTGAAGCAGGGCATCTCGGCGCAGTCGGTGCGAACGGGGCTCGAGCAGCGGCTCGAGGCGTGGCCGGGCTTCACGCTGCGCGGCACCTCGGAGTGGCGCGACAAGATGCTCGACGACGGCCGCAAGAAGCTGAACGCGATGTACGTGCTGTTGGTGGTGCTGGTGGTGCCGGCGCTCATCGCGCTCGCGAACACGCTGGGCATCAACGTGCTCGAGCGCGTGCGCGAGATTGGGTTGCTCCGCGCCATCGGCAGCACGCAGCGGCAGGTGCGACGGCTCGTGCTGGCCGAGAGTCTGCTGCTTGCGTGTGTCGGCGCGCTCGTCGGCATCGCGGTGGGCCTGTGGCTCGGGCTCATCTCGGTGCGCGCGATGGAGTCGTTCGGCCTCATCGCGACCTTCCGCATTCCCGTGGGCGGCATCGTCACCACCGCGGTCATCGCGCTCGTGTTCGGCGCGCTCGCGGCCGTGATGCCCGCGAGACATGCGTCACGATTGAAGATCGTCTCGGCCCTGCGCCACGAGTGAGTGCTTGCCCCCTCGGGCCGTTCCCGCTCTCTTCGAGCTGAACTCGCACCGAGGGGGAACGAGATGACGAACCCTGAATCGACTCCGCGGTCCGTCCAGAACCCGCTGCCCGTTCCACCGCGACCGCGGGACGAGACGGCCAAGGGCTTCGCCACGGGGCTGGTCATCGCGCTCGCCCTGTTCTCGGTGCTCGGCTTCTTCGGCGGAGTGCTCGCCTACTCGGCCGTGAAGAAGAAGGAAGTCGACGTTCGGCGCGGGTGGAACCTGGTGCCCATCGTCGTGGCCGCGCAGGACATTCCCGAGAACACCGTGGTGACGATGGAGATGATCTCTCAGCGCTCGGTGCCCGAGCAGTTCGTCACCTCGTCGGTGGTGAAGCCAGACTCGGCCTCGTACATCGTCAATCAGCGCACGCTGGTCCCGCTGCAGGCAGGAGACATGATGCTGTGGAGCGCGTTCGAGACGAGGGCGGCCGAGCGCATCTCGCAGAACCTCGGTGAAGCGCAGCGGTTGGTGTCACTCAAGGTCAGTGCCGAGGCTTCAGTCGGAGGCTGGGTGCGGCCCAACGATCGCGTCGATGTCATCGCCGTCTACCCGGGCGAGAACAAGGAGCCGATGGTGACCACGCTGCTGGGGAATGTGTTGGTCGTGGCCACGGGGGCGATCAGCGGAACCACGAACATCAACCTCGTTCCTCCCGAGCAACGGGCCTTCACCACGGTCACGTTGCGGGTCTCACCCGATGACACCGAGCGCCTCGCCATCATGGCCAACGTCGGCACCCTGACGTTGAGCCTGCGGCCCGAGGGTGAGCCGGCTGCTCCACGCACGAGCAAACGCACCGTTCGTGACGTGGTCGGGCGCTGACGAAGAGTACAGTCCACCCATGGGCAGGTTCCCGTCACACTTCACGCCTGCGCAGAAACCGGTCGAGCCGGGCTCCGATGACACGCGGCTCGTGCAGGTGCTCGACACGCTGAGCCTCGGTGATCAGCTGCTCCACGACGTCTCGCTCGCGGTGGGAGTCGACGCGTCGGGCAGACTGTCCGTCGCTGGCCCGCGAGACCCAGAGCGCTTCTTCGAGGCCGCCCACCAGCAGCTGGTGCTCCATCAGGTGTCTGCGCCGAAGGGCGCGCGTCACCTCTCCACTGACGGGCTCTGGTTCTTCGACCTGCAGGTGGTCGAGCAGGTGAGCGACGCGACGACGTTGAACGACCCGGTCTTCCTGTACGGCACGCTCTACGGCCCGGTGCGCGGCGCGACGAGCCAGCCGCTGAGCGCGACGCATGGTCAGCTCGCCGTAACCCGTGCCGACGTGCTCGAGGCGTTCGTGCGTGCGCAACCCTTCGGCGCCTCGGCCCGTGCTGGTGGCGGCCCGAGCGACCGCAGCTGGGGCCTGCTGCTCCCCGGCGAGTCAGAGACGCTGCTCACGCGCGGAGACGGCTTCATCCTCGCGCTCCCCGTGCCGCCGCCCGAGCTCGCCGATACTGGCGGCAACGGCGCGCAGGTGCGCTCCATCATTCATCAGGTGCTCAGCGAGCTGCAGACCGACCTCGCGGGGCGCAAGCGCTCGGTGCTCTCGAAGCTGTTCGTCTCGGCGCCCTCGGTGGCCGTCGAGCTTCACGCGTCGGTCGAGGAGCTGCTCAGCGCGTCACGTCGCGCGCTCGCGTTGCTCGATGGCTGGCCGGCTCCACGCGTCGACGCGTTGTTCTCGAGGGTCGGCCCACCTCGCGCGACAGCCACCGTCGCTGCGGCTCCACGTGCGCTCGCTCCAACACCGCGTCGCGCCGACGTCGCGCGTGACGACGACTGGATGAAGGACTTCGTCAACGCGCACGTGGCCGAGGGCCGCGCTCCTTCGAAGCTGACGCCAGCGCGAGGCACCTCGTCGAATTGGATGTCGGACTTCGACGAGGCGGCACCACCCGCCGCTCCTGCTCCCGCAGCGCCCGCCTCGAACAGGCCCGACTGGATGAAGGACTTCGACTGACGACTCGGCCGAGCGCCGTTCACTGAAACTGCTGCGTGCCCATCACGTCACCCGAGTCGCGGAGCATCACGCCGGTCTCGACCAGCTGCTGCCCATCGTTGCCGGTGATTCGTACGGTGAAGGGCCCCGTGCCGAAGCCAGTGGCGTCGACGAAGTAGTTGTAGCTCTCGCGCGGCACGTTCACCCACGCGCCGTTCTTCTGCACCTCGAGGGCGCGCACGGGAATGCGGGTGTTCCTCACTTGCAGCCCCGTCCAGAACCGGGAGCTTCCCTCTTTGAAGCGGAGCACCACCGCGCCCTGCACCGCGCACGACACGGGCTGCCAGCGCACGTTCACCCGCCCGTCGACTGGCTCGGCGATCTTCGCGAAGGCCTGCGCCGAGAGGTCGAGGGTTCCGCTCGGGCAGTCGGGGCACTGGTCGACGATGCGCACGACGACAGCGCCCTTCGGCCCATCGACGCGCACACAGCCGCCGCACACCGCGCTGTTGTCCCACTGGGGCGAGTTCATCGCCGCCACGTCGAGGTCTGCCGGAGACGCGCTGAACGAACAGCTGCCCGTGCCATCAGCGGCGTAGTACGTCGCGACGCCCGCCTGCTCGGGGCCCAGCACTCGAGCCGCCGACGCCGAACCACCACCAGCGGCTCCGCCAGCGTTGCCGGCCGTACCGCCACCGGCTCCACCGCCCGAGAGCGGGGGCATTGCCGAGCAGCCTGCCGTGAAGACCACCATGCCCAGCAGCCAGGAACGCATGCGGGCCGTATAGCTCGTGCGTTCACGGCTGCGCTCGTGCTGCGCGACTTCGAGTAGCGTCGCGCTCCTCTTCAGGAGGGGAACATGGGTCACGAGAAACCGGTCGAGCCGTTCAGCGATTTGCACGTCGAAGAAGGCCACGTCACCGCGACGTTGCTGCACGACCCGACGGTGGAGGGCCTCGACATGGCCCTCTACATGGACGGCTCGGCGTCGATGAAGGAGGAGTACGAGTACAAGGCGAAGTCGAACCGGTTTCTCGACTGGCTCTTCGGCCGCAAGCCCGAGCCGATGTCGAACCAGGTCGAGCCGCAGGTGCGGTGGATGCTGGAGTACCTCGCCACCAAGGACCGAAATGGTCTGCTCCGCACGGCGTATTGGGCGTGTGGTGACGGCGGCGGCATCGAGGTGCTGGGCGAGCTCAAGGGCTCCGACGTGAAGGAGCACCTCTTCCCCGGCCCCCGCAACATGGGCACGCGCACCAACCTCGCGCCCGCGATTCGCGACTACGTCGAGTACCTGAAGGCGCAGGCGAAGCTCGGCGCGAAGCGTGGCTGCGCGGTGTTCGTCACCGACGGGCAGATTCACGACCAGCACGAGGTCGAAGAGATGTCGGCGCGCGTCGCGAAAGAGGTGCTCGCCGGCCGGCTGCCGCGAACCAACTTCGTGCTCGTCGGCGTCGGCGGTGACGTGAACGAGGAGCAGCTCGAAGAGATTGCCCACCAGGAGTTCAAGGGCATCGGCCACCTCTGGTGTCACCGCATCGCCGAAGAGATTGGGCAGGTGGCCGAGCTGGTCGCGGTGCTCGTCGACGAGAACATGACGGTCGCGGCGGGCGGCACCATCACCGACGACAAGGGCCGCGTGGTGAAGCAGTACGAAGGCCGGTTGCCCGCGGTGCTCGAGTTCGAGGTGCCCGAGGGCACGAAGAGCTTCACGCTCGAGGTGAACGGTCAGAAGTTCACGCAGCCCCTGCCCGAAGACGATGACCACCACGACGACGATGATGATGACGACGACCACCACTGAGACGGAGCGCGCTCGCGATGGGTCATAAACACGAAGTCATCGTCAAACCGTTCAGCGACGTGCACCACAAGGCGGGGCGCGTGGTGGCGACGTTGCTGCACGACCCGACCGTCGAGGGGCTCGACGTGGCGCTCTACATGGACGGCTCGGCGAGCATGGAGCCGACCTACGGGCCGCGCGGTGTGCTCGCGAAGCTCGCGCCGGTGAAGAACCAGGTCGAGCCGCAGATGCAGTGGATGCTGCAGTACCTCGCGAGCAAGGACCGCGATGGCAAGCTGCGCGTCTCGTACTGGGCGACGGGAGATGGTTCTCAGCTCGAGACGGTGGGCGAGCTCGATGGCCAGCTCTCGGCGTCGTACAAGTTTCCCGGGCCGCGCTCGTACGGCAAGGCGACGGTGATGTTGCCGGTGCTGCGCGACTACGTGGCGTACGTGCGCGAGCAGACGAAGGCGGGCACCCGGCGCGGGCTCGCGGTGGTGGTGACCGACAGCCAGCTGCACGACGCGGCCGACATCAAGGCGTACTCGACGCAGGTCGCGAAGGAGATCGCCGCGGGGCGCCTGCCGAGGCTCAACTTCGTGCTCGTCGGCGTCGGTGAGCAGGTCGACGAGGAGCAGATGGAGGACATCTGCCACGACGAGTACCCGGGCGTCGGGCATCTGTGGTGTCACCGCATCGCCGACCGCATGGAGGAGATGGCCGAGCTGGTCGCGGTGCTCGTCGATGAGACGATGACGGTCGCGGCCGGTGGCACCATCACCGATGACAAGGGCAAGGTGCTCAAGGTGTACGAGGGCCGGTTGCCCGCGGTGCTCGAGTTCGATGTTCCGGCCGGGTGTGCGTCGTTCACGCTCGAGGTGGCCGGGCAGAAGTTCACCCAACCACTGCCGGATGAAGATGAGCATGAGCTGGAGACGCCGAGGCAGGCTCCGCCTCCGCTGCCGACCGGGTCGACGCGCACGAAGAAGCACGGGCATTCGCACTGACGACGAGGTCACCAGATGAGTGAGAAGCCGCGGCACGGCGAGCCCGGGCATGTTCATGGTCCGGAGTGCAGTGGGGCGCACGAGCACGGAGCTCACGCTGCTCCCCACGTGCATGGGCCTGACGGCAAGCATGACCATGGTGATCACCCTGCTGCCGCCGCGCATGGAGCTGCGGCACACGTGCATGGT
>JBEOKA010000467.1:0-11814 GCA_040275325.1 Myxococcaceae bacterium | reverse complement strand
GGCGAGCTCGACGAAGAGATGGTCTTCGAGTCGCGCACCGGTGAGACGTTCGTGCTCGGCGCGTCGACGTGGCGCATCGAGGAGATCACCTTCGACAAGGTCATCGTCTCGGCCGCTCCCGGCGAACCGGGAAAGATGCCGTTCTGGCGAGGCGACCAGACCGCGCGCCCGCTCGAGTTCGGCCGTCGCATCGGCGGTCTCATTCGGGAGCTGCGCGCCACGCCCCGCGCCAACGCGACCGACCTGCTCATCTCGCGTCACGGCCTCACCGAGGTCGCTGCGAAGAACCTGCTCACGTACCTGGCCGATCAACAGCAGCAGGCCGCGGTGCCCGACGATCGCTCCATCGTCATCGAGCGTGGCCGCGACGAATTGGGAGACTGGCGCGTCTGCGTGCTGTCTCCGCTCGGCGGGCAGATTCTCGCGCCGTGGTCGATGGCCGTGCAGGCGCTCGCGCGAGAAGAGCTCGGGCTCGACGTCGAGACGATGTGGGCCAACGATGGCTTCGTCGTGCGCTGGCCCGAGAGCGACGCGATTCCCGACGTGAAGTACCTGCTGCCGAAGTCGAGCGACGTCGAACGCCTCGTCATCTCGCAGCTCTCGCAGACGCCGCTCTTCGCCGCGCGCTTCCGCGAGATCGCCAGCCGCGCGTTGCTGCTTCCCAGAAAGCGGCCCGGTCAGCGAACGCCGCTGTGGCAGCTGCGCAAGAAGGCGCAGGACTTGATGAGCGCGGCGGCGCAGTACCCGTCGTTCCCGATGATTCTCGAGACGTACCGCGAGTGTCTGCGCGACGTGTTCGACATGCCGGCGCTCATCGAGACGCTCAAGGACGTCGAGCGACGCACCGTCACCGTCACCACCGCCGAGCCGAAGACGCCGAGCCCTTTCGCGTCGTCACTGCTCTTCGGGTACGTCGCGAACTTCCTCTACGAAGGCGACGCTCCGCTCGCCGAACGCCGCGCCCAGGCGCTCACCATCGACACGCTCCAGTTGAAGGAGTTGATGGGCGAGGCGGAGCTTCGCGAACTGCTCGACGCCGATGCGCTCATCGAGCTCGAAGCGTTTCTGCAGCACACCGAAGATCGCGGCCGCGCCCGCACGATGGATGGGTTGCACGATCTGCTCCTGCGCCTCGGCGACTTGAACCAGCACGAGCTCGAGCGCCGCTGTGAACCGGGCATCGCGAACACCATCGACGAGCTGCAACGCGCGCGTCGCGTGATTCGGGTCTCCATCGCGGGTGAGCACCGGTTTCTGCCTGTCGAGTACGCGAGCCGATATCGCGATGCGCTCGGTGTTCCACTTCCTCCCGGGCTGCCCGAGGCATTCCTCTCGTCGAGCACCGATGCGCTGCAGGAAGTGTTGCTCCGGTACGCGCGCACGCACGCGCCGTTCACGACGTCTGAGGTGAGCACGCGCTTCGGGCTCTCGACCCGCATCGTCGACGAGAAGCTCAAGGCGCTCACGCTCGCGGGGAAGCTCGTCGAAGGCGCGTTCCGGCCCGGCGGCACGCAGCGTGAGTGGTGCGACCCCGAAGTGCTGCGCAGCCTTCGTCGCAAGTCGCTCGCCCGCCTGCGGAAGGAGATCGAACCCGTCGAGCCCGAGGTGCTCACGCGCATGCTCGGCGCCTGGCAGGGCGTGACGAAGAAGCGGCGTGGGCTCGATGCGTTGCTCGATTGTGTCGAGAAGCTGCAGGGCCTTCCGCTGCCCGCGTCGTTGCTCGAGCGAGAGGTGTTGCCTGCGCGCCTCGAGCAATACCTTCCGTCAGACCTCGACGCGCTCGCTGCTGCAGGAGAGGTCGTGTGGGTCGGCGTGGAGCCGCTCGGCGAGAAGGACGGCCGCGTCGCGCTGTACCTCACTGATCATCTGCCGAAGCTTTATCGCCCACCTGTCATCGACGTCGCCGCGCTGCCCGAGAAGGAGCGCAAGCTGCTCCAGCACCTCGAGAAGCACGGCGCGTCGTTCTTCGCGGCGCTCCAGCAGGCGGCGGGCGGTGGCTTTCCACAAGAGACGGTCGACGCGTTGTGGAGCCTCGTGTGGAAGGGCCTCGTCACCAACGACGGCTTCTTCGGTCTGCGTGAAGTGACCCGCCCGGTGGACAAACGCATGCGTCGCGCGCTCGTCGATGGCCGCGCGTCGTTCCGCAGTCGTCGCAATGCGCCAGCCTCGGCTGAAGGCCGGTGGAGCCTCGTCTCATCGCGCTTCGTCTCGCCCGGCGTCACGTCACCGACCGAGTGGGCGCACGCGACGGCGCAACAACTGCTCAGCCGCTATGGCGTCGTCACCCGAGAGGTCGCGCTCGCTGAAGACGTGCCCGGCGGGTTCACCTCACTGCACGACGTCTTCCGCTCGCTCGAAGAATCAGGCCGCGTGCGTCGCGGCTACTTCGTCACCGGCGTCGGAGCGATGCAGTTCGCGTTGCCGCCTGTGCTCGACCTGCTCCGCGCCGCGCGTAACAACGCCGACCGCTCCGAGGTGCTGACGCTGTCGGCGATCGATCCCGCGAATCCGTATGGCGCGTTGCTGCCGTGGCCCGCGCTCGACGAGCCCGAGGCGACGAAGCGGCTATCTCCGATGCGCATGACGGGCGCGAGCGTAGTGCTCGTCGATGGGCGATTGGGCGCGTGGCTCTCGCGTGGTGGAAGACAGGCGCTCGTATGGCTGCCCGCGGGAGAGCCCGAACGCACGCGCACGGCAGACGCCGTCGCCGATCGCCTCGCCCAGCTCGCCCGCAAGGCCGTCGAGCGCAAAGACGGCATGCTGCTGGGTGAAGTGAACGGAGTCCCCGCCCACGACTCGGTGCTCGCCGAGGCGCTCGAGCGGGCGGGCTTCACGCGAACGTCGAGCGGGTTTCAGATGCGCAGGTACCAGCGCGGTGCGCCAAAGCCGATCGCCGGGAAGAGCGCGCTGCAGGCCGAGATCGACGCCGAGCTGGCTGAGATCACCGGCGACGACACTGAAGAAGAGTGACTCACCGGCTCCAGTCTTCGAAGCGCAAGCCCTTCACTCGACCGAACTCGCGAACGTTGTTGGTGACGAGCACTGCCCCCAACGAGGCAGCATGCGCGGCGATGATGGTGTCGAGCGCACCGATGGGTCGACCAGCCTTCTCGAGCTGGGTGCGAATGCGCGCGTAGTGAACGGCGAGCTCGGGCGGGAACTCGAGCACCGGAACGGCACGAAGGAACTCTGCCACTCTCGTCGCAAGGTCTGCAGGTGCCCCGGCCTTCTCGACGCCGAACTGAAGCTCCAGCTCGGTCACCACGCTGATCCCGACCTTCGTTCGCGGGTGCCGCGCCAACTTCGTCAAGACATGCGGGTGCGTTCCTTTGATCACGAACGACGCGATGTTCGTGTCCAACAGGTAGCGATCTCTCACGACAGCGGATTCCCCCGCTCCGGCTTCTTCGTCCGATCGCCGAGGTCGAGGCGCTCGTCCGGTTCCACGCCACGGAAGAACTCGAGAAACTTCAGCGGCCAGCCGTTCTCGTCGGTCTGCTCTTCAACCGGTTCGAGCACGAGGTTCTTCCCCTCGCGGTGAATGCGAACCTCGCGACACGAGAGCCGGTACTCCTGGGGAATTCGAATCGCCTGGCTCCTGCCCGACCAGAAGACCTTCGCCATCGAGTCAGCGGAGCGCTTCGCCATGCACCGAGCCTGTCATATCTCCGCGAGATATGACACCACCACCCAGAACAATGCTGCTCCGCACAACGCGTTGCACGCTACGACTCGTCGCGTTATTGCTGCGCCGCAACATTCCTCCGCGGAGTTCACGTGCGCACTGGCATCGACGGGTTGGGGCTCGCAGTTCCTTCGTTGTGCATCGATCTCGAGACGTTGGCGAAGGCCCGCGGCGTCGCTCCCGCGAAGTACCTCGACGGCCTCGGCACCTGGCGCATGGGCATCGCGCCCGTCGATGAAGACACGGTGACGCTCGCGGCGCGCGCCGGCCACATGGCGCTCGAGTCGACGGGCACGAAGGAAGACGACATCGGCCTGCTCATCGTCGGCACCGAGACCGCGGTCGATCACTCCAAGCCCGTCGCGTCATTCGTGCAGGGCCTGCTCGGCATCGGCCGCAACTGTCGCGTCTTCGAGACCAAACACGCCTGCTACGGCGGCACCGCGGGCCTGATGATGGCCCTCGACTGGATTCGCTCTGGTAGCGCGCGCGGCAAGAAGGCGTTGGTCGTCTGCTCCGACATCGCGCGCTACGGGCTGAAGACCGCCGGTGAGCCCACGCAGGGAGCCGGTGCTGTCGCGCTCGTCGTCTCCGAGAACCCGCGCCTCGTCGAGCTCGACCCCTCGCAATCGGGCCAATACGCCATCGACGTTCACGACTTCTGGCGGCCGCTCTACTCGAAGGACGCGCACGTCGACGGCCACTACTCGGTGCAGTGCTACCTCGACGCGTTGAGCGGCGCCTACCGTCACTTCCAGCAGCTCGTGCCCGGTATGCGGGCGAGCGACGTCACAGCGCTCGCGTACCACGTGCCCTACGGGAAGATGGCGCGGAAGGCCCACCGCCAGGTGCGCGCGATGGATGGTGACGAGAACCCCGACGCGTCGTTCGACGTGCAGGTCGGCGCCTCGCTCGTGCTGCCCGCGCAGGTCGGCAACATCTACACGGGCTCGCTGTACCTCGCGCTCGCGTCACTGCTCGCGACATCGGTGAAGAACCTCGATGGGCAACAGCTCGGGCTGTTCAGCTACGGCAGCGGCTCGTGCGCCGAGTTCTTCGTCGGCACCGTCGTGCCCGGCGCGCAGGAGCGCGTTCACGCCCTCGGCCTGCAGGCCATGCTCGACCGCCGGCGCGTGCTCTCGTTCGACGAGTACGAGCAGGTGATGAAGGCGCGCGAAGAGCTCGACGTGCGGCCCATCGAGCAGGCCGTCGCCGACGACTTCCGCTTCCTCGGGGTCGACGCGCACCGGCGCACGTACGTCTCGCCCGAGGCGTGAATCAGGCGCTGGGAGGCGGATCTTTCGGTTCGTCGAACGACGAATCCAGCAACGACGGCATGGGCGGCATCGACGCGAGCTCACGCTCGAGCTGAAACCGCCTCGCCACCGGCCAGAACGCGAACAGCATCACGCCGAGCCCCATCAGCAGCGTGCACAGCGCCTCGGCGCGTTTCGGCTCTCTGCCCTGCTCGATGACGACCGCGTTCTCTGCCGCCATCTGCGCGAGCGCAGGCCGGCTTCCGGTCGATTTGATCGGCGCGACCGAGCCGCGCAGCTCCTTCGGTGCGAGCAGCGCCTCGAGCTCGACCGACTTCGCGTCGACGAACGCATCAATCTGCTCCGGCGGAATGCGATCGAGCGCCTCCACCAGCTGCAACAACGTCGAGTCCGTCGTGGCCAACACCACCGTCGGCGTCTCGGGCTGCTTCGTGCCCAAAGGAGACACCGGAATGAACAGCTCGAGGTACCTCGCCGTACTGCCCGCATCAGCGCGGTTGAACCACCCCTTCCATCGCCGCGACGTCGCGTAGTTCAAATCGAGCCGGCAGCCCTCGAGCACGACCCACTTCGCCTGCGTCGGGTTCTCCACGAAGTCAGCGCACGCGATTCGCTTCGGAGCCGAGGCCACCGCCACCCGAATGTCCTGCACGGCGGTGAACGTGAGCACCACGCCGACGCCGAGCAGCAGCACCGTGCCGACGAGCGCGCCGATTCCACCGTCGTCTCCCATCAACACGCGTCGCGCCCGCTCACCGAAGCTCACGCGCCGACGGTAGCCCAACGCCAAAGACCAGCCAGCCCTCCCCACCCCGGAGAGGACCGGCCGGTTTCCTTCAGTGCGTCAGCGCCCGCTCGCCAGGCCGCTCCGTCGTCTCGCGAACGTGGAGCTTCCCGTCGATCGGCAGCACGTCGAGCTCGAGCAGCAACGTGCCGTCTGCGTTCATCGTGGCCCGCCCCGCCCTCACCCAGATGCTGCCGTTCTTGCCTTCCCGAATGCTGAAGACCGTCAGGCGCGTCGCTGGTGTCGTCATGCATGTCCTCCTTCGTGGATTGCCAGGGGTCGATTCCCCCGCGCGAAACCGGGCAGAGCGAAAACGGGGCCAGTCGGAATCGAGACACGCGCACTCCATCGGCCCTCTCACTCGCTGAGAGTGGCGTGAGGCGGTGAACGGTGGAAGACACGGCGCGTGACTGCGTCGAGCACCATCGACAGCCTCTGGCGCTCCGAGGCGCCGAAGATCATCGCTGCGCTGACGCGCCTCGTGCGCGACGTCGCGGTGGCAGAAGAGCTCGCGCAAGACGCGCTGGTCGCCGCGCTCGAGCAGTGGCCGCGTGAAGGAACTCCGCAGAACCCGGCGGCGTGGCTCATGGGCGCCGCGAAGCACCGGGCGATCGATCTGCTCCGGCGCGGCAGCGTCATCGCCGGAAAACACGAAGCGCTCGCGAACGAGGCCGATCAGTTCGTCACGCCCACGCTCGACGAGACGCTCGATGACGTCGTCGGCGACGATCTGCTGCGCCTCATCTTCATCTCATGTCACCCGCTGCTCTCGCCCGAGTCGCAGGTCGCGCTGACGCTGCGGCTGCTCGGAGGCCTCACCACCGCCGAGATCGCTCGCGCGTTCCTCGTGCCCGAGCCCACCATCGCCCAACGCCTCGTGCGCGCCAAACGCACGCTCTCCGACGCACGCGTTCCGTTCGAACTCCCAGAAGGAGACGACCTCGCCGAGCGGCTCGCCTCGGTGCTGGGCGTCATCTATCTCGTGTTCAACGAGGGCTACTCGGCGACGGCGGGCGACGACGTCATTCGCCCCGGCCTCTGCGAAGACGCGTTGCGACTCGGCCGAATGCTCGCGCGCGTCGACCCGAACGAGCCCGAGGTGCACGCGCTGCTCGCCCTCATGGAGTTCCAGTCTTCCCGCTTCGCCAGCCGCATCGGGCCGGGTGGAGACGCCGTGCCGCTCATGGAGCAGGACCGCTCGCGGTGGGATCGCGAAGCCATCGCGCGCGGCGTGGCGTGTCTCGCGCGGGTTCAGGATCTCGGAGGAGACCTCGGGCTCTACGCGCTGCAGGCCTCCATCGCGGCCTGTCACGCCACCGCGCCGACGGGTGCCGAGACCGACTGGGGGAAGATCGCTGCGCTCTACGACGTGCTCATCGCGCTCGCGCCGCAGCCCGTCGTCGAGATCAACCGCGCCGTCGCCCACGCGATGGTCTTCGGCCCCGAGGCTGGCCTCGAGATTCTCGACGCGCTCGCCGATGAGCCATCACTCGCGACGTATCACCTGCTCCCGGCCGTTCGCGGCGACCTGCTCGAGCGAGCTGGCCGTCGGGAAGAAGCGAGTGCTGCCTTTCGCCACGCCGCCGACCTCGCGCAGAAAAGCCGGGAAAAATCGGTGCTCCTCGCGCGCGCAGACCGAATGAAGTCGCCGACTTGAGCGATGTCGATTTCGCGTAGGCCCGTTCGACGTGCTGGGTGAAGGTCGGAAATCACTCCGCCATTCACACCTGAAGAGAGACACCACATGCGCTTCCTCGTCACCCACAAAGTCGGCCCCCGCTACGAGACCGGCGCCATCGAGCAACGAGAAATCGTCGAGATGGGCGCCTTCATTCAAGAGGGCATCAAGCAGGGCGTCTTCACCAACGGCGCTGGCCTGCTGCCCAAAGTTCCCCGCACGCGCGTCATCGCCCGCAAAGGCGTCTGTGAAGTGCAGGAGAACGTGAAGGGCACGAACAACCTGCTCGCCGGGTTCGCGCTCCTGAAAGTCGCCAATCGTGCCGAGGCCATCGCGTGGACGAAGCGCTTCGCCGACATCGTGCAGGACGGCGAGATGGAGATCGGCCTCGTCACCGAGGCGTGGGACCTGGGCTTCATGCCGAAGCCGGCGAACGCGCCCGAGCGCTACCTCACGCTCTTCATGGCCAACGAGGCCAGCGAGTCGGGCGCTCCGCCAACCGAGCGCGAGTTGTCGCTGATGGGCCCGCTGCTGGAGGAGATGGTGAAGGCCGGCGTGCTGCAGGCCACCGACGGCATCAAGCCCAGCAAGCTCGGCACGCGCCTGCACTTCAAGGCCGGCAAACGCGTCATGGCCGTCGACGGGCCCTTCACCGAGTCGAAGGAGCTGATCGCCGGCTTCTCACTCATCACCGTGCCCTCGAAGGAGGCCGCCATCGCGTGGGCCGAGCGGTACGGCTCGATTCTCACCGACCTCGAGGTCGACGTGCTCGCGCTGCACGATGAAGCGGCCGTCGATGGTGGAACGCCGCCCGGCTTCGGCGACGCGCTGAAGAAATGACGCTCACTGGGAGCGCGTGGCGTGCGCTTCCAGAAACTCGGCGACGCGGGGAAACAGCTCATCGGGCGCGCGGCGAGCCAGCACGAGGTCGCCGTGGCCCGCGTCGTACGTGAAGCCGCTCATGAGGCTCACGGTCAGCTCGGTCACCGGTCCACCGAGGTGCTTCGCTGCCAGGTGCGCTGACTGCGGGGGCGCGAGGAAGTCACGAACACCCGCAACGAGCAGCACCGGCACCTTCACCGCGTCGAGGTGCGCGAGGTAGTCGAAGCCATCTTCTCCATCGAAGCGGCCCGTCGAGACCCAGCGCACGAACTGCTTCAGCACGCCGTGCGGCACGTCGGCCACCACCGAGCGCAGCGCCTGCCGAATCACGCCGTCGTCCACATTGTCGCGGTTGAGCAGGTACTTGCCGATGGGCTCGGGCGGCAGGCCGATGGGAATCGCCGCGCGCGCCATCATCGACAGCGGTGCCACCTTGAAGCGCAAGAGCGGCTGCACGAGGTCGACGAAGCGCTGCACGCCGGGCTGGTGCTCGAAGGTAAACGGGCTCCCCAGCGCGACCAGCGCCTTGAACGGAGCCTGCGGCAGTCTCGCGAGGTGCGCGAACGGCAGCAGGCCTCCGCGCGAGTGGCCCGCGAAGAACGCCTGCGTCGGCCCGGTCGAGAGCACCGCCCGCAGCGCCGCCGTCACGTCGTGGGTGGCCTCGAGATCGAACGTGCTGTCTTCGCCGCTCCCGCCCAGGCCGTGCCCGCGCAGCTCGAGCACCCACGTCTCGAAGCCACGCCGCGCGAGGTAGCGGGCGAGTGAGTAGCGCTCGTCGAAGTCGAGGTTGAAGCGGTTCGTCGCCAGGCTGTGCCCGAGAATGACGGGCTCGACGAAGCGAGCGTCTCCTCGTGGGTGGTACCGGCCGAGCGCCACCGCGCTGCCATCGTCGGTCGCGACGCGAAAGAGCTGGTCGGGCGAGAAGACGAGCGGCTGCGGAAGACGAACGGGCACGGCTCAGCCCTCGTGCAGCAGCACCGGCTTGAAGCCGGCGGCGTCACAGCTCGCGAGCACGTACTTCACGCCCGCGTGCGGCCCCTGAAACCCGACGCCGATGCCCGTGCCGTGCAGGTGGCCGTAGACGCAGATGGCCGGCTGCCACGCCTCGAGCACCTTCGAGAACGCCGTCTCGATGCCGTTGGAATACAGCGGCGGAAAGTGCACGGCGCAGATGCGAATCGCCGGCGAGGTGCGCTTCGACTCCTTCACCTGCGCGTCTTTGATGGAGAGCGACAGCCGGTTCGACTCGCGCTCGATGTAGTCGGGCTTCTGCACCTCGTCGCCCATCTCTCCGCCAGGCATCGGAGGCGCTTCGGGTGCCGTCCACAACCGTGAGCCCGCGATGATGAACGGGCCGACCTCGACCGCGCCGTTCTGAATGAAGCCGATGAACGACTTGTACGGCTCGAAGAGCTTCTTCAGCTTCGCGCTGCTGTCGCCCCACCAGAAGTCGTGGTTGCCGCGCAGCAGCACCTTCTGGCCCGGCCGCGCGTCGAGCCACGCGAGATCGTCGAGCACTTCCGTCGTGCGCGTCGCCCACGAGATGTCACCCGCGACGATGACGACGTCGTCGGGCTTCACCAGCTCGTCCCACGCCTGGCGCAACGGCTCGGGGTGGTTGACCCACCCGAAGCGGTCCATGTCCTTCTTGCGCGAAGAAGGCAGGTGCGTGTCACCGATGGCAAAGAGGCGCATGTCGCGAGCGCTTGTAGCAGCGCCCACGGTTCACGCCATCGCTCAGCGGGCGCGCAGGCCGTCGACCAACCTGCGCATCACCGTTCGCGCAGAGGTGGCTGCGTCTTCTGCGCCGACCCCGAACGGCCCGAGCAGCTGGTCATCGAGCAGCAACGTCGCCTGCCCATGAATGATCGCCCACGCCGACATGACTGAGGCGTCGAGTTCGTCGTCACGAATCGCGCCTGCTTTGGCCGCTGCACGAACCACGTCGCGGAGCACGTTCAGCGCATCGAACGCCGCCTCGGACAAGCCGGGGAACTGCGTGAACGGCTTGAGTGCCGAGTCGAACATCACCCGAAAGGCGCCCGCCGACTCGAGCGCGAAGGTGACATAGGCGACTCCCACCTCGACCAGCCGCGCGTCTGGAGCGCTCGCCTTCGCAACGCCCTCGTGCAGCTTCTGCTTCAGCGAGGCGAACCCACGCACCGCGACCTCGGCGAGCAGCGCGGTCTTCGACTCGAAGTGCCGGTACGCCGCTGCGTGGGAAACACCCGCGAGCTTCGCGACGTCGCGCAACGGCAGGTCGATGCTCCCCGACTTCGCGATGGAGCGCTCGGCCGCGAGCACCAGCGCGTCCTTCAGGTTGCCGTGATGGTAGCGCCCGCCCTCCTTCTTCAGCCGCACCCGTTCCTCTGCCGCTCGCATGCGATGGAACCTACCTACCGGCCCTCATGTTGCCAACGGAAACATTGCATGTTACCAACGGAAACATGAGACTCCCGATCGTGATGGTGGTGGTGCTGAGTGGCTGTTTCCCCGAGACGGCAAGCCGAATGGTGGCAGGCGCGCGGGTGGTGACGCTGCAGTACGAGTTCACCAACGTGCATGCGCTCGTTGGGCCCGATGGGCAGGTGGTGCTCGTCGACTCCGGCTACGAGCGGAACACGACGGCACTCGAGCGGGGCTTGAAAGAGAGCGGGCTCGACCCTCGCAAGGTCGTCGCGGTGGTGTTGACGCATGGCCACCCCGATCACGCAGGCGGCGCGAAGTACTTTCAGGAGCAGGGCGCGTTGATCATCGCCGGATCGGGAGATGCGCAGATGCTGGTGGACGGACGGAACGACGTCGCACTCTGCCCGACGAATGGCGATGCGCGGTCACGGGTCGCAGCTGATCAGGCCGAGAAACACTCCGGCGTGACGGCAGATGTGCTCGTCAGCGAGCGCCTGTCGCTGCTGGCTCGGCTGGGAGTCGACGCGGAGGTGGTGCCGGTCGCGGGACATACGCCGGGCTCGTTGGTCGTGAAGTCAGGGCAGAGCTTGTTCGTGGGCGACCTGGTGCGAGGCAGCGTGTTCGGCAGTGACGCCGAGGTGCACTTCTACATGTGCGATCTCGAAGACAACGCGCAGGACATCCGCGGGCTGCTCGGAGAGTGGCCTGAGGTGTCGACGTGGTTCGTCGGCCACTTCGGCCCGCTGACACGCGCCTCGGTGGAGGCGAAGTTCGCGCGAGGGAAGTAGAACCTGCGGCATGCGCCTGATCCTCGGCTGTCTGGCGGTGATGCTGGTCAGTGCTTGTCCTCCTGGCGATCCCGGTCCTGATGGCGGTGGAGCGGGCGGAATCGCGAGTGCTGGCGGAGCTGCAACTGCTGGCGGTGGAGCGGGCGGAATCGCGAGTGCTGGCGGAGCTGCAACTGCTGGCGGCGTAGCGACGGCTGGCGGGACTGCGACGGCTGGCGGGACTGCGACGGCTGGCGGGACTGCGACGGCTGGCGGAACTGCGACGGCTGGCGGAACTGCGACGGCTGGCGGAACTGCGACGGCTGGCGGAA
>JBEOKA010000466.1:0-9492 GCA_040275325.1 Myxococcaceae bacterium | reverse complement strand
GTGCGCCTGCTGTCGCTCTCGTGCGAGTCGTTTCGCAACCTCGGTCAGGTGTCGGTGACGCCGTCTGCGCGCACCACCATCGCCGTCGGAGAGAACGGGCAGGGCAAGACGAACCTGCTCGAGGCGCTCTATTACCTGGCGACGCTCAAGCCGCTGCGAGCCAACACGCTCAAGGAGCTCGTTCAGTTCGGCGCCGGTCGCGCGCGCGTGCAGGGCCGGTGGTTGCTCAACGGCGCCGAGCGCGACATCGCCGTCGAGGTGTCTCACGGCACGCGCACCGCGTTCGTCGATGGAAAACGCGCGGCCTCGCTCGAGTCGTATTTCGGCGGCGTGTCGGTGGTGGCCTTTACCCCCGATGACTTGAGCATCGTGAAGGGCGGGCCCGAGGGGCGGCGCACGTTCCTCGACCGCAGCGTGTTCAACCGCTTCCCTGCGTACCTGCAGGAGAGCCGCGAGTACGCGAAGGCGCTGAAGAGCCGGAACCGGTTGCTGAAGGAAGACGCTCCGCACTCGCACCTCACCGTGTGGGACGAGACCTTGTCGCGCGTCGGAGCGCGGCTGCTCGTGCGCCGGCGTGCGCTGCTCGGCGAGGTGGTGCCGCGTGCGGTGGCAGCGTTCGCGCACATCGGACGCATCGAGGCGAAGGCCACCTTCGTCTACGAGCCGTCACACCTCGACGTGCCCTTCGCGACGGCGACCGAGTTGGAGCTGCAGGCGGCGCTGTCGAAAGCGCTCGAGACGCGGCTCGTGCGTGACGTGGAGCGCGGTCACACCTCGGTCGGCCCGCACGTCGACGACCTCGACGTCTCGCTCGGAGACCACGCCGCCCGCCAGTACGCCTCGCAGGGCCAGTCGCGCGCCCTCGTGCTCGCGTGGAAGGTGGCGGAGATCGAGAACCTGAAAGAGACAAACGGGTTCTTGCCGATGCTGCTGCTCGACGACGTCTCGAGCGAGCTCGACCCCGAGCGCAACGCGTTCTTGATGCAGTACCTCGCCGAGTCGGGCGCGCAGACGCTGCTGACGACGACCGATGCCGAGCTGGTGAGACGCGCCGCGGGCGCCGAGACGACGTGGCTGAAGGTGAAGAACGGCGTCGTGAGCCCCGCTTAGTCGAGCGCCCAGGTCACCGACGCGATTCGCCACTGCAGCCCGTCGCGCACCATCGAGAACGCGTTCGTGCCCGAGCGGTGCATGGCCCTGGTGACGCGGTGGCGAACCGAGAACTGGCTCATGGCCAGCGCGAGTGAGCCGTTGCGCTCGATGAGGTAGCGCTGGTCTTCGAGCTCTTCGATCTCGGCGAAGGCGTCGTGCAGGCCCGCGAGCCATGAGTCCACGGTGTGCACGGTGATGGGGTCGACGGCGCGCACGAGCGTCGCGGTGGGCAGGAAGAGCGGGCGCAGCACTTCGACGTTGGCGGCCTGCAGGCCCGCGTAGAGCGCGTCGACGAGTTCATGGGGCGATGCAGCCATGCGCGCACGGTAGCTGATTCAGGGAATATGGTTCGCAGTGATGAGAGAGCGAACGTGCGTGACGTTGTTCGTGCCGGGGACTCCGAAGACCTTCGCCGCGTGGAAGAGCGCGCTGGCGAAGAAGAAGCTGACGGTCTCGCGTGGAGTCCTCGGCGGGCTGGGGCTCGATGTGCCGGTCGAGTTCGTGAAGAACGATGGCACGTTCGGAGCCGCGTTCCCGTTCGGCACCGTCGAGACTGATCAGCTCGCGGAGGTAGACGTAGCTCCGGGGGCGCTGGTGCTGTCAGTGCCGGTCGAGCTGCACCACGGGCGGAAGCTGTTCTCGAAGCTGGCGAAGGCGCTCGAAGCCTGTGGAGCGCTGGCCATTCGAATCGAACAGTCGAAGCTGGGCTTCGCCATCGCGCGGTGGCGGGAGTTGATGGACGCGGATGATCCGTGGGCGCTCTATCGGCTCGCGGTGGTGATGCTGGGCGGACGCGAGACCGTGAACACGTGCGGCATGCAGGTGTTCTCGTTGCCCGATGCACAGCTGGAACTCGACGACGAGACCGATGCGGCGGCGGCGAACGACTTCCTCGGGTCGTTGAACGTGTACCAACTCGCGGAGGATCCGCTGTTGCTCACGGGGCATCGCTTCGCGCCCGACCCTGAGACGCCACAGCGCGTGCTCGAGCGATGGCCTGACGCGACGTACGGCGCTGATCACGCGTGCCACAATCCGTTCGGTGTCTGGCGCGTCGGTGCGCCGAACAGTCCGCCACACGGACCGGACTCGCTGGCGTACGTGTTCATGCCGTCGCTCGCCGCCGTGCTGACCGCCGCGGAGAAGAAGGCGGGGAAGAAGCTGACCAAGAAGCAGGTCGAGAAGATTCGCGACGAGGCTCCGTGCATGACGATGGACCATCGAGATGCCCAGCGGCTCGAGCGGAAGCGCGGGTACGCCGATCTCGAGCCGACCCTTGCGTATGAGCAGTGGCAGGTGTTGCGGAGTCGGGGGTGATCACGCTCCTCGCCGCCATCGTTCTGGCGCAGCCTGCTGATCGCTACCTTTCGCCCTCAGAGGCGGTCGAGCGAGTTCTTCCTCTTCCGTGGCGCGAAGTCGTGACCGCGCCGGAGTCCGTCACGTTCGAAGGGCTGATTCCGCGCACGAAGCAGAGTCGCGACGTGAAGGTTCGCTGGCGTCGCGTGCTCGATGAGGAACCCGAGTTGGTCAGCGCGGTGCAGCGTGCCCTTCTCGACGGCGCTTCGTATCGGATCCCGGGGCCCGGATTTGCCTCAATCAGTCTGTGTGGTCCGCCAATTCCCAACCTTCGACTGACATTTACGAGAGCCACGCGGAGGGTGACGGCCGAGGTCTGTTTCGGATGCGGACGCTGTGGCTCCGGTTCGACGCGAACGGCCGCCAACTTCGCGACGACAGCTTCTTCCTTGAGCAGAACCAGTGGCTCGAGGTCTTCGCGCCACTCGTTCCCGAGGACGATTACGTCGCGCAACGCAAACGGCGACACGATGAAATCGAAGAGAGAAGCAGGCGTCGAGTGGCTGACGGCGGCGTTCCCTGAGTCACCGGCGGTCGGGGTTCCATTCCTCGAGTTCTTCCCTCACGAGCGCGCCAGGTGTCAGCGTCGCATCAGAGAGTGAGCCCACCCAGTTCCGGCTCAGCGTCCACGCGCTCTCGGACGAAGTGGAGGCCTTCTCGAGCAGCGCTCTGGTTTCAGACCGACGTGATGAGGAGGGGCTCATTGGGCTGGACCCATCAGCCCGAGCGCCGCGTCGATGTCAGCGAGCAGCAACGCATTCGACCCGCTCTTCACGCACGCCTCACGCGCCTGCTCGACCAACACCTTTGCGCGAACCCGGTCTCCTCGCGCCCACACGAGCCGACCGAGCAGCAGCTCTCCGCGCGCTTGCGGCACCGATGGAGTCTGACCAACCGCTGCACGCAGCGCCGCTTCCAGTCGTGCCGCCGCCTCCGTCGTCTTCCCCAGCGCCTGAAGCTCTGTCGCAGCGCCGACCTGCGCCCGCAGCTGCGTCGGTGGCGGCGCCTCGCCCTGAAGCAGCTTCTCGAACTGCGCCAGCGCCTCGCCGTGCCGCCCCGCCGCACTGAGGGCATCACCCAGATACGCCACCGCCTCGAGCGTCATCGGGTGCGTCGGGCCGGGCCCCGCGCTCAAGAGCTGCACTGCGCGCTCCGTGCCCGAAACGGCCGCTGCGTGCTCTCCGCGAAACGACTGCGCGACCGCGACGTGGAGCAACGAAATCGCAATCTCGGGGTGGCCCGGCGGCAGCACCCGCTCACGCAGCACGAGCCCCTTCTCGGCGGCCTGCGCCAGCTGCTTCATGTCGCCGCGCGCGTCGAAGAGGTTGGCCAGGTTGTCCCACGACATCGCCACGCGTGGGTGCTCGGGGCCCAGCGCGCGCTCGTACACCTCGAGCGCCCGGCGATACGACGCCTCGGCTTCGTCGAGCCTGCCCAGCTCGACCAGCGCGTTGGCCAGGTTGTTCAGCGACGCCGCCACGAGCGGGTGCGCAGGGCCCAGGGCCTTCTCACGCAGCGGCAGCGCCAGCCGGTGCCTCGCGAGCGCCTCTTCGGCCTTGTGCTGCGCCATCAACATGCTCGCGGCGTGGTCGTTCAAGTCGGCCTCGAGCTCGGGCCGCGACCCCAGCCGACCGAGGGATGCGCTCGCGTGCTTCTCCCAGACGGTCGCGGCCTCGGGCTTTCCCCGCCGCGCGCCCGTCACCAGCACGAGGCGAATCGACGCGAGCGCCACCACCTCGTCGTGTCGGCACGCCTCGGCCTCGAACACCGCGGCCTCGAACGACTTCTCTGCGGCGTCGAGCCGGCCAGCGGGCTCCTGCGCGTCACCGAGCTGAGCGAGCAGCTCTGCCAGCAGCGGCTGGTACCCCAGCGTGCGCACCTCGGGCAGCAACCCCTCTGCGCGCTCGATGGCCTTCGCGTAACGGCCGCTGTTCTTGAGGGCCTTCACGTCGGCGACGGCGCGGCGAAGCTCGGCGACGCGGCGCTCGATGCCGGCGTTCTCGAGGGCGGGCTGGTCGGCGCGCAGGGCGTCGAGGTCGCCGCACGGCGCCAGCACGCTCAAGCCACCCGCCGCCTGTGCCGCGCGTGCGACGATTTCCGGCGTCGCCTTCTCGAAGAGCGTCGCCTGGGCGTCGAGCTCGTCGCGTCGACGCGCCAGACACCGCATGCGTCGGTCGAGCACGGCCTCTGACTGTTCACCCGTGACGCGCGTCGCCCGGCACGCCTCGGTGTGCATCGTCACCCACGCGGCCGCGTACCCATCGAGCGCATCGAAGGCGCGCTGCGCTGCGCTCTCGGCACCGGGAGCCTTCGTCGCTGCGAACGCTGCCTCCGCGACCCGTCGCCGCTCTGCGTCCCACACGCCGTGCAGCTTCGTCTCGGCGCCGGTGCAGCGCAGCTTCGACTCCCGCGTCCACAGCGCTCCACCCGCGAGGAGCGCAGCCACGACCGCTACTCCAACGACCGCGCGGCCTGGCGTGACGAGCGGCTGGGCTTGCAGCTCTGCGAGCAGCGCCTCGAGGTTCGGGTGCCGCGCTGACGGCTCGGTCGACAGCCCCCGCAGCACGGCTTCGCGAACCCGCCGCGGCACCTTCGACGGAGGTGGTGGCACGAGCCGGCCCTGCAGCACCGCCGCCTCGAGCTCGCCGAGCGACTTGCCCTGAAACGGTCGATGCCCCCACAGCGCCTCGTACAGCGCGATGCAGAACGAGAACTGATCAGACCGCGCGTCGGCGCTCTGCCCGCGGAACTGCTCTGGCGACATGTACGCGGGCGTTCCGGTGAGCGACCCCTCGCGCGTCACGAAGGCGCTCGCGTCAGCGCGGGGAATCGTCGACTCGAGCACGGCCGGTGCCGCGGCGTCTCGCGCGAGGCCGAAGTCGGTGACACGCGCGCGGCCCGACGGCTCGACGAGCACATTGTCGGGCTTGAAGTCGCGATGCACGAGCTGGGCGCGGTGCGCGGCGGCGAGGCCCTCACCCGCGCCGATGAAGACGGCCAGCACCTGCTGCCAGGTGCGCGGCGTCTGCAGCCAGTGCGAGAGCGTCAGCCCTTCGACGAACTCCATGGCGAGGAACACCTGCGTGTCGTGCGTGCCCGCGTCGTGAACGGCGACGACGTTCGGGTGCGCCAGCCGCGCGAGCGCCTTCGCCTCCCGCAGCAGCCGCGCGTCGAGCGCGGTGTCGTTGCCCGTGCGCCGGACCAGCTTCAGCGCCACCTTGCGGTCGAGGCTCGGGTCCCACGCGGAGTAGACGACGCCCATCGAGCCGGAGCCGACGGCCTCGAGCACGAGGTAGCGCCCGATGGCCTGGCCGCGCGCGAGCTGGGGCCCTGCGCCGCCCGCGCTCGGCAGTGTCGTCGCTTCGTCGGAAGGCCCCACGGCGCTCACTCTACGTGCCACGCGAGTCGGCCTCGGGCTGGATTCGCGAGCTGACGTGCGACGCCGATTGAGTACGCTGCGCGGCGTCATGTCGGCGGCGAAACACATCGTGGTCATCACGGGCATGTCGGGCGCGGGGAAGACGACGGCGATTCGCGCGCTCGAAGACTCGGGCTTCTCGTGCGTCGACAACCTGCCGGCGCCGCTGTTGCTCAAGGTGACCGAGCTCGGCGACACGCACCAGCGCCTCGCCTTCGTCATCGACGTGCGCGAGGGCGAGTTCTTGAAAGACGCGCCGCGCGTCATCGACGAAGCGCGCCGTGCTGGCCATGAGGTGCAGGTCCTCTTCCTCGACGCCTCTGATGAGTCGCTCACGCGGCGTTACTCCGAGACACGGCGCCGTCACCCGCTCGCTGGCCGTGGCACCGTGGCTGAAGGGCTCGCGAACGAGCGCGCGGTGTTGAAGGCGCTGCGTGAGGCGGCGGAGCACGTGCTCGACACCTCGTCGATGACGGTGCACGAGCTGCGTCGACAGGTCATCGCGCGCTTCGGGCAGGCCGCGTCGCACGAGCTCGCCGTCACGGTGATGTCGTTCGGCTTCAAGTACGGCGTGCCGAGCAACGCCGACCTCGTCTTCGACGTGCGCTTCCTGCCCAACCCGTACTTCGTGCCCGAGCTGAAGGCCTTCACGGGGAAGGACCCGCGCGTGGCGGCGTACGTCGTCGACCGGCCCGACACGTGGGAGTTTCTCGACCACGCGGCCGGCATGCTCGCGTTCCTGCTCCCGCGGTATCAGAAGGAGGGGAAGTCGTACCTGACCGTCGCCATCGGCTGCACTGGAGGCAAACATCGCTCCGTCGCCATCGCGCAGGTGCTCGCCGACCGTGTGAAGGAATTGCCGGGTGGCGCCGCGACGCAGGTGTGGGACCGCGACGTCGACAAGGAGTAGGGCTCAGCGGTCCACGCGGTACGGGGTGAGCTGCGCCGACTCGCGCTCGCCGAACTGCTTCGCGAACGCCCGCAACTTCGGAACGTCGTCGAGCGGCACCATCGGGCGGAACTCGAGGTGCTCGACCAGACAGAACAGCGACACCTCGAAGACGCTCAGGTCTCGCGGGGCGGGCAGGGCAGCCAGCACCACGTCGAGGCGCTCGTCGAGCCACTTCAACGCGCCCTGCAGCCCGAGGCGCGCCTTCACGAAGTACGCATTCTCAGCGGGCAGCTTCGTGATGCGCACGCCGATGACGAGCTGCACCTGCACCGACATCGCGTGCCACACGAGCTCCTGCGCGCTGCGGAGCAGGTCGGTCGTCAGCTGACCCGAGCGCACGAGGCGTGGGTCTTCGGCGCGGCCAGCGAGCTCGACGAGCCGGTTGCAGATGTTGTCGGTGCCGAAGAGCAGCGAGTCGCCGACGTGCAGCGTGGGAATCTTGAACGCGGGGTGTCCGCCGTAGTCCTTCACGTCGAGGCTCATCAGGTCGGTGATGACGTTCAGCTCGAGCGGCAGCTCCAGCTCGTGCGCGACGATTCGCACCACGCGGGTGAAGTGCGAGCCGCTGCGGCCGGTGAGTCTCAGCGTCATGCCGCGCCTCCGCTCAGCCGCTGCGTGAAGAACGAGAGAATCGCGTCGCGCGCCGCGAGGGTCGGCTGCCCGGCTTCATCGATGAGGTGCGCAGTGACGACGCTGTGCGCGCAGCCCACGACCTTCGCGAAGAAGGGAGGCGGGTTCGGGTTGGCAGCCGACGTGGGCAACACCGTCGCTTCGAACCGTGGCCCGAGCGCGGCCGCGTAGGCTGCGAAGCGCTGCGCGGTACAGAACGAGTCGCCTTCGAAGCGATACGCCCGCACGGTGAGCCGTTCACGCTCGAGGCGCTGTTTCACGGTGGCGAGCTCGTCGGGTGAAATCTGCAGCGCGTTGGGTTGGTTGAAAGGCAGCGACGGTTGGCACAACACGGGCGCGAGCACGGCGGGCTCGAGCATCATGCTGAGCGCGAAGTTGCCGGTGAAGCACATGCCGATGGCGCCGACGCCCGGCCCACCACGTTCGCCATGTGCGACCCGCGCGAGGCCCCGCAGCCACTGGGTGACGGGGCTCGACTCGTTGGCCGCGAACGCGCGGAACTCGGCGCTCACGCACGCCTTCTTCAACACCGCGAGCCCTCCCTCGGCGTCGGGCCAGGCGCCGTCACGGCCGAAGAGCGACGGCAGGTAGACCGAGAAGCCGGCCTCGCGCACCCACCGGGCGAAGCGCGCGACGTGCGGGCTGATGCCGGGCATCTCGGCCATCACGATGACGGCGGGGCCGCTGCCCGTGACGAGGACCGTGCGGGTGACAGCGTCGATGGTGATGGAGCGTCGCTCGAAGTCGTTCAGCGCGTCGTCGTTCATGCGGCGCAGGGTGCGCGATGTGGTGCTTTGGAACGAGTGGCGGAACCGACAATCTTCGGTCAGTTCCTGCCACGGCGCCCGCGGGGCGACTCACCAGCGAGCTGACGGAACACCCGGCGGAACGCGGCGGCATCGGCATAGCCAACGCGGGCGGCGACCTCGTCGACCGAGGCCGTCGTCGTCTCGAGCAGGTGCGCGGCGTGCGTGACGCGAACGCGCTGCACGAGCTTGTGGGGTGTCATGCCGAGGCCCGCTTGAATGCGCCGCGCGAGGGTGCGAGGCGAGACGGCCGCTGCGTGAGCGAGCTCGTCGATGGAGACCTGCCGGTCGAGGTTCGCCGAGATGAACTGCTCTGCGGCCTGCACGGCGGGGTCCGAGACGCGCAGGTGCTCCATCACCATGTAGCGCGCCTGCGAGGGGCGGCTGTCGAGCACCAGGTAGCGGGCGACGAGCCGCGCGATGGTCGGGGTCGTGATGCGCGCGAGGACGGCCAGCATCAGGTCGGCGTGCGCGAAGGCAGAGCCGGCGGTCAGCACGCCGTCGGCTTCGACCAGCATGCGGTCGCTCGTGAGGGTGACGGTGGGGAAGCGCCGCGAGAACTCGGGCGCGAGCCACCACGTCGTCGTCGCGCGCCGTTGGTCGAGCAGGCCTGACGCTCCGAGGACGAACGTCGCCGAGCACGACGCAGCCACCACGGCCTTTCGAGCGCGTGCCCGCACCAGCAGCTCGCCGCCGTGCAGCACGTCGGAGCGCTCGAGCAGCCGCGCGATGGAGCGCTCGGTGGCTGCGAACACTCCCGGCAGGACGATGACGTCACCAGCTCCGACGCCGCGGAGGTTCAGGGCGCCGTCGACGGCGATGGTGCGGCCTGCGCCAGAGATGACAGGCCGGCCATCGAGCGACACCACCCGCTGATGCAGCACGTGCGCTCGTCGAGGCGCCTTCACCAGCCCGGCCTTCGCGAGGCGCTCCACCGTGCCGACGATGTCGAGCCCCACACCAAGAGAGCTCTCTGCGACACCGTCGAGCACGAGGTGAATGAACATGGTGGCTGGAATAGACCGAAAGTTGTCAGGCCTGCCACTCGGCAGAGCGTGTTGGAGCTGCGACGGTGTCGTGATGAACGTGTTCGACACCGAGCCCCTCGCGCAGGTCCTGAGCGCAGCACGCACGGCAGCCCGGTTCTCCCTCGGGCGTTCGTTGTGGACGTTCAGCGG
>JBEOKA010000465.1:0-28793 GCA_040275325.1 Myxococcaceae bacterium | reverse complement strand
GACGAAGGCCGCCATTCTCAACGCGAACTACGTCGCCGCGCGCCTCGAGGCCGAAGCCGTTTTCGGCCGTGCCGCCAGCGCTCGACACGCGCTGCCAGACGCAGCCGCTCACGCCAAAGCCCCAGTTCTGAATGAAGTTGTGCCGCCCATCACGCGCGTCACAGTCGCGAAAGAGCACCTCGTTCGATTGCCGCACCTCGAACAGATAGCCGTTGCCTCCGCTGCCACGATGCTGCGCACGCCCGATGGAGCTGTTCGTCACCGTCACCCGCTTTGACTGGTGCACGCGCAGGCCTCCCGATTGAACGTGCGCTCCGCCATCGAGGGAGATCGAATGCACGTCGCGCACCCAGCCGTCCTTCACGCCAGTGAAGTGGAACACCGAGACCTGGTTCATCGCGAGGGCTGCGGAGCGCTCCACCGCGTTCGTGAAGGCGAGTGACTCGATGCCGACGTGATGAACGGGGTGGGTCACGCGCCGAAGGGAAGGGCGGTCGCGGAGCAACAGCGGGCTGCGCAGCGGCACGTCGAGCGTCACGTTCGATCCTTCGACAGCGGTGATCGTTCTCCATGCGATGGGCTGCCAGGTGTCGTTGAAGGCGCGCCACGTTCCAGTCATGCCGTGGCTCGCGATGAACTCTGGTGTGATCACGTGACCGATCACGATGTCATCGCCGGGCTGCAGCGCACCACCATCGAGCGTGCCGAGTTCGACGCGCATGGCCCGTGAACGCGTGTCCCTCAGAATCGGAGCTTCGTCGCCGAAGACGGGCGCAGCTCCGATGGTCACGTTCTGGCCGAACTCGAGACTGGACGACTTCGTGAAGACGAGAACGGTGCCCGCTCCCGAGCCGCGCAGCACCACGTTCGGCTTCGAGATCGTCAGGGTTCCGTCGACCCGCCAGGTGCCTGCCGCCAGCAACACCACGCCGCCGTCATCGAGCGCCCCTTGGAGCAGTGCCGTCGCGTCGCCCGAAGGCGCCTCGAGCGTGATCGTGGGCGCGGCCGTTGGTGGAGCCGCTCCGCCTTCGAAGCCCGCGTACGAGAAGTCGTGCAGGAACCTGCCGGCATCGTCGGTGAACGCAGGGCTCCACTCGGCAGGGTAGAGCGCGCTGCGCCACGCGCGCGACGCGTCTGGAGGCGACTCGCGCTGAGGCGACGAGCAGCCAAACACGAGCAACAGCCCCACGACGCTCCGCATGGTGCGGGAATCGATGATCAGCGCTGCGCCCGCAACTTCCGCCAACAGCACAATCGATGCCGAACGGGTTTCGGGCCGATTCGTCACGTGCTACGGCCCTCGCGTCATGAGTCGACGGTTGATCCGCGTCGTTGGTGCGATGCTCGAGCAGGAGCCAGGCCGCTACCTGATCACCCAGCGCTCGAAGACTGCCTCGCTGCCGCTGCTCTGGGAGTTTCCCGGTGGCCGGGTGAACGACGGCGAAGACGACGTCACCGCGCTGCGCCGCGAGCTGAAAGAGCGCCTCGGCCTCGACGTCATCGTCGGTGAGCAGGCCATGAGCACGCACCACGAGTACCCGAGCTACGACATCGCGTTTCACGTCTTCGCCTGCCGTCTCGCGACGCCCGGTCAGACCGTCAGCCACGCGAAGGTGAACGATCACCGCTGGGTCGGGCTGGCTGAGATGGGGCAGTTCCAGTTCCCCGACGCCGACGCGCGCACGCTGGCCAAACTCCTCGACCTGGATCATTGACGATGCACCAGTTCCCCAAAGACATCGGGTGGATCGAGGTCATCTGCGGCTCGATGTTCTCGGGCAAGACGGAAGAGCTGATTCGCCGCATCAAGCGTGCGCTGTACGGCAAGCAGCGGGTGCAGGTGTTCAAGCCCGGCATCGACAACCGCTACGACGAGCTGAACGTGGTGAGCCACTCGCAGCTGAAGGTCGTGGCGACGCCGGTCTCTCGGCCGGACGAGATTCTGCAGCTGCTGCGCCCCGACACCGAGGTGGTGGGCATCGACGAGGTGCAGTTCCTCGGCGCCGACGTCGTGCAGGTCTGCGAGGCGATGGCGCGCAAGGGCGTTCGGGTGATCTGCGCGGGCCTCGATCAGGACTACCAGGGCAAGCCGTTCGAGCCGATGCCGCAGCTGCTGGCGGTGGCCGAGTACATCACCAAAGAGCTCGCCATCTGCGTCGTCTGCGGCAACCCCGCGAACCGCTCGCAGCGCCTCGCCGACTCTCAGGAGCGCGTGCTCGTCGGCGCCGCCAGCTCGTACGAAGCCCGCTGCCGCAAGTGCCACGTGACGACGCCGGTGGAGGCGACTCCTCCCCAAAACCTCGACTTGTTCCGGTGAGACGATGCGCGATTCGCTCTACGAGAAGGTCGGTTTCACGCTGAACGAGCAGAAGCACTTCTACGGGCCGGGCGTTCACCTCGTCGGCTCTCCGTACCTGCTCTCGCTGCTCGCGAAGCTGTGCGCGAAGGACACGCAGCAGCCCGACGTGAACACGCTGGTGCGCACGATCTACGGCGAGCTCGTCACCATGTCGGTGAACCACGAGTTCCCCACCAAGCACGTCACCGTTCCGACGCGCATGATCGAGCACACGCCGAAGGGCCTGTATCAGGGCGAGGTGCTCGACTCGCAGGTGCGCGCCGTCTCGGTGAACATCGCGCGCGCGGGCACACTGCCGTCGCAGGTGACGTACGATCTGCTCAACACGATCCTCGAGCCGCGGCTGGTTCGACAGGATCACCTGATCATGAGCCGCGAGCTCGATCAGGCCGCGCACGTGGTCGGCTCGAACATCGGCGGCGCGAAGATCGGCGGAGACGTCGACGACGCGTTCGTCTTCTTCCCCGACCCGATGGGGGCGACCGGCTCGTCGCTGTCGACGGCGATCAAGATGTACAAGACGAAGGTGCCGGGCAAGGCGCGCAAGATCATCTGCCTGAACCTGATCGTCACCCCCGAGTACATCAAGCGGCTCGTGACCGATCACCCCGACGTCGTCATCTACGCCGTGCGGCTCGATCGCGGCATGTCGCCCGATGAGGTGTTGGCGACGGCGCCAGGCGAGCTCTGGGAGAAGGAGCGCGGCCTCGATGAGCACCAGTACATCGTGCCCGGCGCTGGTGGCATGGGCGAAGTGATGAACAACGCATACGTGTGAGGTCGTGATGGCGTTCTACGAACGTGATGTCGACGTGATGATTGACTCGGCGAAGCTGCAGGCGCGCATCACCGAGCTCGGGCAGCAGATCACCCGCGAGTACCAGGGGAAGGATCTGACCCTCATCGGCATCATGAAGGGCTCGGTGTTCTTCCTGACCGATCTCGCCAAGGCGATCGATCTGCCCGTCACCATGGAGCTGATGGGCGTGAGCTCGTACCACGGCGGCACCGAGACCACGGGCGAGGTGCGCATCAGCTTCGACGTGACGAAGCCGCTCAACGGCAAGCACGTGCTGATCGTCGAAGACATCATCGACACGGGCCTGACGATGAAGTTCCTGCTCGAGAACTTCGCCGCGCGTCACCCGGCCTCGGTGAAGGTGTGCACGCTGCTCGAGAAGCCGGCGCGCGCGAAGACGAAGGTGCCGATCGACTTCAAGGGCTTCGTCATCGAAGACAAGTTCGTCGTCGGCTACGGGCTCGACTACGGCGAGAAGTACCGCAACCTGCCGTTCATCGGCGTGATGCGCACCGAGTAGTCACTTCGGCCGTGAGTCGGGCGCTCCCGGTTGCAGCCGTGGCTTCACTTTCAGCCCGAAGCCACGGAACGCGCGGAAGCGAAGGAAGTTCAGGAAGTCGGCCTCGAAGCGCCTGGGCTCGGTGCCCACTGCTTTCGTGAACGCCTGCTCGAAATCTTCGCCGCTCTTCATCAGCACCATCGTCTCGATCACGGCCTTGTCGCCGAGCCGACGCAGCAGAAAGCGCATCGCGTGGTAGCTGACGCCGTAGATCTGCCCGTACGCCTCTTTCGAGAGCTTCTCGGCGTCGCCGAACACGTCGAGGTCGGGGTTGCGCTTGAGCCAGTCGGAGAGATCTTCGAGCGACGGGTACCGCAGCCCCTGCTCGGCGGTGACGGTCGCCATGCCCTCACGGAACCAGAGCGGAATGGCCTTGTTCACCCAGTTCGTCGCGGTGCCGCTCGTCTGAAAGAGCAGGCAGTGCGTGAGCTCGTGAAGGATCAGCTCGTCGACGTCGCGATCGGTGCCGGCCCATGAGCCAGGAGACTGGATGATGAGGTCGTCGAACTGGGCCCACGCGCGCAGCCAGTCGTAGCCGATGCGATTCACCGCACGCTCGAGCTGAGCGTGGGTCGGCGCGATGCGAACCGTGACAGGAGCGGGCAGCTCACCCCAGCGCGAGAGCTTCGGCACCGCGCGCAAGATGGCCTCGCGGACACGCGCTTCGTCTTCGAGGGCGGAGGGCTCGGTCTTGAGCTCGAAGCGGGCCGTGGTCGTCGAGAGCGGCGTGACCCGCGTGAGTGACGAGAGCGGGGCAACGCAGGCCTGACTGAGCACTGCGAGGAGCAGCCAGAGAAGTCTCACCGGCGCTCCAACCAGCGGACGATCTGCGAGCCCACATCGGCGACGGTCTCGAGGACCGGTTCCCGCTGACCGAACGACAACACCGCGACCGGGTTGGTCGTGTGGCTGCGCGTCGAGAGATCTTCGACGTTGCCGTGGTCGGAGCAGATCAGCACCTGGGCATCATCGGGCATCAGGCGAACGACTTCGCGGGCGAAACGATCGAACGTCGTCAGGGCCTCGAGGGCGGCCCCACGATCCTGCGCGTGGCCGGCTTCGTCGGCGAGGTAGTGCTCGAAGAGCGTGAAGTCTTCGGCGAGCGACCAGAAGATCGCGGCGGCGTCTTCGGGAGTGCGTTGCGGCACGGGGAACTTTCGCTTCACGCCGGCAGCTCCGTCGATGTCGTGCGTGAGGCCGTGGCCCGCGACCGCGTCATCGAGCGTGCGGAGCGCGACGTTTCCGGCAGAGAACGCGAGCGTGCTGGCAGAGGGTTTGAGCCGTCGCTTGAACTTGTCGGGCATCTCGAACGCGCCGAGCCTGCCTTCACGTCTGCGCAGGCCCAGCGCGTCGAGGTAGCCGATCGGGTACGCGTTCGCGAAGGTGACGCTGCGCTCGTGCCCAAGCAGCGTCTTCACGATCGACGACTCGGCCAGCAGCTTCGCGAGCGGGCGGGTGGGGTAGCCGAGCACGTGTTCGCCGATGAGTCTGGGCGCCGGGAGTCCCGTGAAGATGGCCGTCTGGTTCGAGGCCGATTGCGGCCGGCCGGGGACTCCGAAGGTCGTGTCGACGTCGAGGCGTCTTCCACCGCGAGGCAGTGTCGTTCCCGTGCCGTCGGCGAACTGCGAGACCAGCATTTCTGCCTCGGCCAGCGGGTTCACTGACACGTCACGGCCGCCGACGCCGACACCGTCAATGAAGAGGAGTGCGACTTTCGAGGGCGGGGCCACGCGCTTTCCGTACAATACGCGCCGATGGCCTTTCACGGAGACTGCTCGAGCTACCCGGTGCCTGAGCTGCTGCAGTGGCTCGACGCGTCGCGCAAGACGGGCGCGCTGCATCTCACGTGGGACGCGGGCGAGCGAAAGCTGTTTCTGCTCGCAGGTCAGGTCGTCGCGACGGCGGCGCAAGGGCTCTATGAGCGCATCGCGCGGGTGCTCGATGTGGGGCAGGAGTTTTCGGGCGTCGAGGTCGTGGCTTCGCTGAAGGCTGGAGCTCTGAAGAGCGCGGCCATGAGCGCAGCGGTGCGGCAGTTGGCCGAAGAAGATCTGCTCGGCGCGATCACCGACGTCACGGCGACGCACTCGGGCCGCTTTCATTGGACGGAAGATCCCGACCGCGGCGAGGACGAGTGGGTCTCGATTGAGCTTCCCCTTCGGCATGCGGTGTTCGAGTCGCTCAAGCGGCTCGATGAGGCGCCCGATGTCGAGCGGCTCTTGCCCGATGACACGCGCGTCTTGCGCAGCCGGCCTTCGCCCGCGCCGTCGCATGCGCTGCATCGGGTGATCACGAAGCTGGTCGGTCGTGACGAGACGCTTCCGTTGGGCCGGCTCTGGTTGTCGATGGGCCTGCCGCGAACGCTGGTTGGGCGTGCGGTGTTCGATCTCGTGAAGGCGGGGAAGTTGTCGGTCGAAGGCGCGCAGGTGCCACAGGCAGATCCCGTCGCAGACATGCTCGAGCAGGGCGCGATTCTGCTGCGCGAGCGGCAGTTCGATGCGGCCGCGCTGGTGTTCATGACGCTCTTGAAGAGTGACCCGCAAGATCGGCGCGTTCGTGACTTCGCGCGCATGGTCGAGCGTGAGCACGTGGCGTCGCTGTATCGCGAGATTCCGCCCGTGGCCCGGCTGGAGGTGGATGATCAGCCATCGATGATGCAGGTGCTGCGGCCCGAAGAACGGCACCTGGTGAGTCAGGCGAAGGCCGGGCTCGACGTGTCGGCGATCGTCCTCGCGTCAGGGCAGAAGGAAGTCGACGCGCTCAAGTTGCTCCACAAGCTGGTGCGTCAGGGCGTGTTGACCGTCTCTGATCGCCCGACCTGATTCAGCAGCTCAGCAAGTTACAGCTTTGGCTTGCGACCTCGACTCGAGTGCCAGACCCGCAGCACTTCGACGAAACCGGCCTTCTCATTCACCCGGTAGTAGAGGAGGTGCTGCGTCTTGAGCACCACTTGCCGCGTGCCCGGTCTCGCGTTCTCCACTGGCGCGCCGATGTAGGGCATCGCCTTCAGTTGAAGAAGCCAGTGTTCGACTTCTGTCTCGAGTCGCTGTGCGCTGCCGACGTTCTCTTCCCACCAGTCGTACTGCAGCTCGAGCTGCTTCATCGCCCGCTTCAGAAAGCGCAGCTTCATTTGCGGCGACGCGCCCTGAGGCTCGCCAACACCTCTTCCTCGCTGACGAAGTCGCCAGCATCCGCCTCCTGGTTGGCCAGTTCGAGTTCCGCCGCCGTCTCTTCATCCACGACGACGCCGGCGCCGCCATCCACCAGCCGGAGCTCCGCCTCGACGCGCGCGCCCTCAGGAAACTCAACGCCACTGTCCACCACCAGCGTATTGCCGACCACTGTCGCTGTGACTCGCATGGAGGTCATTGTGTCGTCGGCCCACTCTTTCGTGCAACTCGCATTGCCCGGTTGGTGCTCGACGTGTGGATGAGTCCGCGATCACTGCTGTGGCGTGGGCAACCCTGCGTCGGCAAGGCGCACGAAGGTCTGTGCGAGCACGTACAGTGCAAACGCCGCGTCATCGACGCGCGAAGCACCCGAGGCTGCGCGCCGCTCGAGATCGAGCACGTCACGCCCATCCATTCCCAGCAGGAAGGCCTGCGCACCGCGCTCCGAACCGCCCGCGAACGAGAGCCCGCGCGACACCGCCTCGGAGCACGCACGAACGCAGCCGTCGTAGTCGCCCTTCGAGAAGCACACCTCGGCAGCCCGCGCGGGATCGATCAGCACTGCCGGCGCGAGCGTCGCCACCGCACCCATCGGAGGCAGCACGGTCTTCGTCGGCGCAGGCGCCGGCTTCTCATTCAGCTGTTCACGAATCTTCGCCTCGAGGCCAGGATCTTCAGGCGTGTCGAGCTTTGGCAGCTCGCGTTTCGGCCGCGGAGACGGCACGACTTTCCGCGCCCGAAGATCCTTGATCACCAGGCGCACCAGCTCCTTCATGGTGTCGAGCACGCCTTCGCCATTCGTCGCGCAGGTCTCGAAGTCGGGCACGCCGCGGGTGTTCACCGACGCGCGCATCTGCTCGAGCGTCATCGCGTTCGGCAGATCGCGCTTGTTGTACTGAACGACCAGCGGGAACCCGTCGAGCCGAATGCCCTGCTCGGCGAGGTTCTCTTCGAGGTTCGCCATCGACTCCCGGTTCGAGTCGTCGGCGCCCGGGTTCGAGTCGGCGACGAAGATCACGCCATCGGCGCCCTGCAGCACGAGCTTGCGGGTCGCGTTGTAGAAGACCTGTCCCGGCACCGTGTACAGCGCGAGGCGCAGCGCATAGTCGCCGACCTTCTCGACCCGCACGGGAAGGAAGTCGAAGAACAACGTGCGGTCTGCTTCCGTCGGCAGCGACATGAGCTCGCCACGGAGCGACGGCTTGATCGACTCGTAGATGCGCTTGAGCGACGTCGTCTTTCCCGAGAGGCCCGGGCCGTAGAAGACGACCTTGGCCGCGACCTCGCGGGCCATCACGTTGACCGTACTCACGAGGGCCTCCCAGCTTTGAGCGGGTCCTTCTTCTTGAGCAGCTTCTCGACCGCCGCGACGGCGCGCTGGGCTGCGAGCGCTTCACCTTCGAGTCCGAGGCCCGGCAGCACCTGACGGCTGGCGTTGAACAAGCGCGGGAGCGGAGTCTTCGTGGTGAGCCCCGAGACGCCGATCACCGATTGCTCCGTGAGCTCGAACGTCGGCCAGGGCTCGGCAACCTGAGCCACCACGCGGGGCGCATCCGTCCACGGCGATGACGTCAGCGTCACGTGCTGCTTCGTGAACGGGAGCACGTCTTTGACGGCTTCCCAGACGCGCGCGGTCAACGCCTGCACGGCCGGCTCTCCTGCCTGACGAAGGGCGGTGGGCACGCGAGCCGACATCGAGAGCACCCGCTCCGCGGTGTCCTGGCCGCTCTTCTTCGCGGTCGACACCTGGAGCAGCACGGCGCCGAGCTCGGTGTCTGTCGTCTCGACCAGCGCCAGCGCTCCGAGGCCACGGGGCAGGGCGCGCTCGGGAAGAACGGCGTGCGTCGTGAAGATCGCCTGCTTCGACGAAACGAGCGGAGCCAGCTTTTGAACGCCAGCCCGACGCGCCTCGGGAACGAGCGGGCTCCACGTCATCAGATCGCAAGCCGCGATCAGCGCTCCAGCCCGGTACACCGTGTCGCTGCGACGCAACCGCAAACCGACCGGAGTCCGTCCATCGAGCACGAGCATCTCGACCTGCTGCTCCGAGTCGATCACGTCGACGCCGAGCTCCTTCGCGCGATCGGTCAACGTGGCGCGCAGGCCCTCGAAGCCACCAGGGAAGGTGTGCGGCGTCGGGAAGAGCCGAGACAGCGCTCGCGATCGCGACAACGCACCATCGGCATTGCTCGCGAAGCGCTCGAGCGATCGCAGCAGCATCGAGTGAGGCGACTTCGTGTCGAGCGACGTGTCCGTGTCGAGGCCCTGGAACCGTGCGAGGTGCCGACGCAGCTTCCAGCGAGCGAACCATCCATCTGCAGGCAGATCGGGCTGCGACTGAAAGAATGCGTCGGTCGCCGTCGATGTCTTGTGCGCGGCGTCGAGCGCTTCGAGAAACGCCTCGCCCGCCTCGTCGCCCATCGCGCGCGAAACCTCTTTCGATCGTGCGCCCAACTCGGCGTGCAGCTCGAACCACTGCCGCGGCCGCAACAATTGAAGGCCCACAGCGTGCGAGAGCCGCTTCACCTGCGTCGTGACGCCGACCTCGGCCAGCATCGCTTCGAGCGCCGGGCTCTTCTCCAGCGAGCCAGTGAGAAACGGCGCGTGGGTGAAGGCGTACTCGTTCTGCGTGTACGGCGTGCCGAGGCCATCGTGTTCGATCAGCAGCACCTGCAGGCCCCGCTTCGCGAGCACCATTGCGGCGAGCACTCCCGAGAGCTGACTGCCGAAGACGATCGCGTCGTACACGTGACGGCCGGGCGTCGACGCGCGCTTGGCGAGAGCCGAGGGTGAGCTCATGCGATGACCTGCGTGCGCTTCACGCGACGACCTTCGAGGGTGACGGCGCCTGATGCGATCGCGCGAACGACGGCGGGGAACAGCCGGTGCTCCTCTTTCTGAATGCGCGCGGTCAGCGTTGCTTCGTCGTCATTCGGAAGAATCGGAACGGCCGCCTGCGCGATGATCGGCCCGGTATCGGTGCCTTCGTCCACGAAGTGAACGGTGCAGCCGGCGATCACCGCGCCGTGATCCATCGCCTGCTTCGGCGCGTGCAGGCCAGGAAATGACGGCAGCAGGGCAGGGTGCACGTTGATCACCCTCCCTGTGAACCTCGTCAGCAGCGCCGGCGTGACGAGGCGCATGTAGCCGGCGAGGCAGACGAGCTCGACGCCATGGCTGCTCAGCTCTTCCGCGATGCGCGTGTCGTACGCCTCACGCTTCGCGAACGACTTGTGATCGATCACCACACACTCGACGGCGGCCTTCGCCGCGCGCTCGATCACCTTCGCGCCGGGGACATTGCAGACCAGACAGCACACGCGCGCCGGCGAGCCCTCGACGTTGAGCGAGTCGACCAGCGCCTGAAAGTTCGAGCCCGAGCCCGACGCCAGCACGCCAACCTTCATCACCGGACGATCGCCTCGGCTTCCTGTCCCGCGGTGCCGGCCTCGATCACGCCCACGTCCCACGCGTCGAGCCCGCGCGCCCTCAGCAACGCCAGCGCCGTCGCGACATCACCGGGAGCCACCACCGCCGTCATGCCCAACCCCATGTTGAAGGTGCTGAACATCTCGTCACGCTCGACGCTGCCCAGCTTCTGCAGCACGTCGAAGATGGCCGGCTTCTTCCACGCGTTCCCATCGAGCACGGCGCGCGTTCCATCGGGCAGACAGCGCGGCAGATTTCCAGGAATGCCGCTGCCCGTGATGTGCGCCATTCCCTTGACGGTGACCGACTGGGCCAACGCGAGCATGTCCTTCACGTAGATCTTCGTCGGCGTGATCAGCGCATCACCCAGATGCAGGCCGTCGACCGAGTCGGTGAGCGCGAGCTTGTTGTCGGTGAGGATCTTCCGCGCGAGCGAATACCCATTCGAGTGCAGGCCGCTCGAGGCGATACCGATGACGCGATCGCCCGGCACGATCTTCGAGCCGTCGATGATCTGCGAGCGCTCGACGATGCCGACGCAGAAGCCGGCCAGCTCGTACTCGCCCGGCGTGTAGAAGCCCGGGAGCTCGGCCGTCTCTCCACCCAGCAGCGAACAGCCCGTCTGCTCGCAGCCCGTGACGATTCCCGCGATCACCTTCTCGGCCTGGTTCACGTCGAGGCGCGAGGTGGCGAAGTAGTCGAGGAAGAAGAGTGGCTCGGCGCCGCAGGTGAGCACGTCGTTCACGCTCATCGCGACGAGATCGATGCCGACCGTGTCGTGTTTGCCGAGCGCGAAGGCGAGCTTCAGCTTCGTGCCCACGCCGTCGGTGCCGCTGACGAGTACGGGCTCTTTGTACTTGCCGGGAGGGATCGCGAAGAGCCCGCCGAAGCCGCCGACTCCGGAGAGCAGCTCGGGCCGCCTGGTTCGTGCGGCGAGTGGCTTGATGCGTTCGACCAGCGCATCGCCTGCGACGATGTCGACTCCGGCGTCTTTGTACGAGGTGCCCACGCGCGGGCTTCTATCCATTTCTGCCCGGGGGAAACAGCAAGACGTCGGCTATCGTCACGGCATGTCCTGGCTCGGTCGGCGGCGGTACGAAGTGCTCGCCCTCGTCGTGGGGCTGCTCGCCGCGACCGTGCACCGCATGACGGCTGTTCCAAAGGTGGGCCTGGCCAGCATTGAGGTCGGTTTCCTCGAGCGCGCCGTTCAGCTGGCCGAGGGGCGCATCAGCGATCTCAAGTTCCGGTTCCGCGGCCCCGTCACACCGCACCCCGATGTCGTCGTGGTCGCGATCGACGAAAGGAGCGTTCAGGCGTGGGGGCAGTGGCCCTGGTCTCGGCGTCACATGGCGTCAGCGTTCGAGAAGCTGGCGGACGCGAACGTGAAGGCCGTTGGCATGGACGTCACCTTCATCGACGCTCGTGACGAGGGCGAGGCCTCGGCCAGAGACTCCCTCGCGAAGCTGGCAGCAGCACAATCGCTCACGCCCGAGTTGGACACGTGGAAGCAACAGCTCGAGGCCTCGCTCCAGCACACGCCAGATGGCGCGTTGGAGGATGGGCTGCGCCGCCTCGGCGCGAAGATGGTGCAGGGCTTCATTCCCATCGAAGACTCGGCAAGCTCGGACTTCACCGCAGCGCAGTTCGCGCGCTTCAACGAGCAAATCGACTCGGTAGTCCTTCGCGGTGTGAAGAAGGGGCAGGGCATCGAGGTGCAACTGCCGATCGACAAGCTCACCTTGTGGACCGCCGAGACCGGCCAGATGCCCCTCCCGCGCTTCATGACGACGGGCACTGCCTACGGCCACTTCGCGATGGTGCCCGATCTCGACGGCACGATTCGTCGTATGGCGATCTGGGGAAAGCTGCGTGGGCCGAAGGGGCTCGTACCTTCGATGGCGCTCCAGACCGCAGCCGTCGCGCTCGGAGGAACGTTGCGGCCGCAGCTCGTCGACGGCCAGGTGATCGGCGCCGAGATCGTCGGGCCCAGCCCGCGAACCGTCCCCATGGAGGAGCTCGCTCCCTTCACGCTCATCGACTACGCCGGGCCGGGCAGCGCGTTCCCCACCTATTCGATCGCCGACGTCGTCGAGGGCAGGGTGGGGAGGCGAGAGCTCGAAGGCAAAGCCGTGCTGATCGGCGTCTCCGTCGTCGGCAGCTCGGGCGATCAGCGCGTCACGCCGTACAAAGAGCTCGAGCCCGGCGTCTTCACCCACGCCTCACTCGTGTCGAACGTGCTCGCCGACCGATTCCTCGTGCGGCCCTACGAGGTCGTGCTGTTCGAGATGGTGCTGGTGCTGCTGCTCTCGTTGGTGCTGGGCCTCGCGATTCCCCGCGTTCGGTTCGCGCTCAAGGGCGTGATCATCGCCGGCGTCACCATCGCGTGGGTCGGAGCGTCGTATCTCGCGTTCCTGAAGGGCGTGCAGGTCGCGGTCGCTGCGCCAGTCATGGGCCTGCTCGTCACCTCGTTCGGAGTCGTCTTCCTCGGCTACCTCTCGGTCGATCGCGAGAAGCTCAAGATGAAGTCGACCTTCAGCCGCTACCTCGGTGAAGACGTCATCGAGATCGCCATCGAGAACCCCGAGCGGCTCAACAAGGGTGAGAAGCGCGACATGACGGTGCTGTTCAGCGACATTCGCGGCTTCACCACGCTGTCAGAGCGCATGTCGCCCGAGGCGCTCGCGAGCTTCATCAACGAGTACCTCTCTCCGATGACGGCCATCGTCTTCGAAGAGAAGGGCACGCTCGACAAGTACATCGGCGACGCGTTGATGGCGTTCTGGAACGCGCCGCTCGACGTGCCCGATCACCCGCTGCGCGCCTGCCGTGCTGCCGTGAAGATGCTCGAGCGGCTCGACTCGCTGAAGAAGACCTGGCGTGAGCAGGGCCTGCCCGAGCTCGAGATCGGCGTCGGCGTGAACACCGGGCCGATGGTCGTCGGCAACATGGGCTCTGACGTGCGCGTCGACTACACGGTGCTCGGCGACGCAGTGAACCTCGGCAGCCGCCTCGAGGGCACCAACAAGGAATACGACACCCGCATCATCATCTCGGAGTTCACGTACCAGCACGTGAAGAACGACGTCGTCTGCCGCCGCCTCGGTGCCGTGCGCGTGAAAGGCAAACGCCTGCCCGTCGCGATCTACGAGCTGCGCGGCATCGGAAAGCCCTCGGCCAGCGAAGGCCCCGTCATCGCGCTCTTCGAAGAGGCGCTCGCCCTGTTCACGAGCCGCAAGTTCGAGGAGGCCGCGGTGAAGTTCCGTGAGGTGCTCCAGGCCTGGCCCACCGACATGTCGACGCGCCGTTACCTCACCCAGATCGAGGCCTTCAAAGCCCAACCCCCCCCCAGCGACTGGGACGGTGTGGCCTCACTCACCACGAAGTAATGGAGCGGAGCCTTCCGAAGAAATTGACCCTACGGGGTTAGTCGGCAAGTCTCCCACCCGATTCATGAGCGCCGAAGAAGCCCTCTTCCAGCGGTTCGGCAAGGAGATCCCCGTCGGCACTGTGCTGTGCCGAGAGGGTGACCCCGGCAAAGAGATGTACGTCATTCAGTCGGGGAAGGTGCGCATCTCGAAGAAGGTGCGCGACGTCGAGAAGGTGCTCGCGATTCTCGGGCCCGGTGAGTTCTTCGGCGAGATGGCGATCATCTCGAACAAGCCCCGCAACGCTTCGGCCACCGTCGAAGAAGCGGCGCGTCTGCTCGTCATCGACCCCAAGACGTTCGAGGCGATGATTCGCGGCAACAGCGAGATCGCCGTTCGAATGATCAAGAAGCTCGCCGAGCGCCTGTCCGACGCCGACGCGCAGATCGAGACGCTGCTCCTCTCTGATCCCAACAGCCGCGTCGTGCAGCACATGCTGCAGCTGTGCCAGACCCGCGGCCGCCCCCTCGAAGAGGGCATCGAGATCGACTTCCCGATTCGTGATCTGCCGCGCGAGCTCGCCGTCGGAGAGCCCGCCATTCGCTACCTCTGCCACCGCCTCGAGAAGTCGGGCCTCATCGAACTCTCGGGTGACCGCGTCACCGTTCGAGATACCGCCCGCCTCTTCGACTACCTGCGCTTCCTCGAAGCCAAGCTGAAGTTCGGGGATCTCTGACGTGCATCTGACCGTGCTGGGCCCTCATGGCGGTGAGCTGCCCGGCTGTCGCAGCACCTGCTTCCTGCTCGACGGTGTGCTGGCCCTGGATGCCGGCGCGCTGACGTCGACGATGCCGCTCGATGAGCTCGTGAAGATCGACGACGTCCTACTCACGCACTCGCACTTCGATCACGTGAAAGATCTGCCGCTGCTCGCCGACGTGCTCGTGGGCCGCCGCGACAAGCCCGTCACCATCTGGGCCAACAGCGAGTGCATCGCCACCCTGCGCGAGAACCTCTTCAACAACGTGCTGTGGCCCGACTTCACCGCGATTCCGACGAAGAAGGCGCCGGTGTTCAAGCTCAAGTCGTTCAAGAGCGGCGCGACGATTCAGATCGGCAAGTACAAGGTGAAGTCGATTCCCGTCACGCACCCCGTCGAGTCGTGCGGCTTCGTGATCTCAGACGGCCAGTCGTCGATGGCCATGTCGGGCGACACGGGCCCCACCGAGAAGTTCTGGAAGGTGCTCAACGGCCTTTCGGATCTGAAGGTGCTGCTGCTCGAGACCAGCTTCCCCAACGCGCTGCAGGCGCTCGCCGACATCTCGGGCCACTTCACGCCACAGACGATGCTGGCTGAGCTGAAGAAGTTCGATCGGCGCGACTGCCAGGTGATCCTCTACCACCTGAAGCCGGCCTTCGTTGACGTGCTGAAGCGCGAAGTGAAGCAGATGCCCGTGCACGTCTGCGAAGAGGGTGAAGTCTTCGCGTTCTGACTTCAGTGCCGCCGCTTGTTGAGTCGTGAGCGCAAGGCGCCGACCAGCATGTCGATCGCGATGTCGTTGTTGCCGCCGTGTGGCACCACGATGTCGGCCCAGCGCTTCGACGGCTCGATGAAGGCCAGGTGCATGGGCCGCACGTGCCGGAAATACTGACTGACGACGTGATCGAAGTCGCGGCCGCGCTCTTTGATGTCGCGCGTGAGGCGGCGAATGATGCGCACGTCGTCTTCGGTCTCCACGAAGATGCGCACGTCGAGCTCTTTGCGAATCGGCTCCATGTGCAGCACGAGAATGCCCTCGATGAGAATGAGATCGGCGGGCTGCACCGTCGTCGTGCGCGCCGTACGCGTCGACTCCACGAAGTCGTACACGGGCTTCTCGATCGCCTTGCCGGCCTTGAGCGCCTTGAGGTGGGTGACGAGCAGCTCGGTGTCGAAGGCGTCGGGGTGATCGAAGTTGATCTCGCGGCGCTCCTCGGGCGTGAGGTGGCCGAGATCGCGGTAGTACGAGTCTTGATCGATGAACGACACGCCCGACGTCTCGAGCGCCTCGTGCACCTTGCGCGCGACCGTCGTCTTCCCTGAAGCCGTTCCGCCTGCGATTCCCACCACGAGCGCCATGAGCGCGCCCTCTACACCCAACTTCGCCGAAGCGGCCATCACGCTTGTCGGGAAGGGTCGCACCGCCTAAGACGCGGCATCCCTCGCAAGGAGCACACGCTCGAATGAAGCGCTATTTCGGCATCATCGTCGCCATCGTTTTCGTGGCGGTCGCCATCGTCTTCACGATGCGCAAATGGGAAGAGAAGACGACCGAGGCCAAGCGTGAAGCGAGCGCGGCCAAGCTCAAGCAGGAGTACCTCGAGCGCATCGCGTGGATTCGCTCGGTGCCCGAGCAGAAGGCGTACACCGACGAGGTCGGTACCTTCATGCGTTGGTACTTCAAGGAAGTGAACGAGCACGTGAACGAGTTCCGCCTCAACCGGAACTTCGACGACTACCTCGTCGAGCTCGAAGAGAAGGGCGCGCGCAAGGGCGGCGACTCCGAGGGCAGCCGCTCGGGAGAGAAGAAGGCCGCGTACGAGAGCACCAAGAAGCTCTTCGAGACCTTCAAGTCGGGCAACTACTCGCCGTGGTGGAGCTCGACCAGCAACGGCATTCGCCTCGACATCGTCTCGGCCGACTCTCGTGGCGAGCAGATTCACATGCCCGTCGTCGCCTGGGGCCTGCCCCGTGAGGAGCGCGTCGACGACAAGAAGGTTCGCCGCGTCGTCACCAACGGCAACTTCCGCTTCAACTGGAAGCTGTTCGACGAGAAGGGGAAGTTGATCGCCGAGATCCCCGGCGAAGGTGGCCCCAACGAGCGCGTCGACTGGCCCGAGCGCTACATCAAGTTCTTCCCTCCGATGATCGTGTTCGGTTCGTACGACATCGACAAGCTGCCGCCCGAAGCGAAGACCGCCGAGATCTCGTGGTCGATCTCTGCCCGCAGCCCGTCGGGTGGCGACATCAACGCGAACTACCTGTGGAAGGGCGAAGTGCCCGCCGACTGGAAGCTCGCAGCCGGTGAAGCATGGAAGGGCGCGCAGGAGTCGATTCGTCCGGAAGAAGAGATCGACCCGAGCAAGCAGGCGAAGAAGTAATTCAGACGACGGCGAAGACGGCGCCAGGCTCGAAGCAGGTGAGGGCGCCGGCCTCGACGTAGGTGAAGATCGTCAAGCCCCGGCCCACCGCGTAGTCGGTGAGGTCGGGCTCCCGCGGGGTCGAGGCGAGCAGCCGGCCCGACTGCGGTTCGATGAGCCGAACGCTGCTCCCCGGCACCACCAGCGCGCCCTTCGCGAGCACCGGCCCCAGCCGCTGGGCGAGCGGCTCGTCGAGGCCTCCAAGCACCCAGGCCGTGTCGCCGTCGGGCATCATGCGCACCGCGCCGCCGCGAATGTCGGTGACGAGCACGCCCCGCTCATAGGGCAGGAGTGACGTCGTCGCTCCGTCGAGCGGAATCGGCCGCAGCCACAACACCTCTCCTTTGCCCGACAGACACGCGACCGCGCCGCGCCCATCGGAGCGCCCCGCCACGAAGACACGGCCTCTCGCGACGACTGGAGCACTCGCGTTCTCGAAAGGGAGCGGCCTCGTCCACGACACCGCGCCCGCGTGGCCAGCGTTGCCCCCCGCGAGCGCCGCGAAGCGCAGCACCACCGTTTGCGCCGAGTTCGTCAGCACCGCGATCGCGTCTCGCTGAATCGCGGCGACGGGCCAGGGGCTTCCCACCGGGCCGCGAATGCGAAAGCGCACCTGGCCGTCGCTGGCGTCGAGGCCGTACAGATCGCCCGCGTCAGTGCCAACGATCAGCCGGCCGCCGACCGACGAGATGACGGCGCGCTGGGTTCGAGGTGGATCGAACCGCCACGCTTCGCAGCCCGTCATCGCCTCGAGCGCGAGCGCTCCGCGCCCACCCAGCCGCGTCAGCCAGCGGCCTTCATGCAGCTCGAGATCAGGCCCGACTCTCAGCCCGCCGCCATCCCTCATCCACCGCGCGCCAGGCTCGTGGCCCGAGTAGCAGAACAACTTCGACTCGGTCGCCACCAGCACGGTGCCGTCTGAAGCCGTCGCGACGCCGCGCGGAGCATGCCCGCGGCGCCACCCCTTGCCGGCGAGCGAGAACACGTGCGCGGCGTGCGGCGCGCGCACCACCACACTCTTCTTGCTCAGCGCGATGCGGCCCCGTGGCTCTCCCAGCGCCACCGGGCGCGCCCACTTCGGCGTCAACGTCACGCGACGGGGCGTGCCGACGGGCGCGAGCGGCGACTCGGGCCGTGGCGCTGAGGGGCGCGGCGCGGGAACCGCCTCATCGTCGCGTCGCGGTGGACGCAGCGCCGCCAGCCCCTCGGTGCAGCGGACGAAGAGCGCGTCGACCCATGGGTTCGTCGCCCAGCCCACCTGTCGTTCGTGAAGGGCAGCGCAGAACGCGAGCCCCAGCTCGAACGCCGCCGCCGAGGGCTTGCGACGAACGAGCCCCATCAGCGCGAGGAAGGGCGGCTGCGCAGAGATCGACCCACCGTGTCGAAGCGAGCCGCCGGTGAGCAGCGCCGCGAGCGAGCCCGAGCCCCGAGACACCATCGTCGTGCGGCCGTCGCGGTCCTGGACCTCGAGCGAGTGATCGTCGATCGACTTCGAGAATACCCACGGCCCGTGCGACGCAGCTCCGAACGGTGTGATGGCGCGCCCCGTCGCCTCGCGCAGCTGCCGCTCGAGGTTGACGATCACCTCGCGCTCGACGCCTGCGTCAGCCGCGCCGCGCAGGAAGCTGCGGGTCGCCACCTCGAGCGCCGATCTCAGCTCGACGAGATCGATCGTCACCGGGTTCGTGATGCGCCGCGGCTCGGGCTCGAGCGAGATGATCGACAGCTCGACCGTCAGCCCCGGCCTGCGCAGCAGACACAGCTCGAGCGCGGGCAGCTCGAGCGACACCTGCGCCGTCGCGTTCTTCTCGACGATGAGCCCCTTGAGCGCCTCGAGCCACGTCGACAGCCACTGCGCCAGATCGGTCTCTTCGATCACCGGCAGCAGCGAGACGCCCTCGATCTCGAGCGACACGGAGTCCTTCGGGAGCGCCCCCTTGTTCCTCCACCGCTCTCCCAGCCTCAACGTCAGCAAGCCGCCCCCGCGCGAAAGTCCCCGACTTCGTTGACTCGTCAGGGTCTGGAGCGTACCTTGCCCTCCCTTTCGTGTGGGCTGCTTTGAAGCCCCCGATTTCGCTGGGAAAAAGAATGACTTTCTACGAGGCGGCGCTGCGCGTTCTGGAAGAAGCGGGCGCTCCGTTGCACTACCTGGATATTACGAAGCGTTCACTCGACAAGGGTCTCTTGTCTCACGTGGGCAAAGTGCCTGAGCAGACGATGCTCGCGCGGCTGGCCGCACAGGCGAAGCGTTCGAGAGATCGGAAGCTCGTCGTCACCGCGCGAGACACCTTCGCGCTGTCTGACTGGATGCTGACCGAAGACGCTGACGCGCTGGCGATCACCGGCACCGTCGACCCGAACCCGGAAGAGAACCTGCCTCCGCTGCGGCCGACCGAGCGGCACCCCGAGCCTCGCGCCGAGTACCTGCGCGCGATCGGTCGTCAGGCCGAACGCAACCGCCGCCGTGATGATGACGGCAAGCGCAAGAAGTTCCCGCCCGTGCCCGAGGTGGCGTTCGAGGTGCTCACCGAGGCGGGCGCCCTGGTGCCCAGCGAGCTCATCGCCCGGCTCAAGGCGCGCGATCTCGTCGACGATCTCGGCACGCTCGCGCTGCTCGAGGCCCTCGCCGACGACAACCAGCAGCGCATCGATCAGGGCCGCCGCCCGCAGTTCACCGGCCTGCGCACCGACGCCAACGAGCTGCAGCTGTCGGTCGACACCTCGCCGCCCGAGTCGGCCGTGTTGCCGCTCCAGCTGCAGGAGACCTTCTGCAAGGCCGCGAACCTGCCCTTCGAGAACGGCCGCGTGGTGCTGCGCTCGCAGCGCAAGCGCGACCGCGAAGAAGGCGTCTCGACCGCGCTGACGGCGGCGACCCCCGAAGATCTCGCCCTCGTTCACACCGCCCGCACCAGCGTGAAGGACGCGCGCAAGGCGATGGCGCGGGTGTTCCGCAAGAAGCTCAGCGAGCTCGAGACCGGCACCTTCGAGAAGGCCTGCGTGAAGCTGCTGCACGCCAACGGCTTCCGCGAGCTCAAGGTGGCCCGCCGCGCAAAAGACGGCGCGTTGCTCTCGGCGCGAAAGAAGGAAGGCAGCCTCGAGCTGCGCTTCGCGATTCGCATCATCCGTGGCTCCACGCAGGTCGAGCGGCGCGTCGTTCAGGATCTGCGGCGCGACATCGGCCAGCTGAGCGCGAACCTCGGCCTGCTGCTGACGCCGGGTGAAGCGCGCGGCGACGCCCGCTCAGAGGCGACCGGCAGTGGGGCGCTCGCGATGTTGTGGTGCGGTGATCACCTGGCCGAGAAGTTCTTCGACGCCGAGGTTGGAGTCGCCGTCACCCGTGTCGAGCTGTTCGACATCGACGAGGCGTTCTTCGATCAGGCGAAGGCCGACGCCGATGAGGCCGCCAAGCGCCGCGAAGAGCGTCAGCGTGAACGTGACGGCGGCCGTCCCGAAGCGCGCGCCGAGAGCGAAGAGGGCGACGAGTCGAAGCCCACGCCGCCGAGCGCGCCCGAAGCGCAGCCGCAGGCCCCAGCACCCGAAGGCGTCGTTCAGGCTGCGGCCGAGGGCGCTGACGACGAGGGTGATGACGGAGACGATGACGACGAAGGAGACGAGGGTGAAGGCGGGGAGGGCGCAGAGGGTGGCGCTCCCGGCGAGCCCGCTGCTCCCGGTGAAGGAGGTCGTCGTCGTCGCCGCCGTCGCCGTCGTCGTCGTCGTGGAGGTGCCAACCGGCCAGAGGGCGCGCCTCCAGTTCAGGCGGCCGATGGCTCGACGCCGGCTGCTGCCCCAGACGCAGCCGCCGTCACGGCGCCCAGCGAAGCACCGGCTGCCCCGGCTCCCGCGCCCGCTCCGGAGGCTCCGCCTTCGGGCACCGGTGAGCCGAGCTGAGTCGGAGTGATCGAATGAGGCTCCTCGCGTGCGGCATGCTGGCGTGCTTCGTCGGCAGCGCGTGCACGCGGGGTGACAAGCCCGTCGTTCAACGCACCGAGATCGACGTCTTCGAGGGGCGAGAGATCGTGGGCTGGGAGGCGCCCCAGCTGATCTCCCGCCTCGACGCGGCGCTCGGCCGTGCGGGTTTCATCGTCAACGCTGCAGAGGACAAGTCCTCGAGCGTGAAGCCGTGGCGGGTCGCGATCGCTGCACGAATCGACGAGCCCGATCCCCAGGCAGAGCTTCCAGGGAGCGCGGTCGTCGCGCTGTCGCTGAGACAGAAGGGCGCTCCCGATCTCCTCGAGGTGGAAGCGTCGGAGCAGACGAAGGCCGAGTCGAACCAGATCGAAGCCGTGCAGGCGGCGGCGGTGAAGGCGCTCGATCTGTGCCTCGCGCAGGTGGCAGCCGAGGCTCGCGCATCGATCGATCTCGACAAGCTGACGGACGACGCGATCGCGAAGCGGGTCGATGATCGGGAGCCCGGCGTTCAGGCCGCGGCCGTTCGGCTCCTCGCTCGCCGCCACCACCCGGCTGCGCTGCCCGCGCTGCTCAAGCGCCTCGAGCGCGATGATCTCGGCGTCCTCCGCCGCACCATCGGCCTGTTGGTGGAGCTCAAAGATCCCGCCGCGGTACCGGCCATCATCGAGGCGTCGCGCGCGAAGAACCCCGTCGTGCAGCGCGAGATCGTCTTCGCGCTCTCGGCCATCGGCGGAGATGACGCCGAGGCCTATCTCGACGTCGTGGCCTCGGGTCACGATGATCCCCTCGTGCGCGCCTCGGCCGAGAAGGCCCTGACCGAGCTGCGCGATCGCAAGAAGCTGCAGAAGCCCGCGGCTCCGAAAGGCACCACGCCATGACTCGACGTCTCACACTCCTCTCGCTCGTGGTGTGCTGCTCCTGCGCGACCGGCAGCTCAGGCACGACCGCGAAGGCGACGACCCCCGAGCGCACCGCCGCCGACTTCTTCTCGCTCAAGCTCGGCAGCGCCTGGGAGTACGAGGCCTCGATGCTGGGCGAGAAGCGCAAGCTGCCCGTCTCGATCGTGAAGGTGGTGGACGGCCTCGCCGAAGACTCCACTGGCGCCCGCATGCTGGCCGACGCGTGGGGCGTGCGTGACGAGCGCCGCTACCTGTTGCGAAACCCCATCGAGACCGGCACCCGCTGGAACAACGTCGTCTCGCCGTCGTCGGTCGAGAACTACGAGATCATCGTCGCCGATCAGCCCTGCGATGCTCCCGCCGGTCACTGGGAGGGCTGCGTCATCGTCGAGAGCCGCAACCGCATCGACGGCAGCAAGACCCTGGTGAATGAGATCACCCTCGCCCCCGGCGTCGGCATTGTGCGCATGGCGACTACCCTGGAGGATCAAGGGAAGCGCCTGCCCCAGTCGCAGCTGACCCTGCTGAAGTTCACCGCGCCGGGAGCAGCTCCGGTTGAAGCGGCCAAGCCGGCCCATTAGCCTCCCTCACGGTGGAACCCGTCGAGAGCGAACAATCGAACGAAGAGATGATCCTCTCCTTCCTCGCCGAGGGCGGGTCGGACTTCATCTCGGGCGCGACGCTGTCCGACAAGCTCGGGCTCTCGCGCGCCGCCGTCTGGAAGTACGTCGAGACGCTGCGCAAGCTCGGCTACACGATCGAGGCCCAGCCCGCGCGTGGTTACCGGCTGCTGCAGGTGCCTGATCGGCTCACCCCGCTCGAGGTGAGCCCGCTCCTGTCGACGCGCGATCTCGGCCGAACCCTTCACCACTTCGAGGCGTTGCCTTCGACCAACGTGCAGGCCTTCGAGTTCGCGCAAGAAGGCGCGCTGCACGGCGAGGTCGTGATCACCGAATCGCAGACGGCGGGAAAAGGCCGTCGCGGTCGGGCGTGGGTGTCTCCTGCCGGCAAGAACCTGGCGATGTCGGTGATCTTGAGGCCCGAGATCTCGCCGACCCGCGCGCCCGAGCTGACGTTGGTGGCGGCCGTCGCCCTCGCCGAGACGCTCAAGGAAGCCGGCGCGAACGCGCAGATCAAGTGGCCCAACGACGTTCAGCTCGATGGCCTCAAGGTCGCGGGCATTCTCACCGAGCTGTCGGCCGACACCGAGCGGGTGCACTTCATCGTGCTGGGCATCGGGGTGAACCTGAACGCCGAGGCCAGCGACTTTCCTCCCGACGTTCGCGAGCTCGCCACCTCGGTCGCCATCGCCCGCAAGCAGCAGGTTCCGCGCGCGCTCTTCACCGCGGCTTTGTTGACGAAGCTCGAGCAGTGGCTCGACACCTGGCAGGAGCAGGGCTTCGGGCCCGTGCGCCAGGCGTGGAAGGCGCTGTCGTCGATTCTGGGCAAGGACGTGGTCGTGCGCTCCGACGCGAAGGAGCTTCGGGGCGTTGCTGAAGACATCGACGAGTCTGGCGCGCTGCTCGTTCGCGTCGACGGCCGCGTCGAGCGGGTGCTGGCCGGCGATGTCGAGCAGGTGCGGCCCCGCAAGAGCTGATCGCTCCACCTGCCGTGCTGGCTATGCTGCGCCCCTGACATGCTCCTCGCGATCGACGTCGGCAACACCAACACCGTGATTGGCGCCTACCAGGGCACCAAGCTGATCTCGCACTGGCGCCTCGAGACCACCTCGCGCCGCACCTCTGATGAGTACGGCATTCTGGTGCTGCAGTGGTTCGCCCACGCGGGACTCGATGCCTCGAAGGTCGACGCCGTCGCCGTCTCGAGTGTCGTGCCCGCGATGCAGTTCAACCTCGAGCGCATGTCGGAGCGGTACTTCCACACGAAGCCGCTCTTCGTCGGCCCCGGCATCAAGACGGGCATGCCGATTCTCTACGACAACCCGCGAGAGGTCGGCGCTGATCGCATCGTCAACGCCGTCGCGGCGCGCGAGAAGCACCAGGGCGCGTTGATCGTCGTCGACTTCGGCACCGCCACCACCTTCGACGCGGTGAGCGCGAAGGGCGAGTACCTGGGCGGTGCGATCTGCCCGGGCATCACCATCGCGATGGACGCCCTCTTCCGCAACGCCGCCCGCCTGCCGCGGGTCGAGTTCGCCCGCCCGCCGAACGTCATCGGCCGCAACACCGTGCATTCGATGCAGTCAGGCCTGGTGTTCGGCTACGTGTCGCTGGTCGACGGTATCTGCGAACGCATGAAGGGCGAGATTGGCAGCCCGCTGAAGGTGTTCGCGACCGGTGGCCTCGCGCCGCTGATCGCTGGAGAGTCGAAGGCCATCGACGAGGTCGACGAGTTCCTCACGCTCGACGGCCTGCGCCTCATCTACGAGAGGAACCGATCATGAGCGACGAAGTCCCCGCTGCCGTTCCCGCCGAGGCCGCGCCGGTACAGGAGGCTCCTGCAGTCAGCGCCTGCCCGATCACGCCCGACTTCCTGCCCGAGAACATGCGCAAGCACGTCGATCAGAAGGCGCCGGTTCCCCTGCGCATGATGGCGGCGAAGGCGCTGGTGCCGCTCGCGCCCCCCGACATGCTCGGGGCGTTGTTCATGCTGATGTACGACGGCGAAGAGAAGATTCGCGAGACGGCCGGCAAGACGGCGTCGACGCTGCCCGATCGCATCGCGGCCTCGGGCTTCCGCGACGAGGGCGTGCAGGGCGTGGTGCTGGGCTGGTACCTCGAGGTGTACGCGCAGAACGACGCGTACGCCGAGATGCTGATCCTCAACTCGAGCACGCCCGACTCGGCGGTCGCGGCCATCGCCTCGCACTGCAGCCAGAAGATCGCCGAGCTCATCGGGCAGAACCAGCTGCGCCTGCTGCGCCACGAGGGCATCATTCCGCAGCTCGCGCTCAACCCGATCGCGCAGGGCGCGCTGATCGATGGTGTCTGCGATTTCGCCGTTCGCAACGGGCTCGATCTGCCGGCCGTGCCCCAGATGCTGGCCGCGAAGATCCGTCTGTTCGGGCCTCAAGCCGCCGCGACGCCGGTCGACCCGGGCCCAACCGCTGACGAGGTGATCGCCGAGTTCGGAGTCGGGGCCGAAGGTGAGCTGCCGACCGACGCCGAGAAGGCGCAGAAGCAGGCCGAGCGCGAGCAGAAGCTCGCCGAGGACAAGAAGCTCACGCTGACCCAGAAGATCGCGCGCATGTCGATCTCCCAGAAGATCAAGCTCGCCACCAAGGGCAACAAAGAGGTGCGCGGCATGTTGATTCGCGACGCGAACAAGCTCGTCGCGGTCGCCACCATTCGCAGCCCGCGCATCACCGATCAGGAGGTGATGGCGCAGGCGATCAACAAGGGCGCTCACCAGGACGTGCTGAACGTCATCTACACGCACCGCGAGTGGATCCGGAAATACCCCGTGCGGCTCGCGCTGGTGAAGAACCCCAAGGTGCCGGCGCAGGTGCTGATGCGCTTCTTGAACACCCTCGCCGAGGCCGACGTGAAGGCGCTCGCCAGAGACAAGAACGTCTCTGGCGCGATTCAGCTGATGGCGAAGAAGATGATTCAGCGGAAGACCGAGCCCAAGAAGGGCTGAGCCTCACGCCTCGGCGAGCTCGTCGATGTCGATGTCTTCGTCGCCCTCGACGCCGTCGTGCTTGAGCTGCGAGAGGGCCTGCTCGAGCACCTCGCGCACACGCTCTTCGTCTTGCAGCACGGCCTTGAGGCGCGCCTGCTGCCGGCTCGCGCGATCTTCGTGCTTCTTCGACTCGCCCTCGAGATCGGCGATGCGCTGACGCAGCCCCGAGATCTCGTCGGCGAAGGCCTGAGCCTGCGTGGTGATCTGGTTGCGGGCGCCGTCGAGATCGATCTGCGACTGCTCGAGCTGGCTGCGAACGTCGTCGGCCTCACGGCTGCGCTCGTCGAGCTGGCCCTTCACGGCCTCGAGCTCTCCGCGCGCTTCGGCGAGATCGGACTCGGCCTGCTGGCGCGCGTTCTCGAGGTCGCTCTTCTCGGCGCGAATCGTCTCGAGCTCCTGCTCCATCTCTTGAGCGCGGGGCTGCGGCGCGTCGAAGTCGGTCTGCAACGAGGTGAGGCGGGCGCTGGCCGAACGCGCCTCTTCTTTGGCGGTCATCAGCTGCTGGTCGATCTTCTTCCGCTCGGCGGCGAGCTGATCGGCCTTCGTCTGCAGCGTCTTGATCTGGGCGTCTTTGCGCGCCAACTCGCCCGACGACTCAGAGACCTGCTGATCGAGCGAGTTCTCCTTCTCCCGCAGCTCGACGATCTCCTTCTCCTTCTCGTTGAGCTCGGTCTTGAGCTTGAGAATCTCTTTGTCCTTCTTGTTGACCGAGTCGCGAAGGTTGAAGACGTCTTTCTCGTTCTTGCCGCCGCCAGACTTCGAGGCCTCGAGCTCGGTCTGCTTCGTCTCGAGCTGGGTCTCGAGGTCGCGCACCTTGTCTTCGAACTCGGTCGCGCGGCGGTTGGCGTCTTCGAGGGCGCTCGACAGCTCGCTGACCTTGGCGCGCAGCTCGCGTGCCTCGGAGCCATCTCCGCTGATCGACGGTGAGCTCGTGAAGGGCTTCTTCTCGGGAGCCGGCTTGTGGGCCGGTGGTGACGGCTTGGCAGGCTTCGGCGGGGGCGGCGGCGTCTCGAGCTTCGGCATGAAGCCCACGACCGTCTTCTCGGCGGGGAACTCGTCTTCGTCGAAGTTCGAGGTCGACAGCGGGATCTCTTCGGGCGGGGCGGGGGGCTCTTCGATCGCCACCTCTTCAGCGGGCGGCTTGTCGTCGAACATCGCGTCGACCATCTCGAAGTCGGGGTCGCTGTTGCCGACCGTCTCTTCGCTGGTCGCGCCCTCGAGCGCGAGCTCGTCTGACGACGACCCTTCGTCGAGCAGTGAGCCCGGGTCGAAGCCAGACTCTTCACTGGCGGCAGGGGCGGGCTCGGGCGGGAAGCCTGCGAGCGCTCCCACGCGGTCGATCACGGACGGGGCCTCGAATGGTTTGCCCAGGTAGTCCTCGGCGCGCGTCTTGAGCTTCTGGTGCTGACCGAAGCCCTTGGGGTCGCCGACGATCAACACCGGCACGCCCTTGAGATCGTCGTCGCTCTTCAGCTTCTTGCAGAGGATGTAGCCGTTCTGGCCGGCGTCGAGATCGACCGCGAGCACCACGCAGTCGGGCTTCTTCTTCTTCACGAGCTCGGGCACGGCCTTGCCGTCGGTTGTCTCGTCGACTTCGAAGCCCCGGCCCACGAGTGCGTCGCGCATGGCATGCATGAGCGCGACGTCTTTCTCGACGATGAGAACTGTCTTGGACATTGCGCGCCGAGGCTAGTGGCGTGGTTCTAGAGGGTCAACGAATGCCGCGAGGCGAGGCCTCAGCGCTGAAACGACGCTGGTTGCACATCAAGCGCAGGTCTTCCCACTGGCACAGCCGGCGGTGGGCGATGACCCGGGTCGGCGGGCAGCAGCTCTCGAATGTCGTCCTCTTCGAGGTCCGTCACGAGCTGGTACACGATGTCGCCTTCGCGCCAGGTGACGACGTTGTAGCCGTTCGAGTTCCCCAGCTCGGCCTCGCCTCGGGCTCCGACGTCGATGTCGTTTCCGTTGTCACCGAACACGAAGAGCCCCACCTGCCGTGGCTGGGCCGAGGCGCGGGTCGGGGCGTCGTAGCGAATGTAGGCCGCCTGCTTCTCGCGAACGTTCAGCACGCGCGCCCCTTCGGCGATGGCGTTGGGGAAGCGGGGCACGGCGACGCGGTGGCCGAGCTTGCCGTCGAACCAGGCCTCGAGCGCCTCGGGCTGTGGCACCCGAACCTCGAGGGGGAACTGGCGGGCATGCCGGCTGGCGGCGTCTTCGACGTAGAGCTTTCGCTGAAACGAGCGCCACTGGTGATGGCCGACGAAGGCGCAGAGCGCGACGCCAGCGGCCGCTACGGACAAGCGAAGGAAGCGCCCCTGACGCTGCCCCGCCTGTTCCGAGCGGACTTTGGTGAAGACCTTCGCGCGCAGCGCCTCGGGCATCGGCGGAGTGCCCGCCTTCGCCAGCGTTCGCACCAGGGTGCGGTTGTGCCTCGAGACCTCGCTCTGCTTCGAACACGGCGAGCATTCGGCGAGGTGCTTCTCGACCTCGAGACGATCAGCCTCGACGAGCTCGTCGTCGAGGTAGGGCATCATGAGAGGTTCGGCGTCGCGGCAATTCATCCGGTGATCTCAACGCTCCTCAGGCCAGCTTCTTCCGCTCCCGGTACGCGTTCAAGTCGACGAGCGGAGCCTCCTCCACCTGTTCGCGCTTGCGCAGCACCGCCTCGAGCTGCCGGCGGCCACGGAACAGCCGGCTCATCACCGTGCCCACGGGCACGTCGAGGATGTCGGCGATCTCCTTGTACGAGAACTCCTGCAGGTCGGCGAGGATCACCACCATGCGGAAGTCGATGGGCAGCGTGTCGATGGCCTTGAGCACGTCGTCGCTCATCACCCGTTGGAGCAGGTAGTCCTCGGGGTTCTGCGCCTGATCGGTCGTGTCGGACGAGAAGAACTGCGCCTCGACACTCTGTCGCTCCGACTCGTCGCCCAGCGAGCGCTCCTTTACCTGGCGGCGGTACCCGTTGATGAACGTGTTCGTGAGGATCTTGAAGAGCCACGCGCGGAAGTTGGTGCCGCGCTCGAACTTGTCGAAGAAGCGGTAGGCCCGCATCACGGTGTCCTGCACCAGATCTTCGGCGTCACGCTCGTTGCGGGTCAGCCGCAGCGCACCGCCGTAGAGGGAGTCGAGCCACGGCGCGACGAGTCCTTCGAACTCTGCCCGCGCCTTGTCGCTCTTCGTCGAGAACCCCAACATGTCGTCACTCCCTCGCGAACTTCCGTGAACAGCAAACGCACGAAGTCGTTCAGCTATTTCGTGCTGCGGGGAAGTTGTCGGCCCGAACCCCGTGAACGAAGGGAAATGCAGCCACGATGCCGGAGGTTTCAGAAACACAAACGCCCGGAAACACGAAGGTCTCCGGGCACCAGGTGTGAAGGGACTGACACAGTGACGCGGGCGAAAATGCGCAACGCGTCATTTTGCCATATTGCTCAGTTCGACTTCGCCGTCGCGAGCCAACGTCGCCGCGGGCGGAGCGGCAG
>JBEOKA010000464.1:0-5057 GCA_040275325.1 Myxococcaceae bacterium | reverse complement strand
GCAAGCCGGGCTCTGATGCGTCAGCGCGTGTGGCCGACCCGTCGCGGCGAAGTCCCGGCTCCGACGCCGCGGCTGGAGCGGCCGGCCCTCTGGAGTCGCAGCGGGGCGCGCTGGCCTCGCAGGGTGCGGCACGCGCGGCCGACCCCTCGCGGCGCAGCCCCGCGTCAGATGCAGCAGCACCTGCGCAGCAGGAGGCACCTCCGGCTCCGTCGGCGCCGCGCCAGCGCGTGGCCTCTGCTGGTGCAGCTCCGGTCGCGTCTGCCTCGCCAGCTCCTGCGCATCAGGAGGAGGCACCTCCGGGTCCGTCGGCGCCGCGCCAGCGCGTGGCCTCTGCTGGTGCAGCTCCGGTCGCGTCGGCTCCGAGGGGTGGCGCGTCTGCTGGAGTCGATGGCTCAGCAGCACCTGCGCAGCAGGAGGCACCTCCGCGCCAGCGCGTGACCTCTCAGGGGGCGGCGCGCGCGGCAGCAGACGGAGCGCCGGTCGCGTCAGCTCCGGCCGTGTCGGCTCCTCACGGAGCGGCGATGCCTGCCTCGTCAGCCACCGTCGTCGAGCCGGCGTCGCCAGTCGTTCGGCCGGCTCTCTTGGCGCCTGCCTCGCCAGCCACCGTCGTCGAGGCAGGCCTGCCCGTCGTTCGGCCACCCGCCGCCGAGACGCGTGTGGAGCAGCCGGTGTCGTCGACGCTCATTCTCCCGGCGGCGAGCGCGCCCCGCCCGCCGGCGCCAGCACCTGCGCGTGCTCCAGCAGCACCGCCACCGCAGCCCGCGCGAGCGCGCCCGTCACGAGGGCTGGCGATTGGCCTGCTCGCCGTGGGAGCCGTCGTCAGCGTGGTGCTCATCGCCTTCGGACTGGGTCGACGCGTCGAGAGCGCAACGACCATGGCGCCGCCCACGCCCGCACCAGCTCCGGCCAAACCCATCGCGGCGCTGGTGAAGGAGCCGGCGCCAACCCCGCCGACCGCCGCCACCATCGAGCTCAAGCTGTCGACGAAGCCCGCCGACGTGCAGGTCGAGGTCGACGGGCTGTTGGTGGGCCACACGCCGCTGGCGCTCAAGGGCAAAGAGGGCGACATCGTGGTGGTGACGTTGAGCGCGCCTGGCTACGCGAAGATGGAGCGGAAGATTCTGCTCTCGCGTCAGCTCTCGGAGTTGAAGCTCGAGCTCGAGAAGGCGAGAGCCGTGAAGCCGAAGCCGAGCACGAAGGACCTGAAGGACCCGTACTCCAATGAACTGGTCGACGACCCCTACTGAGATGCCTTGAAATCAACAGACTCACTCGACAAGTCGCAGGCTGGTCATCATGAGGACAAGATGCACCGACTGCTCCGCGGCCTCATCAACTTCAAGACCGAGCTGGCCCCAACGATGCGGCCGCTCTTCAAGGACCTCAGCCAGGGCCAGGAGCCCGAGCTGTTGCTCATCAGCTGCAGTGACAGCCGTGTGGTGCCGCACCTGCTGACGAGCGAAGAGCCCGGTGACGTCTTCGTCGTGCGCACGGTGGGCAACCTCATCGCGCCCGCGGGTACGAGCGGCTTCTCGGTCGGTGACGTGAGCGAGGCCTCGGCCATCGAGTACGGCGTCGAGGTGCTGGGCATTCGCGACATCGCGGTGTGCGGGCACTCGAACTGCGGCGCCATGAAGGCGGTGCTCGACGGGCGGCAGAAGCTCTCGGCCCTGGCGCCGAATCTGGTGGCGTGGCTCGAGCACGGCGAGGCGTCACAGACACGGCTCAAGCTGTCCGACTTCATCGACCCGAAGCTGCCCGAGGTCGACCGGCTCTCGCAGGCCAACGTGCTGCAGCAGCTCGACCACGTCGCCAGCTACACGCCCATCGCGAAGCGCAAGGGTGAGATTCGGTTGCACGCGCTGTGGTTCGACATCGAGAAGACGATGGTGTCGCTCTACGAGGCCGACCGCGGGCGTTTCGTGGCGCTCGACGAGCAGGAGATTGGGCGGCTGCTCAGCACGCGGTGACGGGGTGGGAGAAACGGCTGTTGAGGAGCGAGGGCTGACGGAGGGCGCTCCGAAGCCTCGAGGTCTCCAGGTGGCGAAGAATCGTGAGACCGCTCGAGTCCTCGCGACCGTGGCCTGGCGGGTCGCTTCCAGGGGTCTTCTATTAGAGTTGCACAATTTGAACTTCCACAACCCAATACGCTCGGGTGCGCCATATGGCGATGACCGCCCCATTTCGGTGCGAAACTTCAAATCATGCAACTCCAATAGAAGAGGCCCAATCGCGTCCGCCTCCGTCTGCCTGGTGGTTCGTCTCGTCAGGTTGTGGGATTCAACGTCACTGACCTCACTCGAGGCTTCGGAGTGCGACGAGCGCTCTTCTCGCTCGCTCAGGCAGTGTTTGGAGTTGCACGCCTCGCTCCAAGCCACGGCGCGAGCGGCGTTCTGCGCACGATGAAGAAGAACGTGCCGAAGCTGATGAGGAACGCACCACCCACGACGACCAGGTAGCCGACCCACGCGGGCCACGGCTGCTTCGCCACCAGGACCTGGCCGCCCTGCACCAGCGGGTGATGCACCAGGTACACCCAGTACGCCGACTGCACGAGCACGCCGGGCGGTCTGGAGCCTGGCCTGAGCGCCGGCCCGATGACGCCCAGCACCATCAGCCACGCCGCCACCGCCGCCAGCACCTGGCCCTGCCATTGCCATTGGAGCGGGCGCGAGAAGACGAACAGACACAACGCGAGCGAGGCCAGCGACATCCACCAGCCGCGGCGCTGCAGCACCCCCGTCGCGTGCTGCGATTGATGCAACAACCACCCGAACGCGAAGAACGGCGCGAAGAAGACGACGCTGCTCAACGACGGCACGAACGAGAACGCCGGCTGCGGCTCTCCGAACAGCAGCACTGACGCGGCGGTGAGCACGCTACCGAGCACCAGCACCTCGGGAACGCGCAGGGCTCCATCGAGCCGCACCGTCAGCTTCGTCTTCGACAGCAGCCACCCGCAAAGACAGAACACGAACAAATTTTCGAGGAACCACAGGTGCAGTGGGCGAAACAGCCACTCGCCCTGGCCTGCGAAGTCGGGGTTCATCGTGCCCTGCGCGAGCGACGCGCGGCGAATGAAGACGTCGGCGACGAACGAGATGGGCAGCGCCACGAAGAACGGCACCAGCAGCCGCTTCGCGCGGTCTTTCAAGAACCCATCGCCACGCCGCTGCAGCACGAGCGCCGCGAAGAACCCCGACAGCGTGAAGAACACCGGCATGCGCACGGCGTGAATGACGCCCGCGATGATGGAGAAGCCGCTCCACGTGGCCTCGGCCTGCACGGGGAACCACGGCCCCACGTCTGGCATGAAGGCGTAGGTGGAGTGGTAGACGAGCCCGAGCAGCATCGCCGCGGCCCGCACCCCGTCGAGCCCATCGAAGCGCGTCACAAGGCGTCGAAGCGCGCCTCGACGGCGCGGCAGAGCGTCTTGAGCACCTTCACCCGCGCGAAGTTCTTGTCGTTGGCTTCCACCAGCGTCCACGGGGCTTCTTCGGTGCTGGTGCGGTCGACCATGTCGCAGACAGCCGTCTCGTACTCGTCCCACTTCTTGCGGTTGCGCCAGTCTTCGTCGGTGATTTTGAAGCGCTTGAATGGCGTGCGCTCGCGCTCCTTGAAGCGCTTGAACTGTTCTTCTTTCGAGATGGCGAGCCAGAACTTCGTCAGCACCGAGCCGCCGGTGATGAGCTCCTGCTCGAAGTCGTTGATCTCCTCGTACCCGCGCATCCACGCGGCCTCTGACGCGAAGCCCTCGACGCGCTCGACGAGCACGCGGCCGTACCAGCTGCGGTCGAAGATGGCGATGCGGCCGTGGCGGGGCAGGTGTCTCCAGAAGCGCCAGAGGTAGGGCTGCGCGCGCTCCTCTTCGGTGGGCGCGGCGATGGGAATGGGGCGAATGAAGCGCGCGTCGATGGCCTGCGTGATGCGGCGAATGGCGCCACCTTTTCCCGCGGCGTCGTTGCCCTCGAAGACGCACACCACCGACACCTTGCGGAACTTCACGTCGCGCGAGAGCAGGTTGAGGCGGCCCTGCCACTTCTCGAGCTGCTTCTCGTACGAGGCGTCGTCGAGCTTCTGCGTCAGGTCGAGCGCCTTGAGCACGTTGCGGCCGTCGACTGGCGGGAGCAGGGGCGGCGCGTTGGTGTTCGTCGCGGGCACCCCGTCTTCGAGCCGGTCTTCGATGCTGGCCAGCAGCGTCTTGCCGACGGTGAGGGAGCGGTAGCGCGCGTCGGCGCCGTTGACGATGTGCCAGGGCGCGAGGCCCGTCGAGGTGCTGCGCACGAAGTGCTCGGAGGCGTCGGCGAACCGGTCGTACTGGCCGAACAGGTCCCACTCGCCGTCACCCACGCGCCACCGGGTGCGTTTGTCGGCCGCGAGCGCCTCGAGCCGTTTGCGCTGCTGCTTCTTGGTGAGGTGAAACCAGAACTTCACCAGCAGCACGCCTTCGTCACAGAGCATCTTCTCGAAGCGGTTCACCGCGGCGACGCGCTGGTCGAGCTCGGCCTTGCTGATGGCGCGAAACGCACGGTCGAGAATGGGCTGGCTGTGCCACGCGCCGAAGAAGATGCCGATGCGCCCCTTCGGCGGCAGCCGTTGCCAGAAGCGCCACATGGCCGGCCGGGTGCGCTCCTCGTCGCTGGGCTGGTCGAACGCATGCGTGATGATGTGGCGAGGGTCCATCCACTCGTGGAGCAGGTTGACGGTCTCGCCCTTGCCGGCGCCTTCGACGCCGCCGATGAGCACCAGCACGGGGAACTTCTTCTGCTCGAGCACCCGGTACTGCGCGGCGAGCAGGGCCTGGCGCAGCTTCGGCTCCTGCTTCTTCCAGGTGGCTTTGTCGACTTCGTGGGCGATGGAGGCGGTCTCGAACACGCCCTGACGCTAGCCGTGCGCTGCCGGAGTGTCGCGGGTCTGATCAGCGCTCACCTGGCGTGAATCAAGCCAGGCGAAAACCGATGAGGTGCTTCGTTTCAGGCCTGGTGGCTGGTCGCGGGCGCCTGGCGGTTTACGGTGCAACCCATGTCGCTCGTCCTCGCGCTCGTCGCCGGTGCCCT